>DATDPS010000204.1:0-4801 GCA_035292625.1 Lysobacterales bacterium | reverse complement strand
AAGCGAAGGATAATACAGCGTGTTGTGCGTGTTGAAGGTGAGTATCTGCTGCGTCCGCTCCGGACCATAGGCCTTGATCATGGCAGCTTCGTAGTCCGGATCGACGCTGTAGCTGGCGTGGATGCTGCTTTTGCCGCCGTCGTAGTGGTGGCCATAACGAAAGCCGGTGATGCCGGTGGCCTCGAAGTTCTTGTAGGAGGCCCCGAACGGAGGAATGATCTCAGCCTCGTCGCGGTGCGCGGACCCCTCCGGCAGCGTCTTGATATAATCGTTGGCTGCATCGACGACGGAGCGGTGCACGATCATCGGGTGCATGGTGTCGTTCAGGTTTTCAATGAACATTTTCCAGTTGCAGTCGTGTTCATAGCGCAGCACTCCGCCGGCTACTTCAACCTCCCCCTGCGGTGATCGGTCGCAGAGATTGTCCAGCACGTCGCCTGCCCCGCCCAGCCAGGTTTTCAGCTCAGGAGCGTTCTTGTCCATGGTGGCAAAAACAAAGCCGCGATAACTTTGGTAGCGGGCCAGTTTCTGCATGCTGTAGCGCGGGTCGTTCTTGTCAAACCCGGTGCCTTCGTAGCCCGCCATGTGCGGCACGCTGACGAGCTTGCCGTCCAGGCGGTAGCTCCAGCCGTGATAACAGCAATTGAAGCCGCCCCCGGTGTTACCGCAAGGCTTGTCGACCAGCTTTGTTCCCTTGTGTCCGCAGCGGTTAAACAGCACATGAACTTCGTTCGACCGGTCACGCACCATGACCACCGGGAACTTGCCCATCTGCAGCGTGACGTAGCTGCCAGGCTCGGGAACCTGGCTTTCGTGGCCGATGTAGATCCATGCCTTACCCCAGATGCGCGCCATTTCGAGCTCGAAAATGGCCGGGTCCGTATAGACTTTGCGATGTACCCGGGTTGGGGTAACGAGCTGGTCGAGTTCACTGTTCGTATAAGTCATCGGTTTGACTCCTGCCGATATCTGGCCTGGTATTCATTTCGCCGGGAGAACCTACAGAGACAAGGAGCCGAGGCTGGCACCGCCACAAACAAACAGGGTCTGCCCGGTAATGAATCCGTTGTCCGCGGAAACCAGAAACATCACGGCCCGTGCCACGTCTGCCGGCTGTCCGAGTCTCCTGACCGGTATGGTCTGCGCCAGCCGCCGCGCCCTGTCACTGTCTTCCGGGATGACTTCGGTAAACATGTCGGTGACCACCGGTCCCGGCGCGACCAGGTTAACGGTAATGCCGTACTTGCCAAGCTCGAGCGCCCAGGTGCGCACCAGCCCGACCTGTCCGGCCTTGGTAGCGGCATAGCCACTGCGGGTTTCGAGCCCGAGCATGGCGCGGGAACCCACCATCACAATCCGGCCAAAACCCGTTTCTTTCATCGCCGGCAAAACGCCTTGCAGTAACAGGATGGCGGCGTGAATATGCAGCCGGGTCAAGTAATCAACATCGCCCAGGTCCACTTCTTCAAGCAGGGCCGGGCGTATGACACCCGCGTTGTGGACCAGCGTTGTAATGGCGTGTCGGGCGGCGAGGTCCGTGACCGCTGAACGCGTTGCATCCGGGTCGGCCAGGTCGACCTGGATATCCACCAGACGCTGGTGCTGGCAGGCGGAGGACCGCCGCGAAAGGTTGAACACCGTGTAGCCATCCGCCAGCAGGTGCTGGCAAATGCTCTCGCCGATGCCTGCGCTGCCGCCGGTGACCAGGGCTGTTTTCTGATCAGCATTCATACCATGCTCCTGCCATCTGATTAACTCTGCTGAATCTGTGCCAATTCGCGGTGCAGCGCCATCGGGTCTTGCCGGAACCGCCGCACCAGGTCTTCGGCGACAGGCCCCAGGGCGAGGTCTTCGATCCCCTCCTGCAACGCCGTGACGACAGCGCCGGCCAGCTGCCCGGGCGTCACTTTGGGCGGCGGTAATTGCCGGTGCCAGGCATCATCCAGCGGTCCAAGCAGGACATTCACGACCTTGACGCCGCTGCCTGCCATTTCGGCTCGCAGGCACTGGCTCAGGGAATGGGCCGCTGCCTGGCTGGCCGCTGCGGTTCCGTGGACGCGTGAGTTGGACAAAGCGTAGACCGAGAACAGGTTCACCCAGGCGCAGGCACCCTTTTCACCTTCCCTTCCGCGCAAACGCATGGCTGGCCCGAATGCCTGGATCAGGCGCAATAAACCAAAGTAGTTGATCTCCATCTCATCCCGCGCGCTGGCCACGTTTTCGCGTCCCATTCCGGCAGCGGGGCGAACAAGGGCAGCCGTATTGATGAGAATGTCGACCTGGTCGCCGATCCGAGCGGCCAGTTCTGCGGCGGACTGGGGATTGCCCAGGTCGAGCGGCACGAATACCAGGCCCGGTAAACCCTCCAGCGCTTCGCGCCCGGGGCAGGGTTGCGAGTTTTCCGCAATCCCCGCGAAGATGGCCGCAGCGCCTGCCGCCGCAACTGCCCTGGCAATCGCCTGGCTGGTTTCCGTGCATCCGTCGGTAATCAGCACCCGGCGGGAAGCAGGATCACAGGTCAGGGTTTGCAATTGCTGGTCGTCCGCCATGTTTGGAGTCTCCTGTTCCGGCAAGGCCATCAATACCCCCTGCCCGGATTTGTCTGTTCGAGCGATCATTCGCACCCTGGCGCGCGCGGCAACATCGCCATGGATGTGGGCCAGCGCCACGGGGCCCGCATCCAGCTGGATCGTGCCGATGCGCCATGGCGTGCGTTTCTGGAAGTACGCGTTGAAGCTGGTCCGCAGCGTGGACTCGGTCAACAGCTTTCCCCCCGCAGGCATGTTCGTCCAGGGCAGGTCCGGGCACCAGCACTTGGGACAGGCTTCGCGTGGGGGATAGCAGACCTGCCCGCATGCCGCGCACTTCTGTAATGAGAAGCGGCCCTCTGCAGCAGCCGTGGTGAAAGCAATGCCTTTCCTGCTGCGCGTAAAGGGCGGCAGCTCCGGCGCTAAGGCGGCTTCTTGCGGCTTTTTCTGTGGCGGAGACCTGTGCGCCTGCGTCATGCGCTGTCTCCGGCGAGTATGGCGGCACCCGAACACAGGCCGCGGTCGAAATTTATCATGCCAAAACCGGAGACGGCCGCCAGGCGGGGTTTCGCAACGGCGTTCGAACCCGCTGCGCCCGTCAGTTGGCGAATGGCTTCAACCATTCCCAGGAAGCCTCCCGCCGCTCCCGCTTGGCCCGCCGACAACTGCCCCCCGGAGGTGTTGTGCGGGAAACTGCCGTCAAAGGTGAACGTGTGGTGCCTGATGAACTCCGCGGATGCGCCTTTCTCGCAGAAGCCCAGGTCCTCGAACTGCATGGCGATTATCACCGGGTAATCATCATAGGTCTGCAGCAGATCGACCTCGGCGGGTTTCACGCCCGCCATGCCCCACAGTTCATCGGCGTCCATGGCCCAGCCACCGCGTAGCTGCACGGGATCATCGGGATAGGCGTTGTGGCGCTCGATGGTCGACAGAAGGCGGGCAAACGGCAAGCCGAGGTCAGCGGCTACATTTTCCTGCATCACAAGGTAAGCTTCGGCGCCAGCGCAAGGCATCACGCAATCGTACAGCGTGAGCGGGTCGGCAATTTTACGCGCCTCCAGGTACTGCTGCAGGCCCAGCGGCGTTTTCATCAATGCATGGGGGTAGTGAAGTGCGTTATGCCTCTGCGCAACACACAATTTGCCAAACTCCTCCCGGCCGATGCCATAGGCACGCATGTATTCGCGCGTCATCAAGGCAAAACTGCCATTCGGTCCGCCCGCACCGTAAGGTAAAACGGCATCCTGCGAAAACCGGCTGAAACTGCCGAGCATGGTGCGGAACGAATCGACCTGGTTGGTATCGGCGGCAATGCAGGCAACGATGCCTGCATCCCCGCTTTGCACTGCCCGCGCTGCCCGCCTCAGGGCCATCACGCCGGCAGCGCCACCCGTGGGGATGTGGTCCAGCCAGCGCGGCGTCAGGCCGAAGTGCTGCGTCAGTCCCACCGCGGTGTCCGGGGCCAGGCTGAAAGAGGACGCGCACAGGCCGTCGATGTCCGCCGGCCCCAGGCCCGATGATATTCCCAGCGCGGATAGTGCGCGGCCGAACCACCACTGCGCCGGCTCCGGAGAGTAGCGTTCGTACGGGATACTGACCGGGCTGGTCACCACGATACCGTCGTAGCCTGAACGATTGCTGTTGGTTTTCACGGCGAAACGCGGGGCCTCTTCTTGCCGGCGCGCAGGTCCAGGGCCTGGCCGGATTTGACATATTCAAGCGCCCGTTTCCTGACCTCCAGGCGGCTGACCTTGTTGGACGCTGTCAGTGGAATCTCGTCAACAAACGCAATGTAGCCGGGCGCTTTGTAATAAGCGAGGGACTGCATGCAGTGCTGAAAAATCTGCTGTGCCAAATCCTCGGTATTTTCCGCGCCCTGGTGCGCTACGACCAGTGCGAGCACCTCGTCGCCGCGTAATTCGTCAGGCACCGCCGTCACCGCGCAATTCAATATGCCATCCAGTTCCAGGAGGACTGCTTCGACCTCCACCGCCGCGATGTTTTCGCCGCTGCGCCGGATCACGTTCTTGCGCCGGTCGACAAAAAACATCGAGCCATCCGGCTCCTGGCGCACCACATCCCCGGTATGCAG
The DNA here is from genome assembly GCA_035292625.1 of Lysobacterales bacterium. Lineage (GTDB taxonomy): Bacteria > Pseudomonadota > Gammaproteobacteria > Xanthomonadales > SZUA-36 > SHZL01. Next base: position 178 of record DATDPS010000204.1, on the reverse strand, counting down.
CCACCCGCCGCGCCAGGCCTCTTCCGTGGCTTCCGGATCCTTGTAGTAGCCGCTGAAAAAACCTTTTCTCGGATCAGCGCCACGGCGGCGCACCAGCAATTCGCCGTCCTGGCCGGGTTCACGGTCCTGGCCGGCTTCGTCCACGATACGCACTTCCACGTAATCGGGTGGCCGTCCA
>DATDPS010000203.1:0-14162 GCA_035292625.1 Lysobacterales bacterium | reverse complement strand
TGTTGCGGTATATCCGCACCCACAAGCGCACGTTCCAGGCCCATTACTTTGGCTTTGGGTTTCTGGCACTCGCCCTGTTTGCCCTGCTCTCCTGGGCGCCGGCTTTCTTCATGCGCACTTACGAACTGACAGCGAAGGAAGCCGGGCTCTACCTCGGTTCGTTGGTCCTGATCAGTAACACGGCCGGGGCCCTGTGCAGCGGCTGGCTGACCGACCGCTTTACCCGGCTGGGCCACACGGATGCCGCCCTGCGCTCCGGCTTGATCGGCGGACTGGGACTGGTCATTCCGTCCGCACTGTTCTCATCGGCCGGGAATCTGCCAGCCACCCTGCTGGTCCTGGGGCTGGCCATGTTTTTCGCCAGTTTTCCCATCGCCACCTCCGCCGCAGCCCTGCAATGGATGGCGCCCAACCAGATGCGCGCCCAGGTGACGGCGCTGTTTTTCCTGTTCATGAACCTGCTGGGAATCACCGGCGGCGCAACACTGGTGGCCCTGTGCACGGATTACGTGTTCAGGAACGACCTTGCCGTGGGCTACTCGATGTCCATCATTGCCACGGTAGCCGGCCTGCTGGGCGCCGCCTGCCTGGCCTGGGGGCTGAAGTATTTCCGCCAGACCGCGCAGGCGCAAGAATTCACGTGACGGAGGCATGCACCATGGATGCAATCGGAAAAACCCGCAGGGCCTTTGTGCAGCAACTCCTTGCATTGGCCGCAGCCAGCACGGCCGGCCTGGTGCACTGGTCCCGGGTTTTTGCGCAGGCCGCCGGCGCGGGATTGGAAAGAATCGCCGGCCAGATCGTCCACCGGGGGGATGCGTCATACCCCTCCTGGTGGGCCAGCATGACCTGGTACGTTTTCAAGCCGAAACGCTATCCGGAAGTCATCGTCAGGGCCGCATCGGAAGCGGACGTGATCGAGACCATCAACCATGCGCGGCAGAACGGCCACAGAATCTCGGTGCGATCAAGCGGGCATAATCCGGCCAAATCCGTACTGCGTGAGGGCGGTATCCTGCTGGACCTTTCCCAGCTTCACGGGGTGGAGCTTGATGCAAAGACCCAGACCGCCTGGATCCAACCGGGTATCAGGGCCAATGAGTTGGCGCAGACCACTACCCGGCAGGGACTGGTGTTCCCTGCCGCGCACACCGGCATGGTTGGCCTGGGTGGCTACTTGCTGGGCGGCGGGCTGGGTTGGAACATGCGGGAAAACGGCATCGCCTGCCGCTCCATCGTGGGCGCGGAGATCATCACCGCTGAAGGCAAGAAAGTCATGGCCTCCGCGGAGGAAAACCCGGACCTGTTCTGGGCCATTCGAGGCGCCGGGCCCGGATTCTTCGGCGCGGTGGTGCGCTACAAACTGCGGCTTTACTCCGTGCACCAGGCCATCGAGGTCAGCACTTACGTGATCCCGGTGGAACGGCTTGCGGAGGCGCTGGCGGAATTCGAAAAAATCGGCGAGGCATCCGGTAAACGGCTGGAAATTCTCATCAAGGTGGGCAGGTTCCATCCGACCGAAAAACCCTACGTGGAGCGGGAACTGGTCTGCGTCGCGCAGTTCTTTGCCTTCGCGCACACCGGTGAGGATGCGCAAGAGCTGATGCAGCCCGTGGCCGCGAGCCGGCTCGCCGAGCTGAGTATTCTCAAACGCGAAAACATACCGATTACCTATCCCCAACTTTATGTGCCACCGGAAACGGACCACTCCAGCCCGGGCCGGACCGCGGTGGAGAACATGTGGACGGATGAACCCGCGCAGGCTTTTCGTCTTCTGGCCGACAAGATGATCGCCGAACCTCCGCGCTCACCCCGCTCATTTTTCCTCTGCGGGTGGTCATTCAACTCGACCTTCGAGGACCCCTCTGTCTGTATTCGCACGGGCGGGCGGCATTACATGTCCTGGTACATGATCGCCGAGAAGGAAGACGATATCGAACCCAACTATGCGTGGATGGATGAAGCCGTCGCCATGCTGCGCCCGCTGGCCAGGGGGCACTACATCAACGAGATCGACCCGGTGCGTTATCCACAGCATGTCGAGGAGTGTTTTTCCCCCGAATCCTGGGAAAAACTGCAACAACTTCGCCGCCAGTACGATCCGCAGAATGTATTTCATGCCTATCTTGGGGGTGATGACCCCGGCCCGGGTACTTGAGTCCTGCCGGCCGCTGCCCGCAGGATAGAGGGAAGGCACTCGATGCAAACTGAAGATCCGTCGATGGACAAAATCCTGGTGGCCGGAATCGGCCGGATGGGCAAAGGGATTGCCCTTGCGTTTGCCTATTCCGGCTACCGGGTGGTGCTGGTCGACAGTGAAGACCGGGCGCCAGATCAGTTTGCGGAGCTGCGGCAGTCCACCGGCGCTGATTTCGCGGAGGAACTGCGGTTTCTGCGGGAAATCGGGGTGCTTGTCACGCAACAGGCCGGCACGATCGCAGATCGGATCCTTATCGTTCCGAGGGCCGAGGCCGCGGAACACATCCGCCAGGCAGCTTATGTATTCGAGGCGGTCACCGAGCTAAGGGAGATCAAGCAAAGCGTCTACGCGTGGCTGAATGAGCATATCCATGATGCAGCCATCGTTTCATCCACCACTTCGACCATGTCGGCGAATGATCTCGCGGCCTTCGTCAGCCACAATGAACGATTCGTCAACGCGCACTGGCTCAACCCGGCGCACCTGATGCCGCTGGTGGAAGTCAGCCCTGGTGACCATACCTCCGGCCAGACGGTCGATGCGCTGAAGTCACTGCTGGCCGGAATTGGCAAGGTGCCCGTCGTATGCAAGTCTTCCCCGGGGTTCATCGTGCCACGCATCCAGGCCCTGGCGATGAACGAGGCGGCACGGCTGATCGAAGAAGGGGTTGCCTCGGCCGCAGACGTGGACACGGCGATCAAGGTTGGTTTTGGCATCCGTTTCGCCACCCTGGGATTGCTGGAGTTCATCGACTGGGGCGGCGGCGACATCCTGTTTCACGCCACCAATTACCTGCGACAGAACCTCGACGCGGAGCGCTTCAGCGTGCCGGACATCGTGCAAGACAACATGGCCGCTCAGCGCAATGGGCTGCGCGATGGCGCGGGTTTCTATGACTGGAAGAACCGCGACGTCGAGGCCTACCGCAAGCAAAAACTGACTGAGATCATCAGGTTGTTGCAGCACCGCAAGCTGATGCCGAGGCTGGGGACGGATTAGCGGCTCCGCAGGGCCTCGCTCATCAGCCTGAATGCCTCCGAAGCGTCCCAGGGGTCCAGGTGAACTTCGATCAGCAATGGCCCCGGCCCCTGATGCCCCCCGGCCCTTTCCAGCGCCCGCTCGAGGTCACCCTCGGTCCATACATCCTCGCCCTGCACACCGCCGAACGCGAGCGGCAATTGATGGTATTTCCATTGCGCAATGTCGTTGAATGGCCCGTCATGGATCAGCCGCTCCGCGGTATAGCCAAGGTTGTTCACGACGAAGATGATCGGGGTTTTCTCGTAGCGAACCATGCTGGACAGCTCCTGGGCGGTCATCTGGAATGACCCGTCGCCTTCCAGCACAATGACCCGCTGACCCGGCCTGGCGGCAAAACAGGCGCCCAGCGCCGCCCCGAAGGCCATGCCAATGGATGCCCAGTAGCAGGAGGCGATGTACTGGGAGTTGGCGGGTAACTGTATCTGCGTGGCATTGATGGCGCAGCCCGCATCGGCCAGGACGATATCACCCTCGCGCAGGAACAGCGCGATGCGGTCGTACAAGCGCCGGTTGGTGATGGCCTGATCGGATTCGGCTTGATAGTCGCCCTTCGTCCGGTGCGAAAAGGCCTGCAGCGGGGCGCCGGCAGCCGCTGCCGCACCGGCAGGCAGCGCCTGCAGCAGGCCCTCGACCAGGTCAGCAATGGACACGCCTTCGAAGCCCTGCTGGCCCGCCGTCACCCGGTTGTCCAGTACGTGAACCATCTGCGCTTCACTCAACTGCGCTGTGAAACCGCCCAGGTTGAAATCGGAGGCCACGCAACCCAGAAACACCACCGTGTCCGCGCCCTCGACGAACTGGCGAACTTTTTCAATGCTGCCCGCCCCCTGGTAAGCGCCGATACAGTTCGGATGCTGTTCCAGGAAATCCGCTTTGCCGATGAACATCGATGCCACCGGCAGAGCCGCTTTCTCGATCAGCCGGGTCACGGCCGCTTCGATATGCGCCCGCTGGATTTCGTGGCCGGGCAAAATGACGGTGCGCCGGCTTTGGATGATTCTTTGGGCCAGGAATGCCACGGCGCGGCTGACTTCGTCCTGGTCGCTACGGATGCCCCGGTTGAATTTTCTGTCGTCCGGGGGGCGGCAGGGCTGGGTTTGCACGTCCTGGGGAATTTCCAGGTAGACCGGTTTCTGCAGCGACAGGCAAACATCCAGCGCCTCGTCGATCTCCGCCGTTGCCTGCTCAGGTTTGTCCAGCACGCGCGCATGGGCCGTAACTTGTTCAAAAACTTTGAGTGAAGCGTCGAATTTCCCAGGTAAGAGGTGGTGCATGGCCGGCATGGTCCGGTAGGCATCAAGCTTGGGGCCTCCGGAAATCACCAGCAGGGGCACGCTTTCAGCCAGGGCGCCGGCGGTCGCGTTGACCAGGCTGAGCGAGCCCGGGCCGCAGGTCACGGCAACAGAGCCAAGACCGCGCAGGCGCGCATAGCCGTCGGCGGCGTATCCTGCGTTGAGCTCGTTACAGGCCGCCACGTGGTTGACTCCGCTGCCCGCTATGCTTTCGAACAGCGGCAGAATGTAATCGCCGGGAATCCCGAACAGGTGATCGACCCCCAGGGATTTCAGCCGCTGCAGCAGGTAGCTGGAAACCGTAACAGTCACTTCAGGTCATCCTGATGTTTATCCACTTCCACTCCGTCAGATTACTTTTCGTGCCTGGGATTTTTTCAGTGCATGGGTAAACAACATGGCAAACACCAGCGGCAAGGCCAGCAACAGAAAATAGTCAGCCTGTTCCCAGCCCATGCCCATCAATATCCCTGCCACCCAGGGGCCGAGGATGGCGCCCAGGCGCCCGATGCCGATGCCCCAGCCGAGCCCGGTATTGCGCAGGGTGGTGGGATACAGGCCAGCCGCCACCGAGTAAAGGCCAATCATGCCGCCAATGGTGAAAAAGCCCAGGGCGAAAGCCAGCAGCAGAAAAACTATGGCCGAGGCCTCGATGAGCGCAAATGCCACCATGCTGATAGCCGCCAGCAGGAAAAAACTGATGATCAGGCGATGCAGCCCGAACCGTTCAGAAAAATACCCCAGCAACAACATGCCCATCAATCCCCCGGCGTTCAGCGTTGTGCCCACCAGGATCCCCTGCTCCTTGGGCAGGCCGGCATTGACGATGATCTGCGGTGTCCAGAGCAACAGAAAATACAGCGTGAGCATGCTCATGAAAAAACTTGCCCACAGCAACAGGGTGCTCACTTTCAGGGCCGGCGAAAAAATCTGCGTGATGCCCGGTTGCGGGTTCTTTTCCAGCATCTGCGGCAGTTCGGGGATGGGGCTGCGCCCTGACCTGGACAGGATTCGATTGACCTGTTGCAAGCTGTTTGCCGGGCGCCGGTCGATCAGGAAATGCAGCGACTCGGGCAAGTACTTCAGCACTACCATCAGCATCGCCAGCGTGGCAAGGCCGCCGATGATGAAAACCATTTGCCAGCCGAAGGCAGGGATCAAGGGCGCGGCAACCATGCCACCGGCCACTGCGCCGATCGGATAGCCGCTTTGCAGGCAGCTGATGGCAAAACTGCGGCGGCGGTCGCTTGAATATTCAGCCACCAGGGTATTGAGGCTGGCCAGCAGTCCACCGACCCCCAGGCCGGTTACGATTCGCGCTGCGATGAGCAGGCCGATGGAATCGACTTTGGCCGTCGCCAGCATGGCGCAACCTATGATCGCGAGACACCAGAGGATGATTTTCCTGCGCCCAAACCGGTCGGCCAGAGGGGCAATAAAAAGTGCGCCCAGCGCCATGCCAGCCAGGCCGGCGCTCAGCACAACTCCCAGTTTTCCCGGGGACAGTTGCCATTCCTCACTGATGCTCGGCGCTGTGTAGGCAATGGCCAGCACATCGAAACCATCCAGCATATTGATGAGCCAGCAGATCATGATCACGCCGATCTGCATCGAATTCATCCTGCCCTGGCTGATGCTTTTAAGCAGATCCGACTGCTGCATATGTGTCATGGAAGCCTGGCCTGCCCCAGCTTGTTGGTGTCGGTGCCAAACCACAGGCTGTTGCGCTCTTTGTCGTACACCATGTGGCGCACCGTGCCAGCCCCGGAGGGTACCGGAACAGAAATAAAGAACTGCTCGGTTTTCGGATCGAAACCCACCAGCAAGTTGGGCTGGGGCCAGGTCTCGAAAAACCAGATACGGTCCTGTGCATCCGCCGCCATGGCGTAGGGTCCTGATTCAGCGCTGGGGTTCTTCCACTCGCTGATTGCGCCCGATTGCGGGTTGTAGCGGCCGAGGAAACCCTCCGCATAATCCACATACCAGACCAGGTCGTCGCTGGTGACGGCCATGCGCCGGGGCCGCGCGCCTGCCCGCGGCAGACGGATTTCTGTCAGCTCGAAGGAGCCGGGGTCAACCGTGGCAATGGCATTGGTGCCGAGCAGCGCCACCCAGGGACGCCCGGCGGAGTCCAGCTCGATGCCATAGGGGCGGGCCTTGGGGGTCGGCACTTTCACCAGTTGCACCTCGCCCGTGGCCTTTTCCATTCGACCGATGTAGTTGCCCCACTGCACGGTGAACCAGATCTGCCCCTGATCATTGGCAACCAGGGTATGGGGGTCCTGGGCGTCTTCCGCCGGCATGGGATAGGTTTGCAGGCTGCCTGTTTCCGGGTCCATCTGACCGATCCAGCCTTTGAGGTTGCCCGCCACCCACAGCGTTTCGTCGGAATCAACGATGATATTGTGCGGGCCGGTTCCGGGCGGCAACTCCAACCGGCGGAACTCTTCCGTGTCCGGATCAAAGTGGGCCACGTAATGGCCACCCTGCCCGACCAGCCAGATGCCGCCATCCGCCGCCAGGGCAGGATCCCGCGGCTGTGTGTCGGGCCATGGCACGGTCCATTCCCTGATACTGGCGGAATATGATTCGCTGGCCGAGAACAAGGCAGGGCTGAACAAGCACCCGGCCAGCATAATGACGATCAGTTCAGCCAGACGCTTCATCGCTTTGTCCTCGCTGCGAAATGGAGTTTGCAAGCCATGTGACCGGCTTGAGTATAGCCAGATTTCCCGTGGGACACGAAAACCCCGGCCCCGGTAAGCGCTGCCGTTGGGCCAGCGGGATGAAAGATCATGTTTCATCCACGAATTTTGGAGTTACCATAAGCACGCCCGGAAGATTTCACCCGGCTTCCTCTTGCCTTCGAACCACCATGGAAAAACACATGAAACACACAACATTTCTGCTGGCCACTGCCGCGAGCCTGGCGGTTTTCCTGTCGAACCAGCCGGCCTGGTCCGCGTCGGCAGACTTGGCCGAGATCAAAACCCGGATTGCCAGCCAGCACGATGAAGGCGTGAAACGCCTGCAGGATTGGATCCGGCTGCCCTCGATCGCGGCGGAGAACCGCGGTTATCCCGACGGCGCGGAGCACATGGCGCGGCTGCTCAGGGACGCGGGTTTTCAGCGGGCGGACGTGGTTGAGACGGACGGCAAGCCGGGCGTTTTCGCCACGCTTGATGCAGGCGCGGCAAAAACGGTCGGGCTCTATTTCATGTACGACGTGAAACAGTTCGATCCGCAGGAATGGTCGTCACCGCCGCTGGACGCGGCCCTGGTGGACAAGCCCGGTTTGGGCAAAGCCATCGTCGGGCGCGGTGCGGTGAACCAGAAAGGCCCGCAAGCGGCGTTCCTGGCGGCGCTGCACGCGATCCGCGCAGCGGGCCAGGAAATGCCCGTCAACGTGGTACTAATCGCGGAAGGCGAGGAGGAAATCGGCTCGCCGCACATCGGGCAGATCGTGCACCGGCCTGAAGTGCAGGCCGCCCTGGCCGGGACCGTCGGCGTCTTCATGCCGTCTGCTTCACAGAGCCTGGATGGCGTGGTTACCGTAAACCTCGGAGCGAAGGGAGTAATCGAAGTCGAATTGACCTCGAGCGGCGAGAAATGGGGGCGCGGCCCGGCCAAGGACATTCATTCGTCGCTCAAGGCGATGGTCGACAGCCCGGCCTGGCGCCTGGTGCAGGCGCTGCATACGCTGGTTTCGGCCGACGGCAACACCATCACCATCGACAACTACCCGCAGCCGCTGCCGCTCAGCACGGCAGAAAAGGACATGATCGCTGAAGCGGCCAAACGCCGTAGCGAAGAGCAGATGAAGCAGCAGCTGGGCGTTCAGCGCTGGATCGATGATCTGCCTTTCGCGCAGGCACTCGAACGGCTGGAGTCGCAGCCGACGGTCAACATCGAGGGCCTGGTCGGCGGCTATACCGGGCCCGGCGGCAAAACCGTGCTGCCGCACCAGGCAGTGGCGAAACTGGACCTGCGTCTGGTGCCGGACATGCAGGCGCAGGCTGCCCTGGCGGCCTTGCAAACGCACCTTGCCAATCACGGCTTCGGCGACATCGAGGTGAACATGAGCGGAGGCTACGACCCGACGAGTACGCCGGCAAGCGCTCCGCTCATCCAGGCGCAGATAGCGGTTTTGCAGCAGGCGGGGCTTGATCCCGTGCTGTGGCCGCGCAGCGCCGGCTCCTATCCCGGTTACGTCTTCACCGGTGAACCCTTGAATCTGGCTTCGGGACATTTTGGCCTGGGCCACGGCAGCGGCGCGCATGCCCCGGACGAATATTTCCTGATCGAATCCACCAACCCGCAGATCGAGGGCTGGGACGGCGCAGTCATGTCCTACGTCGAATACCTGTACGAGTTGGGCAAGTAGAGAGTGCCAAATGGCATAAAAGGGCTCTGCCGGGCATATTCGGCTCCGGCTGGCTGGCATGTTACAGGTGAATTTGCGATCATGAGCCCTCAAGGGGTGCGAAAAGTAAAAATGTCACGAGCTTACGTGACCAACTTTGGAGTGTGGCGATGAATGCCTTGAGATTCTGTCTGCTGGTCCTTGTCCTGGCTACGGCTAATTCCAACACCCTGTCGGCCGCAACCACTCTCGATGCGGCCATGACCGTGGACAACGAGTTCACGGCCTATATCAGCACCGACGACAGCGTTCAGGGAACGCAGATCGGAACCGGCAATAGTTGGCCAACCACCTATGGCTTCAACAGCCTGCTTACGCCCGACGTGACCAACTACCTCCACATCGTGGCGACGGATACCGGCCCGCCGGCCATGTTCATCGGCAGCTTTACGCTGAGTAACAGCAGTTTTGCCTTCGACAACGGCACGCAAAGCCTGGTGAGCAACAGCTCCAACTGGTCGGTCAGCACCACGGGCTTTGGCGCGAACTACTCGGCACCACAAGACCTGGGCGGCCAGGGAACCGCCCCGTGGGGCAGCTTCGGTGGCATCAACGCTGCCGCGCGATTCATCTGGCACTCCGGCGGGCCTGGCAACACGGTGTATTTTTCCACCGAAATCAGTCCGGTCGTGGCAGGGTCTACTACCCGTGCCACGTTTACCGTGCAGAAGGAGTTCACTGACGGCAACGATGAAACCGAGGTGACCGTCAACATCCAGTGCTTCACCGGCGTGCCGCTGAACCAAAGTGCGACAAGAACCGCGTCAGATGGTGATTTTGAAGTGGAATTCGTAGTTGAAAGTTTTGACAGTGGCCAGCTGGATTGCGAAATCGGGGAGTCCGATGTGGCTGGCTACTCGGCCGACTACGAGGTAACAGAAGATGACGCCGGATCAACCCAGGATTCCGATAACGGCGTTGACGCTTGTGAGTTCGAAAACGTCAACTCGGGTGCCGACAACGTGTGCATAGTCACCAACTCCCCAGTTCCGGTTGAGATCGAAATCAACAAGGTTTGGGTCATTGAAGGTTCGGGTGGCGATGATGTCAACCAGAATTATGAACTCACGCTGCATTGCGATGGCGAAATCCTTGGGCAAGAAGGGAAAGGTTACTGGAACAAAGATTTCTCTGGCACCGGTGATAGCGAACCGGGAGACCACACCGCCGCGGTTATCCCGGATTGGGACAGTGAGGATGGCGCCCACTGCTACGTAACGGAAGATATAGACGACGACGCCGTCGAAACTGACCTCGGCGACTGCAATAGCCTTGATGTTGAACTCGGTAGTGAAGGTCTGAGCTGCACCGTCACCAATACCGTATTCTTCGAAGGCATTCCGACGCTGAGCCAGTACGGCATGGCGATCCTGGCGCTGTTGATGCTGAGTGTGGGCTTCGTCGGTTTCCGTCGTTTCGTATAAGTTCTGGATTCCAGCCGGCGCTTAACCACCCGTCATTCCAGACCGACGCAGTCGGGTCTGGAATCCAGTACTGCGGATAAGCACACCCCTGGATTCCAGGGCTTTGCTACGCAAACCCTGGAATGACGGTCGGAAAAGTTGGTCGCATTCCCGGATTGACGGTCGGAAAAGTTGGTCGCAATCCCGGATCGACGATCGTACTGACTTCAAAAATAAGCGATGAACAGCACCAGCAGAATGACGGCGATTATCCCCGCGATGAGGGGAATCAGCCGCCGGGAATGAGCCGGTGGCTCCGTTTTTACAAGCTGCGCTTGTGCAATATCGGGATTTGCCCCGGGTGACACAGCTTCTGGTTCGGGCTCGCCAGGCTTTGCCGGAGCTTTTGCCGTGCGCGACCTGGGTGCGAAATCAGGGCAGGTTTCAAGGAACCAGGAATCGCCCGAGTCGAGTCCCAGCCTGTGCCGCAGCATGCCGATCGTCTTCAGGGTTTCGTGCGCGCGGTCGTATGCCGATCGCTTTTCTTCATCCAGGAGAATGGCCGGGCTGGCTCCCGACCCGGGCTTCAGTTGCAGGGCTGCGGCCACTTCCTCGCGGCTGGCCTTCGCATCAATACCCAAACTGGAGTACAAGTCTTTCATTCCTGATCAGGCCCGCAACAACTTGTAAGCTTCCTGGATTTTCCTGAATCTCTCATTGGCTACCGAAACCGCCGCCTCGCCCATGGCTTCAACACGGCCTACCTCAAAGATGCCGGCCAGATTCTGATATGCGCGCTCGATATCGGCTGGCGTGGCATTAAGGCTGACGCCCAGTACCGTGCGAGCCTGAGCAATGTTCATGCCCGGACTTGGCCGGTTTCCGTACCCTGAATTTTCAATGCGCCCGCCATCGCCGCTTTGATCGACCTGGCCAGTCGCACCCCCACTGCTGGCGGCCTGTTCCCACCAGGCCTCACTGGCCGGATCGCCAGGGTCACCGAATTCCACCCCGGTGATAGTTTGAAATCGTTTGCACAACAGGTCGATCCCCAAATGCAGCGCGTCGGCATAAAAGCGCAGAATGTGGTTCTCCGGAACCGCCATATTACGATCAGCCATGCACATCGTTATGGCCATATCGAGAAAGGCAATGCGCAATTCCCGGCTCTCCACGGCAAGGGTGCGGATGGCCTTTTCAATGGTCCCAAGGTCGGAATTCCTGATGACCGCCAGAAAGTCACTGGTAGTGATCGTGCCGCCATCGTCCGGAAAATGCGCGGAGGCAAATTCCAGTTCTGATTCCTCAAGTTTGCCGTCGCTGGCAGCCAGCCACAAAAGCAACAGCTTGACGCTGTTGGCCAGTTGTTTCCTCTGGCCCAGCGTCATGCCCGCTAATTTTGAACTTCCGATAGGCATCTGGTTTTTTTATGGAGCAGTTTTGAACACCATTGCGGTGAACGTTTGGTTACTTAACTGCAGATGCACAGCAAGGTCAAGTAAAACATACGCAAGCGCATTGCGCGCAATGATTCACCCGGTGTAGTCTGAATTCGTCCTTCAATCCCTGTCAGGGAACCTGTGATCAGTTATGCACTGGCAGTACGCCGCCACAAAACCAAATGGTGGGCGGAGGGGTGTTCGCGTTGTCGAAGTTCAATTAACCAGAGGGAATCCGCCATGTATCGAGCGTTCTGGAAAGCCGGCTTAAGCGCAACAGTCATGGCCATGAGCTCGTCTGCGCAAGCCTACTACGAAAACTACCTGGCGAATTTTGTTTCCTATTTTCCGCCAGCCTGCGTTACCAACATCTCTGTTCTGGAAGATTTCAATACCAGCGGCAGCCAGGTTCTGCTTGAGGGGCTTGTCGACTGGATCAACCTCGCCGGGGAAGTCCATGCGCTCGATGTCGTTGTTGTTGAAAAAGGTTGCCCCGATTCAGCAAGGCGAGTACTGCTCGTGGAACTGGAGTTGCTGGACAATTCGGATGGGTTTGACGATTTTGCCTTCATGCCCCAGCCCTGGGGGCGTATCGATGGGGACCCGCAACGCTACCGCTTCAGGCTGAACGAGGAACCGAACACCAATGAAGCCATTGACAATTTCGGCATCCTCACCGAAGGCGTGAGGATGACTTTTTTCCTGGATTCACACGCCCCGCTCGCGGCTGATTTCGATTTTGACGAGCTGATGCCTGTCGCGGATTACAACGGGGCCTTCCTGTTGGAATTCGATGATCCTGGCGGTGGTGGTGTTAGTGGCGAAGTTCCCGCCTATCTGAACAACTTACGTGCAGCCAACATGACGCTGACCGGCAGATTGTCGGGCAACTGGAGCACCCCGGGAATTCCCGACCAGGGATTTCTCTTAGCTTTCAACGAGCTGGCCAGTGACCCGGACGGATTTTTGTTTCTTTCCTGGTACACCTACGATGCCGACGGCAACCTGCTGTGGCTGACAGGGGGAAATTCCTACGATATCTATGCGACGCAAGTGAGTTTTGACATCGTACTGGTAACCAACGGGGAATTCCTGGGCGACAAGCTTGCCGACCGTGAGGTGGTGGGAACCGCTACGCTCAGGGCCTACGACTGCAATAACCTGTCTTTGACCTATAACCTCAATGGAATCAGCCTGGGAGCGGGAACCATACCACTGCGCCGGCTATTCTCGCTGGAAATTCAAGGGTATACCTGCGGTGATTTTGAGACGCGGCTGGAGCACATCAACGACATTGACTGATGGCGACTGCCTGAAGCCGGTGATTCGCTAAAACCGCGATCAGGTTTCCCACGGTGGGGGCGCTCAACCACCCAGCATCTTCCACAGGTAGGCATACTGCAGTGCGTTGATCTGTGCGCGCTGGGTATTCACCGAACCCGATCCATGGCCGCCCTCGATGTTCTCGAAGTAGTACACGGGGTGGCCCATCGCGCTCATCCTGGCGACCATCTTGCGGGCGTGTCCGGGGTGGACGCGGTCGTCGCGCGTGGTGGTCCAGAAAAACACCTTCGGGTATTGGGCGTCCTCTTTCACCAGGTGGTAGGGCGACCAGGTCTGGATGTAGGCCCAGTCCTCGGGTTTGTCGGGGTCGCCGTACTCCGCCATCCAGCTCGCCCCGGCCAGCAGCTTGTTGTAGCGCTGCATGTCGAGCAAGGGCACCTGGCACACCACGGCGGTGAAGAGCTCGGGGCGCAGCGTGAACGCTCCGCCAACCAGCAGTCCGCCCTGTGAACCGCCCATGATGCCGAGGTGGCGTGGCGAGGTGACCTGGCGCGCGACGAGGTCCTCGGCCACCGCGATGAAGTCCTCGAAGTTGCGCATGTGCTTGTCTTGCAGGGCAGCCTGGTGCCAGGCCGGCCCGAACTCGCCGCCGCCGCGAATATTGGCCAGCGCGAAGACCCCGCCCCGTTCCAGCCAAGCCGCGCCAAGAGTTGCTCCATAATATGGAGTCGAAGACACTTCGAAACCGCCATAGCCGTACAACACCGTCGGCGCCTTGCCATCGGCTTTGAAGCCCTTGGGGGTAACCAGGAAGTACGGGATGCTGGTGCCATCCGCGGAAATGGCCTCGTGCTGCGTAACCTGCACGCCGGTTGCGTCAAAGAACGTGGGCTGCGCCTTGATCTTTTCGGCGCCACCATCCGCTGACAGGTACAGCGTGGCCGGGGTCAGGAAGTCCTCGTAGGTATAGAAAAAGAGATCCGCATCATCGCTCGCCGCTTTGATCGAAGCGGCACCAAGACCGGGTAATGCGATTTCCTCATGGATCCATTGGTGGTCCGTGAACGCCACGCGGTACAT
>DATDPS010000202.1:0-6966 GCA_035292625.1 Lysobacterales bacterium | reverse complement strand
GCTGATCAAGGCCAATATCCCGGCGCGCATCGCCTTTCAGGTTTCATCGCGCATCGACTCGCGCACCATTCTCGACCAGATGGGCGCTGACCAGTTGCTCGGCCACGGCGACATGCTGTACCTGCCGCCAGGCTCTGCCTTACCCGAACGCATCCACGGCGCTTTCGTGGATGACCACGAGGTACATGCGGTGGTGCGCTACCTCAAGCAGTTCGGGGCGCCGGATTACCTCAACGAGATATTGGACGATACGCAAATCACGGTTGACGGCATGTCGATCGGCCCCACCGGCCTGCCTGAGGCCGTGCCTGGTGAGCAGGATGAACTTTACGACCAGGCAGTGGCCATAGTTACCGAGTCGCGCCGGGCCTCTATCTCCAGCGTGCAGCGCCAGTTGCGCATCGGCTACAACCGGGCCGCGCGGCTGGTGGAAGAAATGGAAGCGGCTGGCGTGGTCAGCCCACCCGAACATAACGGGCAGCGCGAAGTCCTGGCGGCCCGGCCACCCAGGGATTGAATCCTTGCCAAAGGGATTGACGATTTTGTTTACTCGATGGTCACCTGTCGCACTGCTGACTCTTATGCTGAGTTGCGTGTGTGGCGATCTCATGGCGCAGCAACCCGGCCGCGACCAGTTGCAGCGCTTCGCCGCTGGTCTGGATACCTTTACCGCTGACTTTGCACAGCGCGTCATCGGCAGGGATGGTGAAGTCGAGGATGAAAGCGCAGGACAGGTTTGGCTGCGCCAGCCGCACAACATCCGCTGGGAGTATGGCGGCGAGTTTCCCGAGCTGGTGGTGGCCGATGGCCTGACCATCTGGATCTATGACGAGGTGCTGGAACAGGTTACGGTCAAGCCGCAATCGGAATTTGCTGCGGATTCACCGCTGAGCCTCCTGAACGACATTGGCAGCCTGGATGAGCAATTTGAAGTGCGCGAGGCGGGTGAAATGGACGGCCTGTGGCTGCTCGAGTTGCGGGCCATCGACGCGGAAGCGGAATTCGAGCGGGTGTTGCTGGGGCTGCAGGGCGATGAACTGCGCCTGATGGCCATGGAGGATGCCTTCGGCCTGCGCACGGAAATCCGCTTTACCGGGCTGCAGCGCAATCTGCCGCTGGAGGCCAGCCTGTTCTCCTTTTACCCGCCGGATGGGACCGACATCATCGGCGAACTGCCCACGGAATAATTTTCAGTGGGTACAATGCAGCGTTTTCAACCACAGGTTCAGTCATGCTCGATCCGCAGAAACTCAGAATTGACCCCGAAGCGGTAGCCCGGGCCCTGCGCCCGCGTGGCTACGAACTCGACCTGCCTGCCTGGCGCCAGTTGGAAGAACAGCGCAAGGAACTGCAGATCCGCATGCAAGACCTGCAGAACCGCAAGAACCAGGACGCCAGGGAAATCGGCCAGGCAAAGTCGCGTGGCGAAGACATTACGGCTCTGTTGCAGCAGGTGAAGAACCTGGGGGACGACCTGGCCAGCGCCGAAGCAGAATTCACCACCGTCAAAAACCTGCAAACAGCCTGGGCGATGGAAATGCCCAACCTCGCCTTGCCGGAAGTGCCGCAAGGCCGGGACGAGAGCGCCAACCTGGAACTGCGCCGCTGGGGCCAGCCGCATGCTTTTGATTTCGAGCCCCGCGATCACGTGGCACTGGGCGAAAGCAATGGGCTGATGGATGCCGAATCAGCCGCCAGACTTGCCGGGGCCCGATTCACTGTGCTGAAGGGATCTTTCTCGCGCCTGCACCGGGCACTGGCACAGTACATGCTGGACGTGCACACCCAGGAACACGGCTACACCGAAGTCTACCTGCCCTACCTGGTCAATGCCGAAACCATGACCGGTACCGGCCAGTTGCCCAAGTTTGCGGAAGACGCTTTTGCCACCACCGACGAGGTGCCGCGTTACCTGATCCCCACCGCTGAAGTGCCCATGACCAATCTCGTTGCAGGCCAGATCCTGGAAGCCAGCAGCTTGCCCTTGCGGCTGACTTCGCAAACGCCGTGTTTCCGCCGCGAAGCCGGCTCGTATGGACGGGACACGCGCGGCATGATCCGCCAACACCAGTTTGAGAAAGTGGAATTGGTGCAGATCGTGCAGCCTGAACACTCAACGGCGGCACTGAACGAATTGGCCGGGCACGCCGAGGCCATCCTGCAGCGCCTGCAGCTGCCGTACCGGGTGATGCTGCTGTGCACTGGCGACATGGGTTTCTCCGCGGCCAAAACTCTTGACCTCGAGGTCTGGCTACCGGGGCAGGGGGCCTATCGCGAGATTTCCTCTTGCAGCGTGTGCACCGATTTCCAGGCCCGGCGCATGCTGGCGCGGTTCCGCAATCCCCAGACCGGCAAACCGGAACTGGTGCATACCCTGAACGGGTCAGGTCTTGCTGTCGGACGCACATTGATTGCAGTGCTGGAAAACTACCAGCAGCGGGATGGCTCGATCCGCATACCCGAAGTCCTGCGGAGATACATGGGCGGAATGGAGTTCATCCCGGCCTGAAGCTATTTAGTTCAGCATTCCGCACCGAGAAACACTTCTTCCAACATTCTGGACCGGCCCATTTTTCTACCGTCATTCCGGACCGGCGTAGCCGCGTCCGGAATCCAGAAAAAAAGGCCCGCCGAAGCAGGCCTTTGTCCGCGCGGACAGCTTCCTTCAATCGTCGCCGAAGCCAAACCCCAGCATCGCCAGCAGGTTGTTGAACAGCACGAATATGTCTGCCAGCAAACCCGTGGCGGCCAATATGTAATTGGTTTCACCGTTACGCACGATGGCCTGGGTCTGCCAGATAATCCAGCCGCAGGACAGCATGATCACGATGGTCGAGATCGCCAAGGCCAGCGCCGGTAAAGCCATAAAATAATTCAGCACGAACGCGCCGATTACAGCCAGGGTGCCAACTCCCAGGAAGGCGAACCAGCTGCTGAAATCACGCTTGGTGGTCATGGCATAAGCAGAGAGGGCGAAGAACAAGCCGGCAGTCAACCCAAAGGAGGCCGCCACCAATTCGCCGCCGTTGCCATAACGGAACAGCACGGCATCGACGTTGGCGCCGGTGACTATGCCGAGGAAAGCGCTGAAGCCAAATGCAGTCACCAGGCCCCAGGCACTGTTGCGCGTTCTGCCGAGCGCAAAAGAAAATGCAAATATGCCAATCAGGAATGGCCAGAACCCGATACGCCAATGCATGGCCTGGGCGACATAAGCCGTGGCCGCGCCGGCAACGAACAACATCGCCAGCAGTGCATAGGTATTACGCAAGACCCGGTTGACAGCCAGCGCCGGCAGACGGGCGGTTGATGCAACATTGAATACCTGGTCAGTCATCGATTTACGAGCTCCTGTATTTCAACCTGTAGAAGTTCATGATACCCGAAAAAAACTGTGGGCAACGCAGATATGGAGACATCGGCGTCAACTTCAAGTTCAGGCAGCTTATAAACGTGCAGCCGTCTGCGCATGTGCAATAGGTCAGGGCTGGAGCGTGGACTTCATTTACTGTATTCTTGCGCGCTTCAACGCGGCCTGCTTCGCGGCGATTGCCAGTGTAAAACCGCACATCGATTTCATTCAGGAGGGGTGGCAGAGCGGTTGAATGCACCGGTCTTGAAAACCGGCAAGGGTGAAAGCCCTTCGTGGGTTCAAATCCCACCCCCTCCGCCAAAAAAAGAACCCCGCATTTGCGGGGTTCTTTATTTTGATGCAGGGCTGGGGATGAGGCCCTGGCATCGAGCCACCATGCTGCTAACGTGAAAGAAAGAAGGGCAGCACATTGGCGGCCCTGTCGACGTGAATATCTGACCGGAGCCAGGCCTTACTCGTCGTCCTCTTCGTGGGGGCATTCGACCTTGAAGGTGAATTCTGCATCGTTTTCACAGGTGTACTTGGTATCCGGTGCGTCTTCAAGCTGAGCGCCTACGTAGCCCCCACATACCCAAGTCTCCTCTTCCCAAAATTCATACGAGGCTTCGTAGGACTCAGGGGGCTCGCCGTAAAAACAAATTTCAGCACCGCACTCGACGTCATCCTCTGCTTCTTCAGCCTTGCAGTTCACTTTGACCGTACAGCCCTCGTACTTCACCTTGTCGCCATTCTCCAGCTCGAAGCACTCTTCCGCCAGGACATTGAAACTGATAAGCAAGCCAGCGATAAAAGGCAATCCCAGCAAGGGTAACTTGTTTATGACTGCTTTCATTTCTCTCCTCCTGATAAATTTGACTAACCCCCTTGCCCGCCCCGCAAATCAGCGAGGCTAAATGTAAGTCTATACCCCCCTAGTGGGTTTACAAAGGAACTTGCCTCCGTGAATATTTCATGTAGCCAAGGCGCAAACGAAACAGCTCCGCCGACTATGCCGATAAGGCACGGATAAATAGGCCTTTTTCCAACCCCCTCACTGGCTGTACAGCCGCGCCTGCGGAATCACCTGCTTGGGTTGACTTGCATGCGACCATGACAATCGCGCGGTTGCCTTGTTGCTCTTCTCGTAGTACTCCATGGTGATGGTGTACTTCTGGCCGCCAACCAAAGTGATCGTGCCGCTCGTCTCACCGGAGTTATTCACCCAACGATTTACCAGTTGCGCGCCGTTCACCCAGAGCCTCACCCCGTCGTCGGCCAGCGCATAGAACGTGGTCACACCGCTGAACTGCGGTTGGACCTGCCCGGTCCACCGCACGCTGAAATTGTCCGCGGGAATTCCTGCCACGGGGGAGCTCTTGCCCCAGGTAAAGTTGACAGCCGGATCGATTCGCGTAACCGGTGTGCCGGTCAGATCCCTGCGCGGGAAGTACCTGCCGGTGAGGCCGTTGCCGCTCACGGGCACTGCGGAATAGGTGGCGGTATAGGTGGTGTTCGTAGCAGGCGTTGTAATATTGTGCGTGAGCGCTCCGCCGTCTGACCATGAGGCAAACTGATAGCTGGTTCCGCCGAGGCTTTGCGGCGTGGTTGCGCCGATGCTGCGCTGCATGCCGACAACGCTCGTAACCGACACCGGGGCCGATACGGGCTGCGCGTCGAGTGTGAGTTGCAGGCCGGTCGGGTTGCTGGCCAGCGTGATCGTGGACGTGTTCGGCAGAATGTCGCGGAAGCTGGTGTGCGTGAGTCCTCCTGAGTCAACTACGGTCAGGTGGACCCGGTACCAGACATTCGTCGCGTTTTCGCCGGTAGTGGGAATCTGGAACGATCCGCTGGTCGAGCCGTTGAAGGGCTGGATGAACGGATGCGAGTGCACATCGTGATGGAAATCCACCTGCCAGGTGAATGCAGTGGCCGGGATGAACGGATCCTCGTCGTCATCTGCGGTGCCGGCGTAGTTGATCGTCTGGCCCGCGTTGTAGTGCGCCCCGACCGTTGGCGAGGTGATGGTGCCGGTTGGAGGTATATTCGCCGTAACCGTGAGTAACGCTTCGTCGCTGAATGCGCTGCCGAACTCGTTTGTCACCACGCAGCGGAACAACGCGCCGTCGTCGCCGGGCTGCACGTTCGCCAGCGATAAGGTCGAGGAGTTTGCCCCGGGGATGTCGACTTGGTCGACTTGCCACTGGTACACCAGGGGAGGGGTGCCGGAAGCGGAAACCGAGAAGTTCGCCGTGGCTCCCTCCGGTACCGTCTGGCCTGCCGGGTGTTGCGTGATGGCCGGCGGCTGACCGGCCGTGTACTGGATGTGGCCCACGCTGCCTGCGCCGCGCGCCAGGTAGTAGAGACTGCCGTCCGCTCCCACCCGCAGATCAACAGGGGAGGAGACACCAGTGGCAAAGGTGGTCGCCGCATTGTTCGCGGGTGGAGAATTGGGATCGATCAACTTGATCCAGTTGCCACAGTATTCGGCAAAGAAATACTTGCCATCGTAGCTGGCCGGGAACGATGGGCTTGCCGGGTTATAGAACACGCCGCCTGTGATCGCGCAGCCCTGCGAGTGATCGTAGGCATACAGTGGACAGGTGAAGCCAGCAGTAGTGCAGCTCAGCGGTCCTTCAGAGCTCGGCCAACCGTAGTTCGCACCGGCGACGCCGTCGTCGATTTCTTCCCAGGTGTTCTGCCCGACGTCGTTGATGAGCAGGCGCCCGGTGCCGGGTTGAATGGCGAACGTGAACGGGTTGCGCAGACCACGCGCCCAGATCGCACGATTGTTGCCGGTTGTGGTGGCGTAGAACGGATTGTCGGCCGGGATGGAACCATCCGGATTGAGGCGCAGGATCTTGCCGAGCAGGTTGGAAAAGGACTGCGAGTTGGAGCCGACCGCGTTTTCACCCGCGGCAATGTAGAGCTTGCCGTCCACGCCGAAATGCAACGCGCCGCCGTTGTGGTTGGTCGCGCTCAGGTTTTCCAGATCGAGCAATATGGTCTCGCCGCCATCTGCAACGTCTGGGTTCGCCTGGTTGGCGGTGAAGCGGCTGACGCGGTTGTGGATCGGGGAGGCTGACGTTGTGTAATAGACGTATACATAGCGGTTGCTGGCGAAGTCCGGGTCGAATGCGACCCCGAGCAGGCCGCGTTCACCCGAGGAATTCACGCTCACGGTGAGAAACGGCGTCGCCAGCAATGTCCCGCTTTTGATCACACGCAGTGCGCCGCCCTGCTGGGCGACGAAAATGCGGCCATCCGGCGCGATCTCCATCGAGGTGGGCGAGGAAAGGCCGCTGGCGACCACGCTGTCGGAGAAACCGGCCGGCACGGTCGCGGCCAGTGCTGCGAGGGGAATTAGCCAGGACAGCGCAAGCGCAACAGCAAATCGCGACGCAAAGCGTATGGTATGAATAGAAATGATTCCTTTCATGTGCAGTCTCCTTCCTGGATTTCGAATCCTTCCTGCATGCTGGGGGACTATATACCCGCGTGGTCTGGAGTCAAGGTTGAACGTGAATAGGTTCGATACTCATGTGCTTAATCAGCATCAGTTTTTTTCTGTTCTTGTACACTAGCCTGGTGACAGAACAAAAAATCAAAATCGTCGT
>DATDPS010000201.1:0-6957 GCA_035292625.1 Lysobacterales bacterium | reverse complement strand
CCGCCATGCGGCATGAGTTCCATCGCCGCGCCCGGTAAACTCGAAATCTGCCGCCTGAATGCAGCCAGGGTGTGCACCGGCTTGCCGCCCCAGGCCAGCGCTATGCGCCGCCGGTCGATGCGCTGGCGCAAGTGCGGGTCGCGTTGCCGTCCGATGCGCTGGCGGGTCCACTCTGCGCCCAGCCGAAATTCGCAATCACTGCCCTGGCAACCGGCCAGGAATACACCGTCGGCCAGTTCGCGGCTGAGAATGTAATCCAGAAATGACGGCGGCAGGTGGGCCATGCAGCGCACGGCCACCAGCGCGGTGCTGGCATCGGCCAGCTCGCGCATGGGCGCGCTGCCCGTGCAGGTGAATATCATGACCCTGTCGCTACCGCTTAATATTGCCCCCGCCGCTTCAACTTCGGCGCGCAACATCGCGGTGCTCAGGTCCGGCAGGTCGATTCCGGGCGACAAGGCAGTGGCCTGGCGAAATGGCGTCGCCGTCGGGCAGGCCCCGACACAGATTCCGCAACTGACACAGAGCGAAGATTCGACCACGGCTTCCTGTGCATAACTGCTGCTGTCACTGCGCGGCTGCATCATGACCGCGCCGTATGGGCAATCATCCACGCAGCGTTCGCAGCCATTGCAATTTTCCAGATCGACCCGCGCGACCGGCGGTTTGGCAGCCGGCGGCAGCCAGGGGGCCAGGAACAACAACAGGCTGAACCCGGCCAGCAGCAACCACAGGGCTCCTGGCGACCAGGCTTTCAGCAAGGGATAAACCAGCAGGTAATACCAATCCAGCGACACGTTCTGCGGCGCCAGCGCCAGGTCGGCTTTTTCCTGGCTCAGGGCCGGATAGACCAGCGACAGGATCAGCAAGGCCAGCAGCGTCCCGATCATCAGGTTCCTGGGCGGGTTGATGCGTGGTCCGCTGATGCGGAACACGTGCAGCCAGATAGCAAACACCAGGAACAAGGGCAGGCCGATCAGGTGCAGGAAGGCCATCAGGGTAAAGAAACGGTCACTCAAGGCTTCATCGCTGAGGAAATTGCGCGCCATCGAATCGGTAAAAATGGGCAGCCAGTCCAGCAATTCGGCGGACGTCAGCGCCACATACTGCGCCAATTTATCCCACACCAGCCAGTACCCCGTGATGCCCAGCGGAATGATGATCCACAGCAGCGGAATGCCGGTGATCCAGCTGAACCAGCGCTTGCCGCGATGGTGGTCGAAGAACCATTCCCTGATGATATGCAGCACCAGCGTGACGATGGCTGCGTCCGAGGCATAGCGGTGCAGGCTGCGCATCACGCCACCTACATACCACTGCTCATGCGTCAGGTATTCGACGGACTCATAAGCGCCCTCGACGCTGGTGTGGAAGAAAATGAACAGCCAGATGCCGCTGACCAGCACGATCCAGAAAAAGAAAATGGTCAGCGCGCCCAACTGGTGCAGCGGATTCAGCCGTGAGCCGAATGCCGCGCGCAGTGCACGATCCAGCCAGCCGAACCCGCTACGGCCGGCGTTCTGCAGCAACTCGAGCACCGTCAAACCGGTCGCTTGCGCCGCCGGGCGCGAATGATTTCCAGCAGCAGCCAGGCGGCAATGGCCAGTATGATGAGGCCGCCCACGGCGATTTGCACAAACAGGGAGTAGTCAAAGCGGTAACGCCCCGTGGCAGGATCATAAACCGTGCAAAACAGGCGCACCCGGTCGACCAGCCCGGTGACAAAGTGCTGCGCCGGCTGCGGCCGGTTGAAGACCAGTTCCTTGAGGGGCTCAACCAGCCACGGCAGGTCGAAATCAGCGCCGTAGACCTGCCGGTAAATCACCCCGTCCCGGTCCACCAGGGTCACCTGGTTGATGTGATCGAATCCACGCGGTGAGGGAAAATAGACAAAACCCACACTGGCGGTCAGGCGACCCATCACTTCCGGGGTGGCGCTGAGAAAGGCCCAATTCGGATCATCGACCTTCTGCGCCCGGGCAAACTGGCGCATGGCTTCGGGGGAGTCGTTGGCCGTATCAAAGCCGATGGTGAGCACCTGGAAACTGTCTTCGCCCAGGGCTTCACGGGCCACCTCCACGGCCGATGCAAGGTGGCGGGTGATGGCCGGGCAAACGTGGTAACAGGAGGTGAATATCAGGCTGACCAGCACCGGTTTGCCGAGATAATCCGCCAGTTGCACGCGCTGGCCGTGACTGTCGGTCAACTCGAGATTCTCCAGTCGGCTGCCGAGTACAGCCTGGGAAGTCGCCAGCGATTGGTCCGCGTCATATTGCACTGCCGCAGCGGTAGCGGTCTGGGCAAGCAGGGGTCCGCAGTAAATCCCGGCCGTGACAGCAAGGCCGCAAGCAAGAGCCGTGAACCTGGTCCTGTTATTCATGTGGTAAAGCTTATGCAAAAACGCCGGGCAGCGATACGCCCGGCGTTTGATTGCAGCATTCCAATGCCTAGGACATGGGCCAGACGGAGGCGAGGTACTTCCAGTTCACCCAGTAGTAGGCCACGAATATGGCCAGGAAAAAAATGGCGAACACGAAGGTGCCTGGCGCTGCGAAGCCCCACTTGCCCGCCGCCGCGTGTCCGCCGTGCGACACAGCGTCCGGTTGGGCGCGCAGCAGGGGGGTCCAGGCCGTACCCCAGGCCGATTCGGAACCCACGCGCTTGCCGAAAAACACCGACAAGACGGTAATCAGCACGAAAACGGCGCCACCCACGATGGCCGCCATGCCGCTGATGCCGGCCAGCCCCATGAGGGTGTAGGCGCTGGCCGGATAATCAAAACCCAGCAGCGAATCGGTAAAGGTCATGTCCCAGTGCCGGCGTTGAACGCCCAGGGTGCCCGCTCCCATCAATACCAGCGTGAACACGCCCATGCCGATACCGAACAGGTAGGGTTGCCACCTGGCCAGGACCGGAAACATCACCTGCCGGCGGAACAACACCGGGATCAGGAAGTAGGTCAGTGCCATGAAGGCCAGCGTGGTGCCCAACACCACCGTGGCATGAAAGTGTCCCGGCACGTAAATGGTGTTGTGGATGATGATATTGATCTGCTCCGTGCCCATGACCACGCCGGAAATCCCGCCGATGAAGCCGAAACCGATGAGCGAAATGAACATGCCGGAAAACGTCGGATTGCCCCACGGCGCCTTGCGCAGCCATTCGAACAAACCGCGGCTCAGGCCCTTGGCGCGCTGGGCCACTTCGATGGAGCCCGGCACCGTGAGGCCGTGCACCATGCTGGCCAGCACGGCGAGGTACATCGCGTAGCTGGTATTGAAGATTTTCCAGGTCGAGCTGAGACCCGGGTCGACCAGCAAATGATGCGCCGAGGCCAGTTGCAAGAAGGCGATGTACAGGAGGAAGGCGGTGCGGCTGACTTTTTCCGACAGCGGCTTGGCGCCGAAAACGATGGCCGCGATGGCATACCAGACCGAGACGTGGGCGGCAACGTTGATCTGCTGCGAGGAATGCCCAAAGCCCCACCAGACCAGCCGGTACATGGCCGGGTCAATCTTGGAAATGAGGCCCAGCGACCACAACCAGGTCGGAATGAGGATGACCGCCCCCATGGCGATGGTGAAGATCGCAATGATGCAGGCCGTCAATGCGCCAAAAGTCACCAGCGGGATGGAGCCTTCGTAGGTTTTTTCATCTTTGGCTACGACCAGCGTGCCAAGGAAAATGAAACAACCGATCAGAGCGCCGACCGCGAACA
This sequence comes from Lysobacterales bacterium, assembly GCA_035292625.1. GTDB lineage: Bacteria > Pseudomonadota > Gammaproteobacteria > Xanthomonadales > SZUA-36 > SHZL01. The sequence continues at coordinate 3,239 of DATDPS010000201.1, read as the reverse complement.
GGATCAGGCCGAGGTAGAAGTTGGGCTCGGCCGGCATCGGCACATAGGAAGTCATCATCACCGACGAATTCCCCGACAGCACCGAGATGTTGTTCAGCGCCGCACCGGCCACCATCAGGAAAAAGGCCAGCCAGCCCAGCCGGGGTGTCGCCAGTCGCACCCGCAGCAAGGTGGAGCTGCAGAAGTACAGCACCGCGATCTCAAAGAAAATGATCCAGTAAATCAGCATGTTGATGCCGTGAATGGTCAGTAGTTGGTAGAACTTGTCAGCCGGCAGCAAGTGCACCGCAGGCCAACGCGTCAGCGTCACCATCAGCGCGGTTATACCGCCGATCAACAACATGACCACCGCCGCCACGGCATTTGCCCGCATCAGCCACTCCGCGGACTTGTGAAACTGCAGGCCGGATTCCGGGCAGGTTCTGAACAATGCAGTACTCATAATCCACCCCCGGTTACCAGGATTTTACCCACCATATTGTGATGTCCAATGCCGCAATACTCGTTGCAGATGATGGTCTGATCGCCTGCTGTATCCGGTGTCACGGTCAGTACCATCTCGTAACCCGGCAGAATTTGCGAGTTGATGTTGACCGGCTGCAATGAAAAACCGTGCTGCCAGTCCATGGAAGCAATGTGCAGGCGGTAAGTCTGGCCTCTTTGCAGTTCCAGGATCGGCCACCACTGCCACAGGCGGGCAATCAGGTAGACATCGCTGCCCGGCGGCGGACTGACCACCGGAATCTGCTGATCGGTTTCGGTGCGGACGGTATGTTCATTGACCATGGCCATGGTTTTGGCCATGAAAGCCTCGGGCGTCGTGCGGTAGGCTTCGTTGGACAGGTTCTGTTTTCCATAAACATGCCACAGGGGCATCATGACGAACATGATCAGGGACCAGGTCAGCGCAATGGCGATCCAGGTTCCCTCTACACGATCCAGCGGCTGTTTCCACCACAGGACCTGGGCGGGCGGTTGAATACTGCTCACGGTGTCACCTGCTCTGCTGAAGTGTTAATGGGTCAAGGGGACGTGGTCAGGGGGATGGTAATGAGTTCCATGATTCCCCAAACGATGTAAAACACAGTGGGAAAGACCACGCCGATAAACAACAGGAGAAACGGATTGTCGAGAATTTTTTGCATGACCGGAACGCGCTCGGCCGCTGGTGTGCTGGAAGTATCTTGGTTCATGATGTTGGCATCCGCTGTACGTTGTTATGTTGAGTCCGGCTGGACAAAGCCCGGGCTGGCAGCCCCGGGACGGCCGGTTCACGGGATTCTAGCAAAGCGTTTCACCTGCCAGTTGATGCAGATCAAATACTTCAATTAATTTTCTCCTGTACCATTCAGCACTTTCATTGCCGGTTGTCACATGGTTATGCTTCGTTTCCATCCGCTCCGGATCGAGTTTGCAGTAACCGCCAGCCTGCTGCTGGCGGCTTGCAGCGACAGTTCGGCCCCCGGGCCGGAAATACATGACACCAAGTACCGGGCGGTAAGCAGCGATGGACAGATCCTGGAGGCCTCAGTCGCGCCAGGCGTATGTGTGCTCGACGAATTCACCGGCCTGACCTGGGAAGTGAAAACGCACCAGCCGGGGCTACGCCACAGCGGCAACACCTACAGCTGGTACAACCCGCTCGAATCCCACGACGGCGAACTGGATTACCGTGGCACGGCCAACGGCGGTGAATGCCTTGGCAGCGACTGCGACACGGCGGCCTATGTCACCGCAGTCAACGCCGCCGGTCTGTGCGGATTCGACGACTGGCGCATGCCCAGCCGTGACGAATTGGGCTCGATCAGCGACCCGCGCAAAAGCGCCGTCCCGCCATCGATCAATTTGCGCTACTTTCCGCATACGCAGCCGGGCGAATACTGGTCCGCCAATGATTACCAATTTCAGTGGGACGCCGCCTGGGTGTGGAGCTTCCACAACAGCCTGGACCGGGTAGAATGGAAAAAATCGCCCCGCTTCGTGCGCCTGGTCCGCGGACAAGCCCGCCAGTTGACCCGGGTCAAGGACTGAACAACCGGCAAGCGGGCCAGTACAGACACGGAGCCGCGCAGCTCCCGGGAGAACAATATTGAAGACACTCACGGGAATCTCGCTGGTGCTGGTGATCGTGCTGGTTTCCCTGAGTGCTTACCTGCGCCTCGCCCACTCCGGTATTGGCTGCGCGGAATGGCCGGCTTGTTATGGCCGCATCGGTGCCGCGGAAGTTTCCACGCCGCTCGCATCGCCCGCCGCCCAGGCCGCCCGGGACGCCTACCAGCGCATCATCGCCACGGCCGAACAGCCGTTGGCCTGGGCCACTCCGCTGCATCGCCTGGTAGCGAGCGTTCTGGGCATCGCGGTTCTGATTCTCAACCTAATGGCTTTCCGCCAACGCCGTCATCGGCTGACTACGCTGGCACTGCTTGCTCTGACCGTCTGGCTGGCCCTTTTGGGCATCCGCTCCGGCAGCCTGCACGACCCGGCGGTGGTGATGGGTAATTTAGCGGGCGGGTTTGCCATGCTGGGGCTGCTCGGCTGGCTGTGGTTCAAGCAGGCGGCGGCACTGCAACCGCCCGGCACGCAAGGGTCGAAAACCGGCCTGGTGGTGATGGCCATCGCCCTGCTGGCCACGCAGATTCTGCTCGGCGGTCTGACCAGCGCAAATTTTGCCGCCACCTCCTGCCGCACCTTGCCGGATTGCCACGGCGGCTGGTGGCCGGGTAAAGAACTCATCGCTGCCCTGGATCTCAGCCGTGCCCACGCCGTGACCGCCTCCGGTCAGGCCATCGGCGGGCCTGAACGCATCGCCATCCACCAGGTGCACCGCCTGGGTGCCCTGGCGACCCTGGCCCTGGTATTCGCCGCCGGCCTGCTGGCCATACGTGGCGGCAGCCGGCAGCGCAATACTGGCAGCGCCATCCTGCTGCTCGTGGCGGCGGAGTTTTCAGTCGGTATCTTCTCGGTGCTCTACGGCCTGCCCATCGCCCTGGCCGTGGCGCATAACTGGCTGGCCGGCTTGCTCTTATTGGCCCTGTTGCGCTTGCTGCACCTGCAAGGCCGCCGGCCGCGGCCGCTCAGGAACACCTAAAGCGCCGCACGAACCAGGCGGCAAATCAGGCGGGGACAAGATCGAACTTTCCGGTTCCAAGCCAGACATGGAATAATCACCGGTACTTCCGCAGGGCGGCGGTGACAACGGGGCAGGCAGATGAAATTCAAGGATTACTACGAGGTCATGG
>DATDPS010000200.1:0-3527 GCA_035292625.1 Lysobacterales bacterium | reverse complement strand
GCGTTTGGCATGTTGCTGCCTTCCATGGGCGCTACGCTTGAGCTCAGTTATGCACAGATGGGTTTTGTCAGCACCGGAAATTTCATCGGCTATCTCGTCGCCGTTTTCTTCAGTGGCATGTTTGTCGCCCGCATCGGGCAGCGGAACTTCATTTTCATTTCCCTGCTGCTGGTGGGACTCACCATGTGCCTGCTCAGCCAGTCCGACGCATTTGCCAGCTTGCTGACGCTGTATGTTCTGACCGGTATCGGCAGCGGTGGAGCCAATGTATCCATGATGGGTCTGGCCGCGTCATGGTTTACAAAAAAGAACCGCGGCAAAGCAGCAGGGTTCATTTCCGCGGGCAGCGGCATTGCCATCATTTTTTCGGGGTTTTTCATTCCGTTTGTCAACCGCTTGAGTGGTGCGGAAGGCTGGCGTATCAGCTGGCTATCCCTGGGCGCCATTGTTGGGTTGGTGGCATTCCTTTGTCTCATCTTGCTCCGAGACAAGCCTGCTGGCCCGGGACCCGCCATGGACGGGGAAAGAGGGCCGGTTGCTGCCGACCGGTCGGCAACGGTGGCAAAGGAAAGAATCAACGTTTACCGCAGCCGAGCCATTTATCACCTGGGCGCGATCTATTTCCTGTTTGGCTGTACGTACATTATCTATGCCACGTTCATCGTCACCACGCTTGTAAACGAGCGCGGCCTGTCGGAATCACTGGCTGGTAATTTCTGGGCCGTGGTGGGTTTTCTCAGCCTGTTCTCGGGGCCTGTGTTCGGTTCCATATCGGACAAGTTAGGCAGGAAAGGCGGAATGATGATCGTGTTTTCCGTCCAGTGCCTGGCTTACCTGCTGGTTGCGTCGGGTCTGCCGGGCGTATTTCTTTACCTGTCGATATTCCTTTACGGCTTTGTCGCCTGGAGTATACCGGCCATCATGGCCGCTGCGGTGAGCGATCATGGCGGCCCGGAGAACACCGCCAAAGGGCTGGGCTTGATCACCCTGTTTTTCGGGCTGGGGCAGATCAGTGGCCCCGCTGTTGCGGGCATGTTGGCGCAACACTCCGGCAGTTTTTCCTCGAGTTTCTACATGTCCGCCGCGCTGGCGGGCGCCGCCATTGTGCTCTCGATGCTGCTGGGAAAAGGCGGAAAAAGGGCCGCGATAAATTAAGGGACGCCACACGGAAGGCTTGCCCCGAGTTCCCTGAAATCGACCACAGCGTCGGAAAGCCCGACCTGCCTACTGCACCGCCGCAAAAGAGGGTCCTTCTGCACCAGCCGGGCCGAACTCACAGTTGCCACACACGGACATGGACGCCCGGTCAGTCTCCATGCGGAGTTTGAACTGCGCGCGTTGCGCGCCGTGGAGTATATCGTTGTAGGTCTGGTGTTTCAGATTACCCAGCACCCCCGCTTTCGGGTGAATGCAGCAGGGCACCACGGTACCATCGGCGTCGACATACAACAGGTTGATCTCGCCATGCCACTGATGCTGGGTGAACACGTCCGCATTCTGCATGAAGAAGCAGAGCCCTTGCGGTCTTTCCGGCTGACGGTTCGTGGGGTTGGTGGCTGCCTCGGGGAGGATCATCCAGCCGCGAAAGCGCGGTAACCAACCCTTGGGCTCAACCAGCGCGCGCCAGGCTTGTTTGTCCTGTTCGGATTCGACGATCGAACGTGTGTACAACTGCGTGGCGGGTGACCATTTTTCCTTCAATGCCTGGGTACGCTCCAGGAATTCGAGCAATTTCGACCATTTTGAAGGTGGCCGCAAGCGCTCATACGATTCCGCCGTGCCATCGCCGTCGCAACTGACGACAATCATGTTGACCACCTGTAACTTGAGCATCTCTTCAAAATTGTCCCAGTCGCAATACTGGGCATTGGTGGTGATTTCGACGATGGACGGCTTCCAGCGCTGCCGCGGGATCTGCTCCACTATTCCAGGCAGATCCCGGTGCAGTAAAGGTTCGCCGTAGTTATACAGGCGCATGGTGTGCACATGGTCCACGTCGATATTGCCCAGGATCAGGTTGAAATCCGCCACGCTGATCCGCTCCACCTTGTCCATGATGGTTGAGTTGGGACAGCCCACGCAACGCAGCTGGCAACCATGCACGATATCCACATGCAGCATGAAAATACTGCTGGCGCTGTTGCTGGCTTGATTCAAGAAAAGTTCCTGAAATGATGACTGGTCGGAACGTGATGGTACCAAATTAGTTGGCGGGAGAACCACTCTGCCGCGCCGGATCCTTCAGCAACACAATGATGTCGCCGCCATTCAGGGTTCCGTCAAATTCCTTGACCTTCACGTAATCACTTGACCCCTGCAGTCTGCTCCAGATTTGCGGGAAGCGGGCCTCGAATTGGCTGGGCAAGGTGTAGATCAACCAGGTCCGCTCATGCGACTTCTCGATTGCAACCATTTCTTCCATGGATTTCACTGATGTGCAGGCAATTCCCTGGTACTCTTGCAGCGCGAAATGCATCCCGATCAGACAAATTACAGCATCATCCGGTGAGCGGTGTTGCGCCATGTATTCAGCCACCGCGATGAAATCCTGTTTGGGCTTCCACGCCGCGGGGACCAGCGTTGCGCCGGCCAAAGCTACGAGACCGCCAATCAGCAACACTTGGCGCCTGGACAAAAAAGGGAAGCATGAGCCTGCGGACACAAAACCACCGCGCACGGCGAGCAGCATGAGAAAGCCCGCAGAGCCAAACATGAATCTGGGAAATAAAAGCTGACCGCGGGAGTAAACGACCAGAACAGTTGTCACTACCGGCAGGAGTAACAAGCCGGCAACCACGACGCCCTGCCTGAGATAGGACACCATGCCGGTGAGCAGCATAACGACGACAATCGTTACGACCGGCCAACCGCCAGGGATCGACCGCTGCAGACCCTGGGCGTATTCCCTGAGAACCCACGTGGTTGCGGCAGAGAGAACCCGACCTGTGTCATCCTCCCAATCCGCCACAAAACCACTGGTGCCATCGCCAACATTGCGGAAATCATTGTGGTCGGCCCCGAACGACGGAGCGTAAAGCGCCAGGATTAAAAAAAACGTCAAAAGCAGGGCCACGAATGTCGGCATGACCGTGGCACGCTGACCCCCGCGATTTGGCTTGCCCGCCAGCACCAGCCAGACCAGTCCATGTACAAGGATGACAAAAACCGCCGTTAGATGGATCCAGGCCGTTAATGCCGCGAGCACGGCATAGCCAAGTATCAATCCAACACGGGGCCTGGTGGTGGCCAGCAACCGGATAAACAGTATGCTGGAGAGCACCGCACCCAGTAACAACCCGGTGTACCCTCGCGCATTCTGTGAGTACCACACAAACTGGTAGTTGAGGGCCATGAACAAAGCGACCAGAAACGCTTCCTCGCGTGAAGCAACATGCCGGCCCAGCTGGTAAAGGGCAGGTATCGCCGCGACACCGAACAGCAGTGCGGGCAAACGCAGTGTCCACGCGGACTCTCCCAGCCAGCTCACAGCAAAGTGCGCGCAAAGCGAATAGAAAACGTGATTGTTC
>DATDPS010000199.1:0-34042 GCA_035292625.1 Lysobacterales bacterium | reverse complement strand
CCCTCATTCACCAGCCGCTTGCTATTGTGGGCGTAAGCGCTAAGCATCCTGTCACTGTGCTTGATGATGACCAGTTCGCCGTAGCCGATGAGCCCGCTGCCGCTGTACACGACCTGCCCCCCGGCGGAAGCAAGGACCGCCTGACCTGAGGTTCCACTGATGTCGATTCCTTTGCGGGCCGGGTCGCCTGCCTTGTAGCTGCTGATCACTCTGCCTTCAGTTGGCCAAATCCATCTGGATGGATCGCCAGCCGGTGGTATGTAAGTCGTGCCCGCCGGGGCCTGTGTAGCCTCCACCGGGACTTTATCCGGAACGCCTGGTGGTAACACTTCAGTTGGCGTTGGTGTTGAGGTCGGTGTTGACCCAGATCCAGGCTGGCTTACCGTGACGGTAGTAGACCTCGGCATATCCGGCGCACTGGAAGTCGTCGACTCAGGTGAAGGAACAGCTACAATCTGCACCACAGATGAGCCGATCGATTGTGGGGATGCCTGGCCGCCTGAACCCGTTGGCTGGACAGAATCGGTCAGGCGCAGCAATTGATCGGGATAGATGGTGTACGGTGCCGAAATTCCATTCAGGCGGGCAATATCACGCCAGTCGAGCCCAAACTTGAAGGCGATGGCATGCAGGCTATCACCGCGACGAACCCGATAACTGCCATCTGGCGTGCCGGAATATGCACCTGACGAACTGGCGCTTTCCCTGGCTGGCGTCGGCGGTGGCCCTGCACACGCGGCGGCCAAGACAACCGCCAGCACTATGCCGGCGGTTGAGAAAAGTTTACTTTTGCTGCGTCCGCGCATCATCGCAAACCTGAGTCCCGGGCGCCCCTGCTCAGGAAAGGCCGCTGAGTAACGGAACGAAAATGACACCACCCAGATCCCGCTCTTCGAAACCACCACCGGTTCTGCGAATTGCCAAAAGCCTTTGAGTGCCATCGTGTTCAAGTGGAAGGACCATTATTCCCCCGACCTTGAGCTGCTGTGGAAGATCTGGTGGGACCTCCATTGCCGCGGCCGTTACCACGATACCGTCAAATGGCGCCTGGCTTGGCCAACCCAGGTGGCCATCAGTGTGTCGTGTGTAAATATTGTTCAGGCGCAAATGGTGGAAGCGCCGGCGCGCCGATTTTAACAATTCTTCTATGCGCTCAACCGTGAAAACCTGTGGCACAAGGTGTGCCAGCACGGCTGCCTGATACCCTGAACCCGTGCCTATTTCCAGTATTTTCCCCGGTGTCTTGCCGTCCAGCACCGCTTGCGTCATCCGCGCCACGATCCAGGGCTGTGAAATAGTCTGGCTCAGGCCGATGGGCAGGGCCGTGTCTTCGTACGCCCGGCTGGACAGGGCTTCATCCACGAATTCGTGACGGGGGACCGCTGCGATGGCCTGCAACACCCGTTCATCCGCAATTCCATTGTCACGCAACCGGCGGACCAACCGGTCACGGGTTCCCTGGGAAGTCATGCCGATGCCGCGAGTGGACACCACCGGTTTATCACGGTGAATCACCCGCCCACCTTTCTTATTCCCGGACCGTCCAGCGTAATGTCGGCGATCCAACCAGCCACCTGCTCCAAAGCCTGGTAACGGGTCAGATCCACGTGGATGGGCGTGATGGAGACGTACCCCCTGCGCACGGCATTGAAGTCAGTACCGGGACCTGCATCCTGCTCCGCGCCTGCCGGGCCTATCCAGTACATCGGATTACCGCGAGGGTCAATCATGCGCACGGTAGGCTCTGCGCGGTGGCGATGCCCGAGGCGGGTAACCTCGAACCCACGCACTTCGCACCAGGGCAGGTCAGGGACGTTTATGTTCAATATCGTGTCAGCGGGCAAAGGGTCCTTGCACAATCGATCAATAACCAACGTAACCGCCTGCGCAGCTGTTTCGTAATGAATTGGCTTTTCATCAAATACCAGGGACACGGCGATAGAGGGCAATCCAAGGAACCGCCCTTCCATGGCAGCTGCCACCGTGCCGGAGTAAATGACATCGTCGCCAAGGTTGGCGCCGGCATTAATGCCGGAGACCACCATGTCGGGATCCTGGCCAAGCAATCCCGTCAGGGCAATATGCACGCAATCCGTCGGCGTACCGGCCACCCGGTAGGTGTGTTCGCCGATCTCCCGTATGCGCACCGGCGCATTGAGCGTCAGTGAATTGCTGGCACCGCTCCGGTCCTGGTCGGGCGCGACGATGGTAACAGTGCCCAAAGGCCTGATCCACTCTGCCAGGACTTGAATACCGCGAGCAGAAATCCCATCGTCGTTGCTGATCAGGAAATGCATTTCGTGAATCGCCGCTGCCACCGCAAGGTTTTGGACGCTTTCAATCCGGAACGGAAAAGCTGAAGAGGTGGTATTGTACGGTCTAAAGCCGGGTACGGAAATAAAATTGAAAAAAAGGCCCATCAGTGACACAGAAGTTTTCCGCGCAGCCATGTCCGGAGTGCGTCGGTTGAAGCCTGCCAACCGGCTTGAACAACGCCCGCCAAAACCGCAAGCCACACCCAGGCAGCGGCAATTGGACGAGTTGTTGGTTTTGCGCGAATTGCTTTCGCCCGCGGACGTGCCGCCAGACCTGGAAACCGGCGAAGAGTTGCTGTACCTGCGCCCGGGGCATTCTCCTCAACTGATACGTAGACTTCGCCGTGGCCGATTCAGCGTGGCCGACACTATTGACCTGCATCATATGTCCGAGACCGTGGCACGTGAAGTTCTGCTGCAATTCCTCAATGAAGCAGCCAGGCGGCGCTGCGGATGTGTGCGCGTGGTTCACGGCAAGGGTCTGCGTTCCAGGGGAATGCCCAAGTTGAAATTGATGACCCAGGGGCTGCTGCGCAAACATCCGGCAGTGATTGCTTTCGCCTCGTGCCGTGCTGTGGATGGAGGCACCGGCGCCGTAAACATCCTGCTGCGCGGCAAGGTTGCGCCTTCTGCATGACCGGCCTGTTGCTATTCGTATTTTTCGCCCTTGCCGCGCTGGCCTGGTGGCGTTTCCTGCAAGGCAGGGAAATTGCTCGTCATGCGGCAGCCAAGGCATGTCGTGAACATGGCCTGTTATTGATGGATGACACGGTGGTGCTGAATGCCGTTGAATTGATGGGTAGCGGCAAGTCCCGGCATTACAGCCTGCGTTACCGATTCAATTTCGCCCGTGATGGAATATTGCGCAAGGGTGGAAGCGTCCTGGTCACGCCCGGAAAACCGACCACCGTTGTCATCACTACCAGCAACGGCCAGCTTATTGAGGAAATCTGACAGCGGTGGAATGAATAGGGCTTATTTGACCAGCTTGAGACGCGGCCTGCGGTTATCCCCTTCATCCGGACCGGGGTCAGGGTCTGTGGTGGGTGGTTTACCCTCTTCCGGCGCAAACATCATGCCTTGGCCGTTTTCTTTGGCGTAAATTGCCAGGACGGCTTCTAACGGTACTTTCACTTCGTAGCGGCGGCCTGAAAACCGGGCGTTAAAACTCACCCAGTCATCGCCCATTATCAGGTCTTGCACCGCCGCCTGGTCGATATTCAGAATAACCTTTCCTTTCTGCACTGCCTGTTCCGGCACATCGACGCCCTCGATCGCGGCATCCACGAGAATATGCGGAGTCATCCGGTTGGCGCCGATCCATTCGTACAGGGCCCGTAACAGGTACGGTCGATTGGAGGTCATTTCTCCAGACATCGTCCCCTGGCTCAGGAAAGGTTTAGCAGCAAGTCGCGTTCTGCCTGCGTCAGGCTGGCTTTAAATGAGCTACGCGAAAAAATCCGCTGGGCATAGGCCTCTACGGCCGCGCCGGGTTTGCCCAGCTTGATGCCATAATAAGTCAGCCGCCACATCAATGGTCCGAGCGTGCAATCCACCAGGGTCAATTCCGGGCTGAGAACGAAATCGTACATTTTGAACAAATCATTGACGGCGATGATGCTTTCCTTAAGTTGCCTGCGGGATTTTTCGCCCCGCTTGCCACTGGTGGTCTCCACCTCCCTCGCCAGAGAAAACCAGTCACGCAACACGCGAAAGTGCACCAGGCGCAATTGGGCTCTCGACACGGGATCGACCGGCATCAACGGCGGGTGCGGGTATCGCTCATCCAGGTAATCGTTGATCACACCGGCGTCGTACAAAACGAGGTCTCGATCGACCAGAGTAGGCGCTTCGTTGTATGGGTTAAGCTCAGCGAGGTCCTCAGCTGCGGATTCATCTTCGGACACGTTGACAATGTCGACATTGATGCCTTTTTCAGCAAGGACAAACCTGACCCGGTGGCTCTCCATGCAGGTTTCAGACGAATACAGGGCCATGGTTGACCGGCCTCGAGCTGATACTGCCACAATATTCTCCATTGAACTTAATGAACTTAATGAACCCTTATCGGGAGAGCCCGTTTTCAGAGGGCCAGGCGGTCAGCGCACATCGCGCCAGTATTCCACTTTCAGTGCATAGGTAAGCCCGGCGAAAACGGTCAAAAACAGCATTACCCAGATACCTAAATTCTTGCGTTTCAGTTTTGCTGGTTCACTGAGATAATCCAGGAAAGTAACCAGGTCACGGACAGTTTTTTCGTATTCTTCAGGCGATTGCAAACCCGGCTGCGCCAGAACCAGGTGATCGACTGTCTGAACGCCTCCCTGGGTTGTGTAAACCGGTTCCTGGATGCCCTGCAATTGCCACAATACGTGCGGCATGGCTGCATTTGGCAGGTTCAAATTGTTCCAGCCCCCTTTTTCGTCCTGGTAAAAGTTTTTCAGGTAGCTGTACAACCAATCCACCCCCCGGGACCTTGCTATAAGTGACAGGTCAGGCGGCAGCGTGCCCAGCCAGAGCTCAGCCTGCCCGGGCTGCATGGCAATTTCCATGGTCTCACCGATTTTCGCATCGGAAAACACCAGGTTCTGCATCACCATTTCTTCGCTCAGATCGAGGTCTTCCGAAAGGCGTTTGTAACGCATGTACTTGGCACTGTGGCACGAAAAGCAGTAGTTAATAAACCATTTCGCCCCCCGCTGAGCCGCAGCGACATCACGGGTGTTCACGCCGGCGTGCTCAATATGCTCCGCGCCGCCCGAGGCCTTAGCTGGCACTGCAAAACCCAGCACACAAATGGCAACCCCCAGCAGAACCAGTATATTTTTCATCAGTGGGTCACTCGCTCAGGCACTGGCTTGGTGCGCTCCCTGGGGCTGAGGAAGAACAACAGGATGAAAAAGGCGAAGTACACGAAAGTCCAGATACGCATTTCCCAGGTTTGAGCCGGGGTTCCCTCCGCCATCCCCAGCATGCCGAGCCGGACGAACGCAACGCTGAACAACCCGAGCGTGACTTTGTACTGCATTGCGCGGTAGCGAATGGACTTTACCGGTGAGCGATCCAGCCAGGGTACGAAAAACAGGATTACGACGGAAGCGCCCATCAGCATCACTCCCATCAGTTTGTCCGGAACGGCCTTCAGAATTGCATAGAACGGCGTGAAATACCAAACCGGCTTGATGTGCGTCGGTGTCACCATAGGATCGGCTGGCACGAAATTGTCGTGCTCCAGAAACAAGCCCCCGGCTTCAGGCCAGAAGAAAATAATAAACGCCATGATCAACAAAAACACTGCCACTCCAAAAATGTCCTTCACGGTGTAATACGGGTGAAATGGAATTCCGTCCAGCGGCACACCGTCCTGACCTTTCAGCTTCTTGATTTCGATCCCGTCCGGATTGTTGGAACCGGTTTGGTGCAAAGCGGCGAGGTGTAGCACGACCAGGACCAGCAAAGCCAACGGAATGGCTATTACGTGCAGGGCAAAAAACCGGTTGAGGGTAGCATCCGAGAGGAAGTAATCACCCCGGATCCACTCGGTAAGCGGTTCGCCGATGCTGGGGATGGCGCCAAACAGGTTGATGATCACCTGCGCGCCCCAGTACGACATCTGGCCCCAGGGCAGCACATACCCCATGAATGCTTCCGCCATCAGCGCCAGGTAGATCAGAACACCGAGCACCCACAACAATTCTCGCGGTTTGCGGTGTGAGCCATACAAAAGCGCCCTGAACATGTGCAGGTAAACGACAATGAAAAACAGGGAAGCACCGGTGGAGTGCATGTAGCGAATCAACCAGCCCCATTCGACGTCGCGCATGATGTACTCAACCGAGGCAAAAGCCTGGTCTGCCGATGGCTTGTAGTGCATGGTCAGAAATATTCCGGTGACAATCTGTATCACCAGCGCCAGCAAAGCCAGCGAACCCATGTAGTACCAAAAATTGAAGTTCTTTGGAGCGTAGTACTTCGCCAGATGTTCGTTATAGAAACTGGTAACAGGCAGGCGCTCGTCGATCCAGTTCATGAACTCGCCGGCCTTCTTTGCCAGCACGCTAGCAGGCTGGCCCATTATGCTTCTCCTTGGGGCGCAACACCGATCAGCAGGGTCTGGTCATCGATGAAACTGTAAGGGGGAATTCGCAGGTTGGTGGGTGCCGGCACACCCTTGTAAACCCGGCCTGACATGTCAAACTTGGACTTGTGGCAAGGGCAGAAGAACCCTCCTTTCCAGTCTTCGTCCCAGGGTTCTGGACCTACCTCGGGAACCACTTGCGGCACGCAGCCAAGGTGCGTGCAGTGCATGTTTACCACCAGGAATTCCGGTCGCAGGGCACGGGCTTCGTTTTTTGCAAACTCGGGCTGTTCGGATTCAACCGAAGCGGGATCGCTCAAGCGCTCATTCATACCAGGCAACAGATCAAGAGTTTCCCGGGAACGACGCAAAACACCGATGGTCTGACCGCGCCATTGAGCCTTCAGCACCTGGCCCGGTTCCAAAGCCCCGATGTTTATCATGACTGGAGCGCCGACCGCCTGCGCCTTGGCACTGGGTAACCAGGATTGGAGGAATGGAACGGCGGCGAAACCAGCCCCGGTCGCACCCACAACCGATGTGGTGGCGATAAGAAACCGGCGCCGTCCCTTGTTCACGCCATCAGTTGGCATTTGTTTCTCCAGCTGGAAGAGATCCCTGCGGGGTCTGTTTTGTATCAGACAGGTGGTTCTTGAGTTGCAAAGCGGTGATCAGGCTCACACGGCTTTTTTGGCCCTGCCATTAAAGACGGCTATTTTATCCGAAAGCTGCCATGCGAAACAACGCATTTGCCTTTAGAATGGACAAAGTTTGATTTCTGCCAACGAACTTAGCCCATGAATTCAATTTCCTGAATGAAAAAGACCACAGAAATTATTGGCTTCGTCTTTAAAGCCCTGATTGCCGGCCTGGCCATTGCCTTTATCGTGATCTACCTGTGGCCGACACTGGCTGGCGGCGGGAAAGCGTCCGATACCGGTCAAAATGGAACAGTGGTGCAGACTCCCCCGGAATCTGTTGCTCCTGTGTCCTACGCCGATGCCGTCAACCGCGCCGCACCCGCGGTGGTCAGCATTTATACCAGCTCCCTGGCTCCGCAGCCAGTCACGCCTGAAACCCAGCAGAGGCTCGGTGATCGCTACCTTTATCGCATGCGGCGGGACATGGGTTCGGGTGTACTGGTCAGCGAAGATGGCTACATCCTCACCAACCACCACGTCATCAGCGAAGCCCAGAATATCAAAGTTGCCTTGTGGGATGGGCGCTTGTCGAATGCGCAAGTAGTTGGATCAGACCCTGAAACAGACCTGGCCGTGCTAAAAATCAAGCTCAAGGGTCTTCCCATGGCACCCATTGCCGAAGGAGAGCCTCCCCGGGTGGGAGATGTCGTGCTGGCAATAGGCAACGCGCTCGGTTTGAGCCACACGGTAACCATGGGCATCATCAGCGCCACCCGCCGGGACAACATCGGTTCACCGATGTTTGAAGGATTTTTGCAAACTGATGCGGCCATCAACGCCGGCAACAGTGGCGGGGCGCTGGTCAATGCAAAGGGTGAACTCATCGGCATCAACACGCGGAATCTTGGCGGCATCCAGGGGGCGCAAAACATCGGTTTCGCTATCCCCATGGTCATAGCCCAAGGGGTGATGCGGCAGATTATTGAATACGGTTCAGTCCAGCGGGGCTGGATCGGTGCTGAGTTTACCGATTTTCCCCCGGCTGTTATGTCCGAGGGTGAACAGGACCATCGCGGAATCTATGTTCGCAGCGTCGCACAGGGGGGGCCTGCCTGGGTAGCCGGCATTCGCGAAGGCGACGCGATTCTCAGCTTGAACGGGACTGTTTACCTGGACAGACAGGCATTCAACCTGAGTATTTCCTCCTTCAAGCCCGGAACCCGTGTGGAGATGGAGGTGGGGCGAGGCAAAGCTCAGTTCCAGACTTACGCCACAGTGATTCAGCAACCGCCAATGCCCTGAACCCCGTGTGCCCGGCGGGGTGCATTCAGGCCAGCGGCAGGGTGACGCCGCGCTGTCCCTGGTACTTGCCAGCTCGCTCGGCGTAGGACAGTTCGCAGGGTTCATCGGATTCGAAAAACAGGAACTGCGCCACCCCTTCATTGGCGTATATTTTTGCCGGCAGGGGTGTTGTATTGGAAAACTCCAGCGTCACGTGCCCTTCCCACTCAGGCTCCAGTGGCGTCACGTTGACGATGATTCCACACCGCGCATAAGTGGATTTGCCCAGGCAAATGGTCAAGACCGTGCGCGGAATGCGAAAGTACTCAATCGTGCGAGCCAGGGCAAAAGAGTTGGGCGGAATGATGCAAACATCGCCGGCGAAATCCACGAAACTGTTCGAGTCAAACTGTTTGGGGTCCACCACGGCCGAATTGATGTTGGTAAAAATCTTGAATTCACGTGCGCAGCGCACATCATAGCCGTAGCTCGAGGTGCCGTACGAAATCCGTCGTTCCCCGTTTTCGCCTTGCCTTACCTGGCCAGGTTCGAAGGGTTCGATCATGCCGTGTTGTTCCGCCATTTGGCGGATCCACCGGTCGGACTTGATGCTCAATTTCTACTCCTTGCTGCTTCGCCAGACTCGGGACTCAACCCAAGCAAGTGCGCCGGGTGACTCACAGATTGTGCAGCTTGATCTGCGGCAGGCCCAGTTCCAGGCTGCGTGGCCGGCTGGCCAGCAGGGCCGACAGGTTGCGCGCGCAATTGCGGTAGCTGGCCGATATTTCCGATTCCGGATCCGCGATCAGCGTGGGGACTCCCCGGTCGAGATCTGCGCGTATTCTCATTGCCAGCGGGAGCTGTCCCAGCAGCGGCAACCCGTATTCGCGCGACATTTTTTCACCACCGCCGCTGCCAAAAATTGCTTCTTCATGGCCGCACTGACTGCAAATATGCGTACTCATGTTCTCGATAACGCCCAGCACGGTCATGTTTACACGGCGGAACATCTGCACCGCTTTACGGGCATCCAGCAGAGCGATGTCCTGAGGCGTGGTAACCACTACCGCACCACTGACCGGGACTTTCTGGGCCAGGGTCAACTGGATATCGCCAGTTCCGGGTGGCAGGTCAACCACCAGGTAATCCAGGCTTTCCCAGTTTGTTTCGGTCAGCAACTGCTGCAAGGCTGAAGTGACCATTGGGCCACGCCAGATCATGGGCGTATCTTCTTCAACCATGAAGCCAATCGACATCACCTGCAATCCATGCGCCCGCTGGGGCACGATGCGTTTGCCGACCGTCTCAGGCCTGCCTGAAACACCCAGCATGCGGGGCACGCTGGGTCCATAAATGTCCGCGTCCAGCACACCAACACGGGCCCCGTCCGCCTGCAACGACAGGGCCAGGTTGACCGCAGTTGCGGATTTTCCCACTCCGCCCTTGCCCGAAGCCACCGCGATGATATTTTTGATTTCGTCCATGGGCTTCAGTTCGCCCTGCACCTGGTGCGCAAACACTTTCCAGCAGAGATTGACAGTCGCGCGGCTGATTCGGGCATCGCCCTCTACCACTGTCCTGACATCGGCGATCAATTTCTCACGGATGCCGTCGATGGGGTAATTGGCGCGCAGATCGACAGCAACCCGATCCTGGTCAATTCCGACCCCGCGCACCCAGCCCAGGCTCACAATGTCGCCTTGACCGTGCGGATCGCGAACCTGCGATAACAATCCGCGGACAATATCCTCGCTCAATTCAGTCATCTGTTTATCCATTACCTGTCAATCCAGAGTCTAAAACGGTCATTGTATCGACTTGGTCAAGGAATGACATTGGGATAGGGAGCGGAAAAGTCATGATAGGGACCGGCCACCCTGTAACTGATCCGGGAGGTCAGGAGTACAGATCGACTGGCGACCATGACATAATTCACCATGGCGGCCGAAACTGGAAACCAGATGACGAGCTCAAAGCGACAAATCCTGTTGACCAGTGCCTTGCCCTACGCCAATGGGTCAATCCACCTGGGGCACATGCTGGAATACATCCAGACCGATATTTGGGCACGATTCCAGCGCGCCCAGGGTCACGAGTGTTATTTCGCCTGGGCGGATGACGCGCACGGGACTCCGGTCATGTTGTGGGCCAGATCAGAGGGCAAAACGCCCGAAGAGCTGATCGACCGCATGAACGAGGAACACAAGTCCGATTTCAGGGCCTTCGGCATCAGTTTCGACAATTACACGTCCACCCATACGGATTTCAATCGCGAGTTGGTCGAGTTGATCTACCAGCGTTTGGACCAGGCGGGCCACATCGTTCGCAAAAACATCACGCAGTTCTATGATGAGCAGGAAGGCATGTTCCTGCCGGACCGGTTCATTCGCGGCACCTGTCCCAAGTGCGGTGCGGAAGACCAGTATGGCGACAGTTGTGAATCCTGCGGCAGTACTTACGCCCCTACCGACCTGTTGAAACCTCGGTCTGCCGTCAGCGGTTCAACGCCGGTGTTGAAAGAGTCCGAACACTTTTTTGTGCGCCTGGCAGCGTTCGAAGGCCCCCTCAAAGCGTGGATGGCTTCCGGCGCGTTACAACCGGAAATCGCCAACAAGATGCAGGAGTGGTTTACCGAGGGCCTGCACGATTGGGACATTTCCCGCGATGCGCCTTATTTCGGTTTCCGCATTCCCGGAACCGAAAATAAATATTTTTATGTTTGGGTGGACGCGCCAATTGGCTATATCGCCAGTTTCCGCGAGCTGTGTGAACGCAAGGGCCTGGATTTCGACCACTGGTGGAAACCCGACTCGACTACCGAGGTGTACCACTTTATCGGCAAGGACATCGTGTATTTCCATACCCTGTTCTGGCCGGCCATGCTGATGGGAGCTGGCTTCAGGACGCCAACGGCAGTTTATGCCCATGGATTTCTCACAGTTGATGGTGCCAAGATGTCCAAGTCTCGCGGCAGCTTTATACAGGCCCGGACTTACCTCGACCATCTTGAGCCGGATTACTTGCGCTATTACTTTGCCGCAAAGCTGGGCAGCGGCACCGGTGACATAGACCTGAACCTGACGGACTTCGTGCAGCGCGTGAACGCGGACGTGGTCGGTAAAGTGGTGAACATTGCCAGCCGCTGCGCCGGCTTTATAAAACGTAGTTTTGGCAATACGTTGGCGGAGCGCCTACCGGCGCCCGAGATTTACGCAACATTCGTGGCACAACGCGATGCCATTGCCGCCGATTTCGAAAGCCGCAACTACCAGTCCGCCATGCGCCGCGTGATGATGCTTGCGGATGACGCTAATCGCTACATCGATGATGCCAAGCCCTGGCAGCGGATCAAGCAGGCAGGAGAAGAACCTGCCGTACACGAAATCTGCACGCAGGGCATCAATCTTTTCCGCGTACTGATGACTTATCTCGCGCCGGTGCTGCCGTTCACGGCAGCGCGTTCCGGAGCTTTTCTCGGCCTTGAAGTCAACCAATGGCAAGCGATCGACCAACCCCTTCTCGGTCGCGAGATCAATACTTTTGTGCCATTGCTCAACCGCATTGACCCGGTGAAAGTCGCAGCCATCATCCATGACTCCCGCGAATCCCTGCAAGGCACTCTCCCCACCGCAGCGGGCGCCGCGGAGCAGATCGAACCACTGGCTGAAGAAATTGGCATCGAGGACTTCGCCCGGCTGGACTTGCGCATCGCCCTGATCAGCCGGGCCGAAGCAGTACCGGAAGCCGACAAGCTGGTCAAACTGACCCTCGATATTGGCATTGAAACCCGCACCGTTTTTGCCGGCATCAAGTCCGCCTACGACCCTGCCGAATTGCAGGGCAGAATGACCGTCATGGTGGCCAACTTGAAGCCTCGTAAAATGCGATTTGGCGCATCCGAAGGCATGGTGCTGGCGGCGGGGCCTGGCGGCGATGAGTTGTTCATCCTGTCACCCGATAGCGGCGCCAGGCCCGGCATGCGAGTGAAATGATTCCCCGGCGCGATTCGTCCCACCATCGCGAAAGCGGATGAAGGACCACCTGCTGATCCTGGTCAGCACCATCCTGGCCAACAATTTTGTGCTGGTCCGCTTCCTGGGCTTGTGTCCGTTCATGGGGGTGTCAAAAAAGCTGGAAGGCGCCATCGGCATGGCCGTGGCAACCCTGTTCGTGCTCACGCTTTCATCGGCTTCGAGTTACCTGGTCAGCCGCTACGTCCTGCTGCCGCTTGGCCTGGAGTTCCTTTCAACCCTGAGCTTCATCCTGGTAATCGCCGCAATGGTGCAACTCACTGAAATGGTGATGCGCAAAACCAGTCCGCTGCTGTTTCGCATTCTGGGCATCTTTCTGCCGCTGATAACGACCAACTGCGCCGTGTTGGGCGTCGCCCTCCTAAACATCCAGGAGCAGCACAACCTGTTGCAATCCGCGCTGTATGGTTTTGGCGCAGCTGCAGGTTTTGGCCTGGTGCTCATTTTCTTTACCGCGATACGGGAGCGCATCGCCTATGCCGATGTTCCGCTGCATTTTCGCGGCGCACCCATTGGGTTGATTACAGCCGGTTTGATGGCGCTGGCGTTCTTGGGGTTTACCGGCCTGGCAAAACTGTGACCGAGAATCAATGATGTTCCTGTCCATACTTTCCATAAGCGCACTCGGCCTGGTGTTCGGGCTCGGCCTCGGTTGGGCGGCAGGAAAATTTCGCGTCGAATCCGACCCGGTAGTGGAGCAGATCAACGATTTGCTGCCGCAGACTCAATGTGGGCAGTGCGGTTATCCTGGCTGCCGCCCCTACGCACAAGCCATTGTCACCGGTGAGGCTGAAATCAATCAATGTCCACCCGGTGGGGAAGCCGGAATCCGCGCACTGGCGGACTTGCTCGCACGCGAGCCACTTAGCCTTGACCCGGAATACGGCACAACCAAACCGCCCGCGGTTGCGCGGATCGATGAACAAACCTGTATCGGCTGTACCTTGTGCATTCAAGCCTGTCCGGTAGATGCCATCCTGGGTGCGAGCAATCAGATGCACACGGTGATCGAAGCGGAGTGTACCGGTTGCGAACTGTGCCTGCCCCCCTGCCCGGTGGACTGCATCGATCTGGTTGAAGTCACTCCCTACCTCGAAAGCTGGCGCCGGCCAAGGCCGGCTGGCGCCACAACCCCGGCCAGGCCAGCAAGCAGCCCTGGCGCGAGGCTGGCCTGATGCAAAGCCGAGTGCCGGAGCAGGCACAGGATGCCGGTGAGAGGCTCTACCATTTTCATGGCGGCTTAAATCTGCGGCATAACAAAGCGATTTCATGTGATGCGCCATTGCTGCGTGCCCCGCTGCCGCCATGCTTGTTCATACCCTTACTGCAGCATGCCGGGCAGGAGGCCAGGCCACTGGTCAGCGTCGGCCAGGCGGTGCTTAAAGGCGAGGCAATAGGCCAATTTGAATCACCCTGCACCGGGTATGTACATGCGCCGACTTCGGGCAGCGTTGTGGCTCTCGCAGCACAGGCCATTACCCACCCTTCCGGCATGGATGGTTTGTGCGTGGTGCTCAAGCCCGACGGTGTCGATCAGTGGATTGAACTCAAGGCTGCTCCGGACTGGGCATCACGGGGCACGGGCTTCCTGCGGCAACGCATTCGGGACTCAGGCATCGTCGGTCTCGGTGGCGCCGTGTTTCCAACCGGACTGAAAGTGGATGAAGCTAAAGAATCGGCCATTCACACGCTGATCCTGAACGGAGTTGAGTGCGAGCCCTACATCAGCTGCGATGAAATGCTGATGCGAGAGCACCCCGGCAGCGTGATCAGCGGCGCCCTGGTGCTGCAGGCCGCCCTTGGGGCGCGCCGGACCATAATTACCATCGAAGACCAGATGGGTG
Organism: Lysobacterales bacterium; assembly: GCA_035292625.1. Lineage (GTDB taxonomy): Bacteria > Pseudomonadota > Gammaproteobacteria > Xanthomonadales > SZUA-36 > SHZL01. Next base: position 19,852 of record DATDPS010000199.1, on the reverse strand, counting down.
CTGTAAGCCAGAGCCTAGGCACGGTTATTGAGCGCGCCGGCCATGACAGTATCCGCGTGGTCAGGGTACCTGCCGTCTACCCGGAAGGCGGTGAGAAACAGCTGGTCCAGGTGCTCACCGGGCTCGAAATACCTGCCGGTGGCAAGCCGTCGGACCTGGGCCTGGTTTGCCTGAATGTGGCTACCGCTGCAGCGGTTGCAGACGCAGTGATCGAGGGCAAGCCGCTGGTGGAGCGTCTGGTCACCATCAGTGGAAATGGCGTCCAACACCCCCGAAACCTGTGGGCGCGGATCGGCACACCCATCGCCAGCCTCATCGACTGCTGCGGTGGCTATTCCAGCAACGCTGCCCGACTGATCCTGGGTGGTCCGATGATGGGTTATGCCCTGGCATCGGACCAAAACCCGATGGTGAAGGCCGCCAATTGCATCCTCGTGCTCAGTGATGACGACATCCGTCCCGCGCAAGCCGAAATGCCCTGCATTCGCTGCGGCGAATGTGCCCGGGTTTGTCCGGCGGTCCTGCTCCCCCAAACCCTGCACTGGCAAATCCGCAATGAATTGCTGGACGATGCCGCCGGATGTGGTTTGAACGAGTGCATCGAGTGTGGCTGTTGCGATTTTGTTTGCCCCAGCCACATTCCGCTGGTGGAGTGGTTTCGCTTCGGAAAATCTGAAATGCGCAGCCTTGCCGCCGAGCGGGGACGCGCGGAAATTGCCCGGGAGCGGTTTGAAGCACGGGAAGCAAGGCTGGAGCGGCTCAAGCATGCGCGCAGGCAGCGCATTGAGGAAAAGAAACAGGCACTGCTGGACGACGCCGAGAAGAAACGCAGGATTGCGGCCACCCTGCAACGTGTGCAGGCGCGCGGCGACGCCGCCCGGAATCCGCTGGCAGGAACAAAAGACGATCAAGGACCCGGTGATCCGGGCAAGCCATGAGCCGCCGATTCGACACAGGCGGGGCGCCGCATGTTCCTGCGCAGGGCACCGTGGGCGGCGTCATGCTTCAGGTATTATTGGCTCTGTGCCCCGGGATCCTGGCATACACTTGGTTCTTTGGTTTTGGCATGCTGTTCCAGATCCTGCTGTCTGCGCTGCTCGCCGTGGTTTTCGAGGCGCTCATGCTGCAGGCCCGGCGCCAGCCCCTGGGCATTTACCTCAACGATTACAGCGCCGTGGTTACGGCAGTGCTTTTTGCCCTGTGCCTGCCGCCGCTGGCGCCCTGGTGGATAGCCTGCCTGGGAATGTTTTTTGCGATCGTCGTGGCCAAACATTTGTATGGCGGTTTGGGCCACAACGTATTCAACCCCGCCATGGTGGGCTACGTCGTGGTGCTGATCAGCTTTCCCCAGGCGCTCACACAATGGTTGCCGCCCCTTGCAATCGCGCCCGAACACCTCGGACTGCTCGATACGCTGAGCACGATATTTACCGGGCAACTGCCGCCAGGCCTGGATTGGGATACCGTAAGCCAGGCCACCCCACTGGATACCATCCGCACCAGCATAACCAGCGGCCAAACCGTGCTTGAAGCACGCCAATCAGCGGTATTTGGCGATTTTGGCGGTCGCGGCTGGGAGTGGATTGCCAATTGGTATGCCGTGGGCGGCCTCTGGCTGATGTGGCGCCGGGTGATCTCCTGGCAGGTGCCGGTCACCATGCTTGGTAGTGTCATCCTGCTGGGCCTGGCCGCCTACCTTGCCGATCCCGGCAGCAACCCGTCACCGCTGCAACACGTATTCTCAGGCGCTTTGGTTCTCGGCGCTTTTTTTATCGCCACTGATCCGGTAAGTGGTTGTACCAGCACCCGTGGCCGACTGATTTTTGGAACAGGCGTTGGCCTCATTACCCTGATCATCCGCCGCTGGGGTGGATATCCCGACGGGGTGGCGTTCGCGGTGCTGATGATGAACATGGCCGCACCGCTGATCGACCGCTATACACGGCCCAGGATTTATGGACAGTAAGCAGCCAGGCGGCTCGACTGGCCATGCCTGGCGCAGCGCATTGGCATTGGGCCTGGTTGCGCTCATCGGAACCGCGCTGCTGGCGGGTATTCAACAGCTGACCCGGAAACGGATTGAAGCGCAGGAACGCCGGGCTGTCCTGGCACAATTGGGGCAACTCGTTGCCGCGGACCGTTACGACAATGCGCTCCATGATGACCGGTTCACTTTCACCGACAACCGTTGGTTTCCCGGCGGCAGGGAAGTCACCGTCTATCGTGCGCGCCTGCATGGTGAAGCGGTTGCTGCCGTGCTGAAACTGGTAGCGCCGGGCGGTTACAATGGCGACATTCACATGCTGGTCGGAATCAACGCGGACGGCACTCTCACCGGAGTTCGTGTCACCGCACACAAGGAAACGCCGGGGTTGGGTGACGCCCTGGAAACCGCCAGAAGTCACTGGATTCTCGGGTTTTCCGGGCGCTCGCTGAGTGATCCGCAGCCGTCGGGTTGGGCAGTCAGGAGGGACGGCGGCGTATTCGACCAGTTCACTGGCGCCACCATTACACCGCGTGCAGTGGTAATGGCCGTCCGTCAAGCACTGGAGTACTTCTCCGCCAACAAGGAAATGTTATTCGCGCAACCAGCGGAACCGGGGAACCCATGAAACCCGCCTATCGAAGCATTTTCCTCGACGGCCTGTGGCAAAGAAACACGGGCCTGGTGTCACTGCTCGGCTTGTGTCCCCTGCTAGCGGTCTCCGGCACGGTGGTCAATGGCCTTGGGCTCGGGCTGGCAACAACCCTGGTACTGGTGTTTTCCAACCTGGCCGTATCGCTCTCCCGGGGCATTTTGCGCCCGGAAATCCGCATACCTGCTTACGTGTTGATCATCGCCTCCGTGGTGACTGCCACACAGCTGTTGATGCAAGCGTGGTTGTATGATCTCTACAAAGTACTGGGAATTTTCATTCCGCTGATCGTCACCAATTGTGCCATTATCGGACGAGCTGAAGCTTTTGCCGCGCGCAACGCGCCACTGCCTTCAATCATGGACGGCCTGGCTACAGGCCTTGGGTTCTGCCTGACGCTGGTTCTGCTCGGAGCGCTGCGCGAACTGGCCGGCAGGGGCACCCTGTTCAGCCAGGCAGGGCTGGTGTTTGGCCGCTGGGGGGACCAGCTTCAGATCAGCCTGATAGCCGATTATCCCGGCTTTCTCCTGGCCGTGCTACCGCCCGGAGCGTTCTTCGGCCTGGGGTTGCTGATTGCCGGACGTAACTTTTTGCACAGCCGCATGGCGGGGCAAAGCCCGCAACACGCCATAATTGGCGGGGTCAACGAGACGCCTTCGACAGCATGAAGCTTTCTGACCGGATCGAGTTCTTTTCCAGGTTGCAGGCTGTCAACCCACAGCCGAAGACGGAACTGGAATACCGCTCACCATTCGAATTGCTGGTCGCCGTGATTCTATCGGCCCAGGCCACAGATGCAGGCGTCAACAAAGCCACAAAGAAGCTGTTCCGGGCAGCGCATACGCCCGCAGACATGGTCAAGCTGGGCGAAGATGGCTTGAAGCATTACATCCGCAGCATCGGCTTGTTCAATACCAAGGCCGCCAACATCATCAAGGCGTGTCACATCCTCAATCGTCAATACTATGGGCAGGTTCCGCGCAGCCGCGAAGCACTCGAAGCCCTGCCCGGGGTGGGCCGCAAGACCGCCAATGTGGTCCTCAACACGGCCTTCGGCGAGCCAACCATCGCCGTTGACACGCATATTTTCCGTGTCGCCAATCGCACCGGACTGGCCAAGGGAAAAACTCCGCTGCAGGTGGAATTGAAACTCATCAAGGCCATTCCGCCGGAGTTTCGCCTGAATGCTCACCATTGGCTGATCCTGCATGGACGCTATACCTGCAAGGCCAGGAAACCGGATTGCCTCCGGTGCATCGTGCGCGACCTGTGCAGTTTTAAACACAAGACTCCGCCTGAGTAATTCGTGCCTTTCAGTATGCGGCGGTCACCCGTCGTTCCGGCGCAAGATTCGCTCATGACGTCCCATCGGATGGCGCGGATTCCGGGGTATTGTAATAATCGGCGGACGTCACCGGTCTTCTGCCCCGGAGTCCCTCGGCCTTTTGGCAAGTTTGCCAAGGGCTGTTAGGCTTGCAGTACCGTTTCGTCGGCCCGGGTCAAGCTCAAGTTGCCAGAAAGGCCGGAGACGTTGGAGGTGTTGGGCGGCATATTCTGCGCCGAACACGATAACAAGGCGCATCAGCGCACACTATTACAATCGTGGAGGATCCATAGAAATGTCAGATAAAACCATGTTCATCAAGCCCGTTGCCGCTGCTGTTGGCGTAGCTTTCGTAACTTCCTTGGCATTTTCAACGGCGGCACTAGCTGCCGATAACCCGTTCGCTGCGGTCGATCTGGATAGCGGATACCTGCTGGCCGGTGATGGCGGTCCCGAAGAGGGCAAGTGCGGCGAAGGCAAGTGTGGTGAAGGCAAGTGTGGCGGCGAAGGTCATACAGCGGAAGGACACTGTGGCGGTGACAAAGCTGCGGAGGGCAAGTGTGGCGAAAACAAGGCCGCGGAAGGCCAGTGCGGTGAAAAGAAAGCCGAAGAAGCCCCTGCCGAAGGCGACAACGGCTGATCAGCCATACCGTGTCCGGAATTGACGCAATCCAACCGTCAGTAGCCGGCCGCCATCCCGTCCAGGGTGCCGGACTGGGACTGAGGCGGGCCCTGCTGGGCCCGCTTCGCTCCCATCCCATGCCGGCGGTGGCTTTCATGGAAGTCGCTCCCGAGAACTGGATCAACGTTGGCGGGCGTCTTGGCAAGCAGTTGCGTGCGTTCACCGAACGGCTGCCGTTCGTGTCCCACGGACTGTCTCTTTCGCTGGGCGGGCCCGGGCCGCTGGACGAAACATTTCTTCACCGGGTACGCCAATTTCTGGACGAACACCAAGTGCGTTGTTACAGCGAACACCTGAGTTACTGCACGGATGACGGCCACCTGTACGACTTGATGCCCATTCCATTTACCGGAGAAGCGGTCAGCCACGTTGCCAGCCGTATCCGGCATGTGCAGGACGTGCTGGGACGCCGCATAGCGGTGGAAAACGTCTCTTATTACGCAGCCCCTGGCGCGGAGATGAGCGAGCTGGAATTCCTCAACGCCGTGCTCGCTGAAGCGGACTGCGACCTGTTGCTGGATGTCAACAATATCTACGTCAACAGCGTCAATCATGGCTACGACGCCGCGGAGTTCCTGCGCGGCCTGCCCGGCGACCGCATCGCCTATGGCCACATTGCAGGACACTACAACGAAGCCGAGGACCTGATCATTGACACCCACGGCGCCCGCGTTATCGGCAACGTGTGGGACCTTCTCGCCATGGCCTATTCTGCATTTGGGGTATTCCCGACACTGCTGGAAAGGGATTTCAATATTCCGCCGGTGGATGAACTGCTGGTTGAAGTGCAGCACATTGCCGACATGCAGAATCAATGGCAGCAAAACTTCGAACGAAATGAACAACGCAAACACGCCTGAACGGTTGGCCGAGCTACAGATGGCATTCGCGGGACACCTTCGCAGCCCTGCAAGCGTGGCCGCACCAGCTGGTATAGAAGAACGGCGGATGAATGTCTACCGCGAGCTGTTTTTCAATAACGTCAAACGGCTCCTGGCGGGAAATTTTCCGGTGCTCCACCGTTTGTACGGCGATGCCAACTGGTCACGGCTGGTGCGCGAATTCTATGCTGAGCACCGCGCCCAGACCCCCTTGTTTCCGGAATTGCCGAGGGAATTCCTGCGGTATGTCCAGGAACAGCGCCGGCGGCGGCTGGATGATCCACCTTTCCTACTGGAACTGGCGCATTACGAATGGGTGGAACTGGCCCTCTCCCTGGATCAACGCGACCTGCAAACAATTCCGGCAAACCCGGAAGGCGATTTGCTGGACGGCATTCCGGTGCTCTCGCCACTGGCCTGGCCATTGAGTTATAGATTCCCGGTGCACCGGATCACCCCTGCCTTCCAGCCACAGGAAGCACCTGCGGAGGCAACCCATTTGTTGGTTTACCGCAATCGTTTGGATCAGGTGAAATTCATGCAGCTCAACGATGTGACCCGCTTGTTCCTGGCGCTGCTGCAGGAACATGCGCACCTGACCGGCCGCGCTTTGCTGGAAATCACCGCTGCGCAAATCGGGCACCAGGCGCCCTCAGTCGTCATCGAAAGCGGAACCAGCCTGATGCGGAATCTGCAGCAACGCGACGTATTGCTGGGCACGCAACCGTAGTTCCTCATATTGGATTTCCCGGAGAATGCGACATGCTGGATTTCTATGACACGCTGACCGCCCGACTGCGCGCTTCCGGCGACTACGTCTGGCCTCTGGCATTGCGGTTGGTCATGTTCTGGGAATTCTGGGAGTCCGGCATTACCAAGCTCCATGGCAGGAACTGGTTCGCGGATATTCCATGGGCCGATTGGCAGAAGGGTTTCCCCTGGCCTTTCGACATCATCCCGCAAAACCTCAACTGGCTGGCTGCCACCTGGGGGGAGATCATGTTCTCGCTGCTGGTCCTGTTTGGACTGTTCACCCGCTTCGCCGCCATCTCCTTGATCGTGATCACCGCCGTGGCAACGGCGGCTGTGCATTGGCCGGCGCAATGGAGCAGCCTGGACGTGCTGTGGAGCGGATATGTCATCACGGCCAAAAGCGCGGGGAACTTCAAGCTACCCTTGCTATTCATGGTCATGTTGCTGCCCCTGGTTTTTTACGGCGGCGGTAAAATCAGTTTCGACCAATTGCTGCTGAAAATAACTGGCAGGAATGCAGGCGCGCATGACCGCCTGGGCGATGCCACTGCGGCCGCAGTGGCGTTCCTGGTGTTGGCGCTGGCCACGGTATTCCTGGAGACTTCCTGGGGTTTGAGCTTTCTGGCGATGGCCATCGTGACCACCGTCGCGCCGGCTCTGGTCCGTTAGGGACGGAATTCAGCCTGGCCAGCCGCACTCCCGCTGGCCTGTATTTCAAGCGGGAATGGTAATGGCAAGGGCTTCAGTGAGTACCCCTGTGCGCGCAGCAAGGCCAGCAGTCCTTGCGGACCGGGCAAGTGCAAGGCGCCGAGTGCCGCGAACACGCGGGAATCCTGCAACATCAGGCCCAGCTTGCCGGCCATGCGCTGATTGCGTTCGCTAATGCCGAGGCGCATGAAGTAATCGCGGATATTAGCGTCCAGCTGGGCAAACTGCATATCGGAGATCCGGCTTACAACTGAAAGATCGCCGGTCAGGTAGGCGTCGACCATTTGGCGGTGAACCTCGTCAACCCGCTGATGGTCTGCCAGGGCCTGATCGAGCAGAGCCAGTTGGTAATCCAGCGGCATGTGTTCAAGGAACGACAACTGTTGATCGAGAGTTTCCAGTCCGTTTACTGTCAAGCCTGCCCCGGCTGCCCGCAACGAAAGCGAAAGATCCATGAAAAGACCGGTCTCAGGCGGCGGCACGCTCAGCGTCATCATCACGGCCCATACTTTCATCTTCGATTTCCAGTCCATGGGCACCTGGTACGCGGACAGGGCGTCCATCACCTGGCTGAACCGTTCGGAGCCCAGGGTTTGCTCCAGCGTGGCCGCATCTGCATAATGCATGTATTCCGTCAAACGCTTCAGGGTCGGCAGGTCAGGAACCATTTCCATGGCAAACACCTGGCATGAGGTTAGCTGCGCCATGAAAGTTTCGGAGTAATCAAGCACTCGCGGGTCTTCACTGTGGATGCTGCCGAGCAAGTACCCAAGCTCCTGGTCACCCAGGCTGATTTCCCAGAACAGGGCATTATCCGGTTCATTTTGTGCTGCGACTGATCCATACCAGGCCAGCAGAACAACCGCCAAAACCAATGGCTGCAGCCAGCCAACAGGGCGCGCCAAACACGGCGAATTTTCTAAACACGAGCGCATGGCAATTCCTTTTCCAATACCGTATCCTCGGCGGTTCTTGATGACAGACTGGAGCATTATGCCGCGCATTGCAGATCGATTCAGGGGATTTTTGCCGGTGGTTGTCGATGTGGAAACCGGCGGTTTCAATGCGCAGACAGACGCCCTGCTGGAAATCGCCGCATGCATCATCCGCATGGATGATTTTGGCCGCCTGTTCATTGCCGACACCATATCGGTACATGTCGAACCCTTCGCAGGCGCCAACATCGATCCCAAGTCGCTGGAAATTACCGGCATCCGGCTGGACAGCCCTTTGCGGCAAGCCGTGCCGGAAAACGAGGCCCTGAACCGTATCTCACAGCCCATCCGCAAGGAAATCCGAACCACGGGCTGTCAACGTGCCATTCTGGTTGGGCACAATTCGTTTTTTGATCTTTCATTTGTTAATGCGGCCATCGCGCGAACCGATTTCAAACGCAGCCCCTTCCACCCGTTCAGTTCATTTGACACGGCCAGCCTGGCAGGTCTGGCCTTTGGTCAGACAGTGCTGTCCCGTGCAGTGCAATGCGCTGGGCTGGAATGGAATGAATCCGAGGCTCATTCGGCAGTTTATGACACCGAGAAGACCGCCGCGCTTTTCTGTTCCATCGTCAACCGTTGGAAGATCCTGACCGGGTTTTAACCCGGGCAGCCTGTTGCAGGAGTGCTTTAAGTACGTGCTGCCAACCATGGAGAGTCCATGAACGATCACCTGATGAATACCTATGCCCGTTTGCCTGTCGCATTCGAACGCGGTGACGGCGCCTGGTTATGGGACGAAAACGGCAAACGCTACCTGGATGCCATCAGCGGACTTGGCGTAACGGCGCTGGGCCATGCCCATGCCGGGGTGGCGGAAGTCATTGCGGACCAAGCCCGCTTGCTCATGCACACGTCCAATCTGGCCCGCATCCCCTGGCAGGAAAAACTGGGCACCCGGTTGGCGGAAATATCCGGTCTCGATCGTGCCTTCATTGGCAATTCAGGCACCGAGGCCATTGAATGCGCGCTCAAGATCGTCCGTTTGGCCGGTCACGCGCGTGCCATCGATTTGCCCGGCGTGATCGTGATGGAAAACAGTTTCCACGGGCGAACCCTGGCAGCGCTATCCGCCACCGGAAGCAGGAAAGTACAGGCTGGCTTCGAACCCCTGGTTGGAGGGTTTGTGCGCGTGCCATTCAATGACCTGCACGCCATCAGGAAGGTTGCCTCCAGGACGAACGAGATTGTTGCCGTGCTGGTCGAGCCCATCCAGGGCGAGGCCGGCATCCAGGTGCCGGACAGCGCTTACCTGTCGGGATTGCGTAGCCTGTGTGACGCCCAGGGCTGGTTGTTGATCTTCGACGAAATACAGACCGGCCTGTGCCGCACGGGACGCTGGTATGCCTACCAGCACGAAACTGCCACGCCGGATATTCTCACCAGCGCCAAGGCGCTTGCGAATGGCTTTCCCATCGGCGCTTGCGTGGCCCGCGGCGAGGCGGCTGAGTTGTTGACACCCGGCCGTCATGGAACGACTTTTGGCGGTAACCCACTGGCTTGCCGCACCGCCTGCACGGTCCTGGATATCATGCAGGATGAAGGTCTGTCGCAACGTGCGGAGGAACTGGGAACCCGCATGCTGAATGGTTTCCGGCAACGGCTGGGCAAGCGTTCCGCGGTGCTGGACATCCGTGGACGGGGGTTGATGATGGGAATTGAACTCGACCGGGACGTCGATCACTTGAAAAGCCTGGCCTTGCAGCAAGGCTTGCTCATCAACGTAACCCGCAACAAGGTTATTCGCCTTTTACCCCCGTTGATCATCGATGATGATCAGGCAGCTGAAATCGTGGATAAAGTCTCGGGACTCGTGGAGCGCCTGGACGGGCTTGCGCTCCCTGCTTGACCGGCCGATGACTGAAGCAGCGCCAGCCGCTCGGCCCAATTCCCACCCAATTCAGCGGCCATCTGCGAGCAACGGTTCATCAGCGTCGCTTGATCTGTAGCGGTAACAGTGGCATGGCCGATTTTGCGTCCCGGCCGCGCCGATTTACCGTAATCATGCCAATGCAGGCCCGGTATGGCCAGCAGGCGGTTGCGGTCCGGCAATTCGCCTATCCAGTTGAACATCACCGGGAAGGAGGTCATCGAGGTGTCGCCCAGGGGCAATCCCAGGATGGCTCTCAGGTGGTTCTCGAATTGCGATGTCACCGCGGCATCTATGGTCCAGTGACCCGAATTGTGCACCCGCGGCGCAATTTCGTTGACCTGCAGCTCTCCGTCCAGCACGAAGAACTCGACTGCCATGACACCAACGTACTGCCACCGATCAAACAGCAGGTTGATGTAGTGCTCAGCCTGGTTCTGTAAGTCCCTGCCAAGCACACCCGGCTGGCTCAACACCAACACGCTGTTGTCATGAACATTTCGTGTCAGCGGCCAGAAACGGACTTCCCCCCCCGCATCGCGCACCGCCAGTTGCGAGCATTCCGCATCGAACGGCACGAAAGCCTCCAGGATCAGTTCGCTTCCGCCATGGCTCTGCCAGGCAGGCTCCAGGTCTTCTGGCTGGCGGAGAATGCGCTGCCCTTTGCCGTCGTACCCCAGGCGGCGGGTTTTCAAAACGGCGGGAAACCCGATGCGGTCGATAGCGGCCATCAGATCCGGGCGCGCATCGACGGCGTGAAATAAAGGCACCGGGATGCCGAGTTCCAGCAGTAATCGCTTTTCCAGCAGGCGGTCCTGGCAGAACTCCAGCGCTGCGACCGAGGGGTGAAACGGCCGCAGCCGCCCCATCTCCCGGGCAACCTCGGCCGGAACATTTTCGAAATCAAAGGTCGCGACATCGATTTCCGCAGCCAGCGCCCGCACAGCGTCCAGGTCCGAAAAATTGGCCTGGTACAAAGTGCCGGTGGTGGCGGCGCAAGCACCCGCGGAGGGGTCCAGGAAGAAAAATTTACAACCCAGCGGGATACCGGCCAAGGCCAGCATGCGCGCCAGTTGTCCTCCACCCAGTATGCCGACCCGATCCGCACCCTGGTCACGGCCCCTCGCCATTGGCATCCCCAATCAAGCCCTGGAAGGGTCAGGATGCGCCATAACGGCCTCACGTCGCCGGCTGCGATAATCCTCGAGTGCCTGGCGCACGGCCGGGTCGACATTACCGACGATGGCAGCGGCGAGCAAAGCGGCGTTGGTAGCACCTGCCGGCCCGATGGCCAGGGTGCCGACTGGAATTCCGGCGGGCATCTGGACCATCGACAACAGCGAATCCATGCCGCTGAGCGCTTGGGATTGTACCGGCACACCCAGCACCGGGACCGTCGTCTTGGCGGCTACCATGCCCGGCAAATGGGCAGCCCCTCCAGCGCCGGCAATAATTACCATCAGGCCACGCTCAATAGCCTGTTCCGCATATTCGAACATCAGGTCGGGCGTACGGTGAGCCGACACCACGCGAGACTCGTGCGCTACTCCAAGCTGCAACAAAACTTCAGCCGCGTGTTTCATGGTGTCCCAATCCGACTGCGAACCCATGATGATGCCGACCCGTACTCTCTTCTCCACGTGCTTCACCCTGCGGCCAAATGAATTCTGGTACCGGAACGTATTGTAACAGCCCGGTCGGCCCCCCATGACAGAAACAGCGGCAAATCAACCCGACTTTTACGGGGACGGATGATGCGCTATTGGTTACAATAAGTGCCTGATGGAAAATCAAGGGATCATCGTATGACTGTCGATGGGAAGTTGCTCGAAATCCTGTGCTGCCCGGTCAGCAAATCTCCCCTCAATCGGCTCGAGCATGGACGGCTTGAAAAGCTGAACAAGGCAATTGCTGACGGTTCAGTGCGCCATGTGCATGGTGAAACCGTGCGGGAAACCCTGCGGGAAGCCCTTATCACCGATGACGGCAAGGTGATCTACCCGGTCGTGGATGACATCCCGATCCTGTTGGAAGAAAAAGGCATCGGAACGGTGCAACTACAGGATTTTTGAACCAACAGACGACCCAGGCACGCCCGGAACCAGCCGGTGTTTTCAATCCAAATTTCGATGCCGGAGTACCAGCGGTAATAGCTTTCCGGGGTTCATGATCCCGGCCGGATCGAAAACCTGTTTGATACCTTGCATCATGGTGATTTCAGCTGGTGAACGCACCCGTCCAAGCCATGGTTGCTTGAGTACACCGATGCCATGTTCGGCTGAAATGCTCCCACCAAAGCTCTGTGTCAGGGCATAGGTCTGTTCACTGATTTCCTGGCAACGGGATTCAAAGTCGCTGGCGGACCCTGCTTGCGGCCCGATGATATTCATGTGCAGGTTGCCGTCCCCAATGTGTCCATACCAAATCACTTCGTAGTCGGGGCAGATTCGATTCATCAAGGCGTCCATGGCATGAAGAAATCCGGGAACGCTGGAAACCCTCACTGACAGGTCATTCTTGTATGGACGCAGGTGCGTGATTGCTTCCGAAATGCCCTCGCGAAACCGCCACAGCTGCTGGTTCTGCTGTTCACTCTGGCTGATCACGCCATCCAGCAGCCAACCTTTTTCCATACAGGCGCTGAAACACTGCAGGGCAAGGCTTTCTTCCGCTTCACCCGGGCAATCAAATTCGGTTACGACGTACCATGGGCAGACCGTGCCGATGGGAGATGAAAGTCCATGTCCCCTGCACACGTGCCGCATGGCCTGGTCCGCCAGGAATTCAAAAGCCGAGAGCTCCAAGCTGGCGCGCAGTGCCTCAAACACCTTCATCAGTGCGTCCATGTTGCTGATTCCGAGCAGCATGACCTTGCCGGGCGGCGGTTGATCCGTCAGCCGCACCGTGGCCTCGACAATCATGCCCAAAGTGCCTTCGCTGCCGATAAACAGGTGGCGTAAATCATAGCCGCTGGCGTTTTTGATCAAACCCCGATTGCAATCCAGCAATTCACCGCGGCCTGTCACCACCTTCAAACCCGAGACCCAGTCGCGGGTCATTCCATAGCGAAGCACGCGAATGCCGCCGGCATTGGTGGCTATGTTGCCCCCCAGCTGGCTGGAACCTTCCGCGGCGAAAGAGACGGGGTAGTAGAACCCGCGTTCGCGGGCGAACGACTGCAAGGTGGCCGTGACAACTCCGGCCTGAAACGTAACGGAACGATCAATGGCATCAAAATGCAGGATCCTGCGCATGCGATCAAATGACACCACCAACTCACCGTGGGCAGCCAGTGCCCCGCCGCTCAGGCCGGTGCGACCGCCGGAGGGAACCAGCCCCAGCCCGACCGTCGCCGCGTAGCTCACCAGCCTTTGCACCTGCTGGATACTCTCGGGAAAGGCAATGGCCAGGGGTGCCGGCACATGGAACCGGGTCCAGTCCCGACCATGGGATTCGAGCACTTCAGGCTCACTGCTGGTATAAACATCCGGCACGGACTGGCGAAGGCTCTGCAAGGTGTTTGGGGTGGTTCTGCTGGTCATGGTTTATCCGGTTGCGCGCCACGAGCTGATTCCGGACAATGCAGCACTCGTACCATGCAGCCGTGTGACCAGAAATGAAGAAAGCAGCCAGAAACTACTCTCTCGACAAGGGGAAAATCAAGTTCCTGCTGCTTGAAGGTATCCACCCGGCTGCCCGGAAAATGATTTCCAGCCAGGGTTATGGCGAGATCGAGTTGGCCGATCATGCGCTCAGCGGCGCGAAATTGCAGCGGGCCTTGAAAGGTGTGCATTTCCTGGGCATTCGTTCGCGCAGCCAAATCGATGCCAGCGTTTTCGAGTCCGCAAACCGCCTGGCAGCCATTGGGTGTTTCTGCATAGGCACCAACCAGGTGGATCTGCGGTCCGCGCAGCGCCATGGCGTACCGGTGTTCAATGCCCCGTTTTCGAATACGCGCAGCGTGGCCGAACTGGCCCTGGCAGAGATCATCATGCTGATGCGCGGCATTCCGCAACGCAACGCAGCGGCACACCGGGGCGACTGGATGAAATCCACTACAAACTCGCATGAAATCCGCGGCAAGACGCTCGGTATCATAGGTTATGGCCACATCGGTACCCAGCTGGGGATTCTGGCGGAAAACCTGGGAATGCGGGTCGTTTACCATGACATTGAGCACAAGTTACCGCTGGGCAATGCCCAGGATCGTCCAAAACTCAAAGACTTGCTCAAGCAAGCCGACGTGGTCAGTTTACATGTCCCGCAAACCGATCAAACCCGGGGGATGGTCGATGCCAGTTTTCTGCAACACATGCGGCGGGGTTCCTTTCTGATCAACGCCAGCCGTGGTACCGTCGTGGATATCGAGGCACTTGCCAAATCCCTTTTGGACCGGCATGTTGCCGGGGCGGCGATTGATGTATTTCCCCTGGAACCGGGGTCCAACCTGGAAACATTTCACTCCCCCCTGCGGGGCTTGGACAACGTGATCCTGACTCCACATATTGGCGGCAGCACTATTGAAGCACAGGAAAACATCGCGCTTGAAGTGGCGGGCAAGCTGATCAAGTACAGTGATAATGGATCCACTGTTTCCGCGGTCAATTTTCCGCAGGTTTCCCTTCCCGATCACGCTGAAGTCAGCAGGATTTTACACATTCACCGCAATGAACCGGGTATATTGCAGCAGATTAACCGGGTGTTTTCCGACAACCGAGTAAATATCGCATCACAATACCTGGAAACCCGGGGTGAAATTGGCTATGTGGTGATGGACCTGGAAACTGGCAACCCCGTCGAGCTGCTGCGTCAGTTGAAAGAAGTGCCCGGCACCATCCGGGCAAGAATCCTGCATTGAGCGGCAACTTTCCTTGAGCCAAACTATAATCTGCACTGGAAACCGGAGGCTTACTTATGTTCGATTACTTTCTGGCTAGGTTCAAATTCTGGCAGGTGGTACTGAACGCCTGTTTGATTGCTCTGCTCGCAGTTGCCTGGTCAGTTTCTGCCCAGGCACAGGATGATTCCGCGGATTCGGGCGCGCCGAAACCGGAAAAGTTGTTCGAATCCGATCAGCTCTTGACGATCACGCTGCGCGCGCCGTGGAACGACATCGTCAAGAAGAAAAAAGTCCAGGATCCCTACCCCGCCACTATCGAGTTCACTGATAGCCTGGGACAAGCCCAATCCCTGCCATTGTCGGCCGCGCGGCGTGGAATTACCCGCCAGGAAGTATGTAAATTTCCACCCATCAGGTTAATTTTCGATAAGGAACTGGTCAAGGGCACCATGTTCCGCGGCCAGAAAAGACTCAAGATGGTAACGCATTGCGACAAGGGGGATAAATTTGCCCAGTTTTACAGGCAGGAGATGACGATATACCGCATGTATAACCTGATCACGGATATCAGTTTCCGCGTCCGTCCCCTGACTGTGACCTATGTCGACAGCGTAAAGGGGGAAACGATGGAGCCACAATTCGCCTTCCTGATCGAAGATGACGGCGACATGGCCGAGCGAAATGGCTTGATAAAGCTGCAAGCGGCCAAAATCAGGCCAACCCAGCTTGAACCAACGGAAATCAGCCGGATGATGCTGTTCCAATTCATGATTGCCAATGTCGACTTTGCGGCCACGGCGGGGCCGACACCGGACGAATGCTGCCATAACGCGAAGCTGGTGGGGCTGGATGAGACCAGCAACATATATTCAGTTCCTTATGATTTTGATGTTGCCGGGATTATCAAGACGCCCTATGCCGTACCCCACGAGTCACTTCCAATCAAATCCGTCACCCAGCGCCTGTATCGTGGGTTTTGCATGTATAACTCCACGATGGAGACGGCACGCCAGGAGTTCCTCGCGAAGGAGCAAGCTTTATACGACCTGGTGCAAAATGAAAGCCTCCTGGCGGACAAAACAAAAGGACAGATGCGGGAATTCCTGGCGGACTTTTTCGAGATCCTGCGCGACCAGGGTAAGTACGAAAAGTCGATTATCCAGAAATGCCGCAAATAGGTATGGACGCCCCTGCGCCGGGTGCTTCCGCAGTTATGGAAGCATCCGGCCCGGTTTCGGCGCCCTTCTCACCCTGGTCAGAGCCGGCCGTTCCGGCATCGAATTGAAGCGCCGCATCGACGTCCCCCGCAGTGGTGTCCGGTGCCGTCAAACCTGCCCGTAATGCAGGCAGGTTGCTGTTGACCGGTTCCAGGGCAATGACTTCTTCAAGGTAGGCAACACGACCGGCTTCATCCTCGGGCAAAACCACCTTGCCCTTGGGATAACCGGCAAACAAACCCTCCGGGGTGACTTCCAGGTAGGCCAGGTGGCCGCCATAAGCAGTTGAAATACCAGTGTCAATCTGGATCACCTGGCCCTGGTACCTCGGCCAGACAATGCCGCTCGTCGGGGTATGCCCCACCACGATATGCCGGGCCGAATGGTGTTCCAGGATGGCCCGCACCGATTCGGCGGCGGCCTCAGGTGCCTCGCCGGATAAGCCGCGGTACCACAAGGGGCCAAATTCGTCCAGCAGGATACCAGGACTCTCCGGATTGTAAGAACGCAGGCTTTTTACCACCTTTTCGGTGAGCGATTGCAGGCTGTTCTGACAATAATGCCCACTGATGCCGGCGTGCACGAAAATCAGGTCATTGATCTGGATCGCAACTTTGTTTCCCAACACCCACAAAGCGAATTCGGCTTGCGGATTCCAGGCGGGATCCCAGGCCTGCCGGTGCTCTACCCACCCCGGTGGGTGGCTCAAATACCACTCGTCCCGGTAACTGGCTGGCAGCGCTGCATAAGCCTCGGGGTCACGTTGTTGCAGATCCTGCGTGGCCAGCTCAAAGTACCGGTCGCGCATTTTGTGGGAATTGCGGGTGACAAAAGCTTCAAACTCGCCAGCAGAAACATAACGCAGATCACCATAAACATTCATTACTTCGTGATTGCCAATCAGGGCGTGTACCCTGCCACCGCTTCGACTGGCTTCGGCTGCCAAATCGCGCAGGTGTTCGATGATTTTTACCGTGTCCGGTCCGCGATCCGGTATGTCCCCGGTCTGCACCAGGTGTGTTTCGCCGCCGGTCCACTTGCCTTTCTCATTGACCAGACCCGCTGCCCGCAGCGTGGCCAGGTACTGAGCGTAGTCGCCATGGATGTCGCCAATTGCCACGATCCGTTCAACGTCGGTCCAATGGTGATCATCAATTTCCCGCGGCGCCGCGGAGGCCAACTGGCTGATCATCAGCAACAACAAAATCAGGTGCTTCATGCAGGGCTCCCTGGCTACCGGTAAAGAATGCAAGACATAATGAGAGCAGATGGCCGGCGCGCCTGTCAATTTTCCACAGCTGCCACCCGGCGGTTTTTGATTGCCTGGCGGAAACCAACAGAATTTTGCTGTTTCCTTTTAACCCGCCCTTACCGACGAACCGTGCGTTTTAACCGATAAGCGGTCGAAACCGGTTCCACCCCGGGCTTGTTTCTTCAGTTATACTTGCGCGGCAGTCACCGCTGGACCGGGAACGAAATCGTTCCCCACCAAAACCTGAGGTGGCTGCCCGGATACGGGGGTTGCCTGGCACGCAATGGGGTGTATTTGAAGCCCGGCAACTGCAAACGGACTTGTTTTCTGCTACGGGGGCGCAATGCGGCATATAGAGCCATCGTCTGGCCGCCCTCGCTTCAGCCATCTCCCATAAAGGACTAACTATCCTCATGCGGTCGCTCACGATAAGGGCGACCAACCGGATTAATGTCCAAACAGGGGGATCGACCAACATGTTTTATTCTTTTAAGGCCCGCTCTCGGGGAATCAGCATCCTGGAAATTCTGATAGGGCTCGGTGTCCTTGTCTTGATCACTTCGTTCGCCGTGCCTTCCTTCAACAACACGGCGGCAAAAGCGGAATTGCGGGTCGTGCTTGAAAACACGGAATTCATGGTTCGCGCCGGCCGCAACACCGCCCGCATGCTGGAAACCGACGTAACCATGCATTTAAACAGTGAACGGCACCTCGAGCAACACTCCATTACTTTTTCACTGCCACAGGAAAGCGCCACCAGCGCTATCAGCACTTCGATACAAGATTATCAATTGCCTCCCGGAGTGCGGATCCTGGCGGATGAAACTGAAGTTCACTTCGATTCGAGGGGCCTGGTTGAAACGCCCGTGCAGCTCCTGCTCGTTTCCAGTGCTGATGAAGATGTCACGGAGCGGTTGTTGATCCAGTGAAGCCTTGGTATGACACCAGTGGCATGCTTCGCCCCAATCGCCAATCCAAGCCAGGGGGCGTCATTAGGTTGCCGTGAAGCATGAATTCTAAGGACTTATTCTTCCGGTGCCACCGTGACAAGCAGCCCGTCGTGCTGCTCCTGGAGTTCCAGCTGACAGCTCAATCGTGAATTTGCACGGAAGCAATCCAGAAACTCGAGCAATTCCTGTTCATCCATTTCCCGCTGGGGGAAACGATCAATCCAGGCTTCATCGACGTACACGTGACACGTGGCGCAAGAACACATTCCACCACAAATTGCCGCAACCCCCCAATCGAATTCCCGCAGGACTTCCATCAGGCGATCATTGGCGCGTGCCTCGACAGTATGCGTTTGACCATCGCGCGCCCTTACATGAATGGTGATCACAGCAAATCCTTCAGGTTGAAATGGGGATTTGACAAGGTATCGTCGTTGGTCTCCACTCCACGTGATATCAATTGGCGCCCCAGCATGTAATCGCGCGGTGAATTCAGGCTTTGCACTGCATTCAAGTGCCCATCTGACAAAGTAAACAAGCTGAACCCCCCACTGTCCGGGTTATCCCGCTGGACCAGGCGATCGCCAGCCCGGGGAATGCCGGCCATCTGTAACTTGCAGTCATATTGCTCAGACCAAAACCAGGGCACATCGCAATACTCCTCCCGGCGGCCCAACATGTTGGCGGCGACCAACTTGCCCTGGCTGACGGCATTCTGCACGGATTCCAGCACCTGCCAGCCTTCCAGCAGGGGGTGTTGAAATTCCGCCACGTCTCCTGCTGCGTAAATGCGTGCATCGTTGGTGCGACCGGTTTGATCAACACGAACACCACGGCCTACGGTAATACCCGAGCCCTCCAGCCAGCGCAAATCCGGCCTGACGCCCACTCCAACCATCACCGTGTCTGCTGCAATCACTTCCCCGCTGCCCAGTTCAACGCCCTCCACGCGCTCCCGTCCATGCAGGGCAGCCACTTTGCTGCCCATGCAAAACCGCACTCCTTCCGTTTCGTGGCGACGCTGAAGCCAGGCGGCCACAGGCGCCAGGGCGGACCGTTTCAAAAGCTGGTCCAGGGCCTCAACCACGGTAACTTTGCACCCCTGTCCGCGCGCCGCTGCCGCCACTTCGAGACCGATATATCCTCCGCCTATTATCACCAGCCGCTTGTTGGCCTCAAGCGCGGAAGACAGCTTAAGCGCTTCGTCTATGGTGCGCAGGTAAAATATGCCGGGTAAATCGACGCCAGGCACGGTCAGTCGGTTCAGCCGACTCCCGGTGCAGATGGCCAGGTTGTCGAATGTCCATTCCGAGCCATCATCCAGGCTGAGCAGACCGGACTGGGAATGAAGTCCACTGGCTGCAACACCGAGCAGCAAATCAATATTGTGCTCGGCATAGAATTCGAGGTGACGCAGCTGGCAACGTTCAGCTGCCCACTCTTTCATCAAGATCTGTTTCGACAGGGGTGGTCTCTGGTAGGGGACATGCGGTTCCTTGCCGGCCAGGATGATTTCACCCGTGTAACCGCCCTGGCGCAAACCAATGGCCACCTGCACTCCCGCCTGTCCGGCTCCCACAATGATCGTTCTGGAGGACAATCGTTCAGCTCCCAATGTGAAAATTGGACAGGATACAGACAAACAACGGCCACATGAACTGTCTCATCCTTCTCGTGGCGTTATCACCCGTCCGTCCCGGCCATGCGGACAAGGCTAGGAAAGGTCCCGAATCAGCGGTTAGAA
>DATDPS010000198.1:0-7115 GCA_035292625.1 Lysobacterales bacterium | reverse complement strand
AGCCGACCGGCGTGGTCGCCAATGCGGAATCGTCCGCACACGCCGTGTGCCGCCACTCGAAATCCGTTTCCCCCGCGGCGATGTTGCCATAGCGGCAAATGCCCGCGGCATCGCCGCCCAGCCAGTCACTTTCTTCCCCGGCACGGGCAACATATTCCCACTGGCTTTCACTCGGCAGTGAGTAGGCCTGCCCGGTTTTCTTGCTGAGCCAGCTTGCATACTGGCCCGCATCGTTCCACGACACCATCATGACCGGGCGCGCACCGCGGCCCCAGCCATTGTCGCCCGGGCGGGTGGCGCAACCCTGTTCCGCCGCGCAGGCATCCCACTGGGCCATGGTGATTTCGTGCACGCCAATGGCGAACGCTGCGGCGATCGTCACCCGGAACCTGGGTTTTTCGATGCCGATGGCCAGGGCCGATGATTCCGCCGAGCCTTGCCAGAAGGCGCCGGGTGGTACCACGACCATCAGCGGGCACTCGCTGCAGTCCTGGAAGGTTTTGCCGCTGCGCAGGGTCAGGCTCTCGATGGCCTGCTGGGCGGCAGTGACGTGGCGGCCGGAGGGATAGTTGCCGATGTAGCCGCGGTAGGCCTCGATGGTATGCTCCGCCGCCGCGATGCCGAAGTCCGCATCATCGTTGATGCCGCCCTGCATCTTCTGCCGCAAGTCGTGGGCCTCCGCGACATGCAGGCCACCTGGCCAGGCCGTGATGTAGCCGTCCAGGGCGGCCAGCGTGCCGGCGCTGCGGGCGGCATTCCACGCCGCATCATCCTTACGCTTCAATTCTTCCTGCTCACGCGCCAGCCTGGCCTCTTCCAGCCGGAACTCTTCGATGCGGGCCCGCGCCTCCGCCACGTGCCGGCCTTGTGGAAACATCTCGAGGTGTGCCTCAAAGGCTGCCTTGGTGCCCTCCGCGACGATGGCTTCCCAGGCTTTGTCCTCCAGCGCGTCAATCTGCTCCTGTGCCTGCTGCAGATGCCTGGACTGCGGAAAATCCTCCATGAACTCCCGGTAGGTCAGCACCGCGTTGGCCTCCAGGGCCTGGCGCCAGCGTTCGACTTCTTCCGCGTTACGCGCGGACGTGGTGGCGCTGGAGGGTGTTTCCGCACCTGTTCCGTTCGAGCGGTCGGTAAAGAGGTACCAAGCCATCCCTGCGATGCCAGCCAGGAACAGCACCAGCAGAATGATCGGCAACCATTCACGGCCCTCAGCGGCATGGGCAGCGCCGGCAGCCGGGTCGGTGGTTTCGCTGGCCTCGGGGGAGTACGCGACCCGGGCACGCCATTCCCGCACGGATTGCGGCCGGGCCGAGGGTTCCAGGGCCAGGCCGCGCCCGACCAGGGTGGATATCTCCCGCTGCGCCTGGCTGGCGCCCGCCGGCAGGGTGATCGCCACCAGGGGGTCGGGCAAACCACTGAGCACGGCAGCATGCCGGTCCGCGGCCGGTGCTGGCGCGTGGCCGGTGATACAGTGGTAAAAGCAGGCCGACAGCCCGTAGATGTCAGTCCACGGACCGATGATTCCGCCAGCCCGGGCCTGTTCGATCGCCGCGTAGGCATTCGCGTCCCCGGCCGCCGTATGGGCTCCGGCCTGAACAGCAGTACCCGCTCCCGGCCCCAGCAAGGCGGCCCCGCCCGAATCGAGCAGTTGGACGGTTTGTGGCGCCAATTCCTGATGAATCATTCCCTGCCCGTGCAGGTAGTCAAGCGCATCCAGCAGCGGCATGGCCAGCGCCACGGTGGCCGGAGCATCGAGGGCCTGGCCTTCGCCCAGCCGCGCCGCCAGCGAACTTCCCGGCGGCCAGGGCATGACCAGGTAAGCCGTGCCATTGGCTTTGAACCAGCGCGAGATACGGGCGATGGAGGGATGATGCAGCGTCGCGAGCCGGGCAGCGCCCGCCAGGAACTGCGCCATGCCAACGGCAAATTCCTGCGCCGCCGCTTCATCTTCCGGCTGCAGCGCGCCCTCGGTAGAACGCGTTACGCCGCTGTCCGGCAGGAATTCCCGCAACACAAAATAACTGCCGGTGCCTGCCTCGCGGGCGCGATAGGTGATGCTGGAGCTGCCCACCGCGATCCGTTCTTCAATGCTGAAGCGTTCGACCCGGGTTCCCGGCGTCAGGGACAGTGCTGCGGCATTCATTTCGGCCAGCCTTTACTGTTCATTGCCGGCAGCGGGGCGCGCGGCCTGGACCGTCACCTGGAAACTTACATCGCCGAGGAAAATCGTATCTTCGGGGCCGATGAACATGATTTCGCCTTTCAGGCAGGGCACGCGGTTGATCCAGGTACCGTGCGGGGAACCCAGGTCGGTGATGGTCATCAGGTCCGCGCTGCCGCCCAGGCTGGCGTGCTCCCGGTGCACACCCTGGCTGTCGATGATCAAATCGACCGGGCCGCGGCCGATGACGGCGTTGATCGCGGCGGCGCTGACTTCACAGCGCCGCGAGAACGGTGTGCCATTGGGCAGGCGGCCACTGATCTCCAGTACACGATCGGCTGTTGGCGCCGGTTCAACAGGGGACTTGGATGCCGGTGGCCGGCGCCTTCCACCGGACACTGCCGCGATCGCGTCCTGCAGCAGCGAAGGAGTCTGCTCAGCGGTTTTGGCCCTGCGCCACCACCAAAAGGCCAATAGTGCCAGCAGGAGAACGCTCGGTAAACCGATGGCCACGACCCGGTAGACCCAGTGTGACGGCAAGACGCCTGGCCCGGGCGCATTCGAAACGGCATCCCCCGCTCCTTCGCTCAGCCCGCTGCCCGGTTCCAGGATCTCCGGGCTCTCCTGCGCTTCGGTGTCAGCAGGTTTTGCTTCCACTGCGGGAGTTGTTTCAGCGGGAGTTGTTTCAGCGGCAGCCGTTTCAAGCGTGGTTTCGATCGGGGGGCAAGGCTTTTCGATCAAGGTTAGCGACAGGCTTTGCAGCACCTCCTGCAATCCGTCTTTCCACACGTAAGCTGGAGCTTTGCCGGTGTCCATGCTTTGCACGCCTTCAGCGGAGCTGAACCCGACCAGGTTGCCGCAGTCATCGAGCAAAGGGCCGGTGACATTTGGCAAAGTGGCAGCGGCGATACGCGGCCCTGCATTGATCGCCGGTGTCGCGGCAGCCGGATCGAAGCTGACGCCAGCCGGCACCCGTAAGGGCGCCGCTCCCTGGGAGATCTGCTCGGCGGGTGGAAACGCCGCCAGGTGAACGGTGTCCCCGGCTTGCAACGGGGCCGAAGACAGGCTGGCCGGATTGCGGTGCAAGCGCGGGGCCGACAACACCGCCAGTCCCAGTTGCGGAAACTGCTGTTTGAGGATGGCGGCACGGCCGTTCTTGATGATATCCGTGCCCCCATCGAGCACGATGACCTGGTCACCGGCCGCGGCAAACTCCAGCGGCACGAGGAGCAGGCCGTCACTGGATATGACCACACCGGTAACCGGGCGAACGCGATCGCCGGAAACCGGTTGCAGGGCCAGCACCACCCACTCTGGCAAAGGCGTGGCGGGCAAGGGTGCGGCAGGCGCTGCTGCAACGGCTTCGCCGGACGGGCGGGCCTGGCCCGCGCTTCCCAGCAAAGCCAGGAGAATGAAGGGCAGCAGAACGCGGGGCATGGCAGCGGATCGCACCATCACCTGCACAAATTGCTCAGGGCGCATACAGCCGGTTGATCAGATTATCGAGGCAGTACTGGCCGGCCTGGTTCAGTGCCCTTTCTTCACCGCCCTGCACCAGGTTCTGGATAAACACCAGGACAGCGGCCATCACCAGCGCCAGCAGGGTGGTGCTGAACGCGACGCCCAGCAGTTCCGTGACGTGATAGAGCATGTCCGGGCTTTGTACGTTGGCCCGGTCGCCGGCATAGTTGAGCGCCAGCATGATACCCACCACGGTGCCGATGAAACCGAGCGAGGGAATCAACCAGGTGATGTAGCGCACCATGTTGTAACGCAGCTCGATCTCGTGCATGAACAACTCCAGACTCGAATTGAGCAGGGAATTGGTCTGGTCGGCAGAATGACTCAGGTTGAAGCCCAGCACACAGCGGCTGATCAAACGTGGGACAAAGCAGATATCCCGGTACTTGCTGCTGCGCACTTTCTGGTAAATGGGCGTGATGTCATCGCCTGGCCGCAACACGGTTACCTCATCCTCGGGCAGGTAACCCCGATTGATCTGGCTTTCTTCGACGCGCACCTCACGCCAGCGGATGGCCAATTCGCCCAGGCCGGCAAAAAACGCCAGCCAAAGGGCGTTCTGGATGGTGAACGGGTAGGTTTCGCGTTTGATGTCGAGCATCACCGCGGCTGCCGTCGGCGGCAGAATGCGCGCCAGCAGGGCAATGACCAAAACAGCCGTGAGCTGACTCAGCAGCAGTGCAATCACTCTTGGGGACATTTTCCTGCACGCTCGTTTTGTTTGGGTTTCATGGCCTGGTCCACTTAAATGTCCTCTTCGATGTTGCCGGTTTCGGGGTTGCGTTTGGGGCGCTCCAGGATCACCCGCTTTTCCGCCGCCGCCAGGCGTTCAGCCAGCAGCGTGGGAATGCGCAAGGCCTGGCTGTCGCGCAACTTTATGCGCACGCGCTCGCCAAACAGTGCTACCAGCTCATCCAGCGCCACCTCCCGGTCGGCAAAACGCAGGCGGTCGCCCTGCCCCAATTCTACCTTCATGATGCGGATCCATTGCCCGTTCCTTTGCAGGTAGCTGCCATGGTCCGAACCGGCGTCGAGCACAGTGAGGTGGCCATCGTCACTCAACTCGAGGTGTGCGTGGACCGGCGAGACTTTCTCCTCCTCGATCACGAGATCGCACTGCTTCCAGCTGCCGATGGTTTTTGTTTTCATGGTGGGGTCGCTCATTATCATCTGCCTATTTGGCCAGCGCCAGAAAACTACCCGAATTGGCCCTGGCGAGATCTTCCATGAACTCCACGGTTCCCTGGTATTTGAAGTAATCACCGATGGTGACCGTGTGAATTTCACGATTCTGCGTATTCGCCAAAGTGACGGCGCGCACCAGCCTCGTGCCGTACAGGTCACTGTTGAATTCGGGGTTGGGCAGCCCGTCGCTGAACAGGACGATGGCATCCACCGGCAGCGAAGCGGACTGCTCGAAAGCACCCAGCAGCGATGATGAGCCGCGGAATTCCTTGCCCAGCCCGGCAAGAAAGCGAATGGCCTGGCTGCGGCTGGATTTCGAGACTTTGGCCAGCTTGTGGTCCGCTGGCCAGTGGTGGTACTTCGGCCCTGAATCCAGTTGCTGGAACCCCAGGATGGCAAACTCGTAGCCGGGTTGCAGGGAATCCATGGCCCGCACCACCGTTGCGCGCACCAGGGCCTGGTGATCGGCCAGGTAGCTGTTCATGTCCACCATGAACAGGATGCGGGTTTTCCGGGTCTTGAGGCCCAGGAACCTGAAGCTCACTTCTTCCCGCTCGGCTTCTTCCTCCTCGACTTCCTCCGGTTGAGGCGGAGGCGGGGGCGGCTGCTCGTTGCGCGCCTGCTGCTGTGCCCGCAGTGTTTCGAGCTCGCTCGAAATAATGTCCTCTTCGGCTTGCAGTTCCCGCTGGCGCGTTTGCGCAGCCAGCAAGGCTTTGAGCAGACTCACTTTACCCGCCTCGGACTGGTCCAGCTCTGCCTGGGTTTTGCCCGCGAGTTCCTCCAGGTAGGCCAGGTCTTCCTGCGAGCGCACTTCTTTCTGATAGTCGGGCATGAGAATGATGGAAATGATGATGAACGCGCCCATGGCCGAAGCGAACAGGTCGATCGCTGACAGGGAATAGACCTCGAAATCGCGCTTGCGCGCCCTCATCGCGACACGCCCACGAAATCACCGCCGTTCTGTTGCGCCAGTGTCTGCAGGAACATCACCAGCGCCCGGTCCAGGGTGTAATCGCCAATCGCCACGGTGTGAATTTCCATCCCGGCAAATCGATTCTTGCTGGTGATTTCCTGGATGATGTACGCTGGGTTGGTGTCCGGCGCTCCGTCGCTGAGCAGGATGATGGCATCGGCCTTATACTCCAGCGCCGCCTGGAGAGCCGCGTGGGTCGGTGTGGAGCCGGCAAAACGCCGGGACAATCCGATGACGAACTCCCTCGCCTGGCGCAGGTTTTCCGGCGTGGCCTGCATCAACTGGCTGCGGTCGGGGTAGTTCCACAACACCGGCGAAGGCTCACCCTGGTAGCCGACAATGGCCAGGCTGTTGCTTGCATCGAGCGGCTTGAGAAGTTCCAGCACCGATTCAAGCATCAGCTCGGAAAACGCCATCATGCTGCCGGACATATCGATCACGAGCACGAACGACTTGGCGTTGGTGGCAAGACCCAGGATGGAGAACTCGACGCTTGCGCTGGTTAGCGGTGCATCCTCCGGGATGATCTCTTCCACCGGCACGGGCCGGGCGACCGGAATCTCCGCCAGCTGGGTCTTGAGATCCTTGAGTTCCGTGCGCTGGCGCGACAGGCGCTGCTCGATGCCCTGGTTGGATTCGTTGAGTTGTTCAAGCTCCGCTTTTGATCGCTCCTGGCTGGCCAACAGCTCGACCAGGTCGCCGGCCGCCAGGTTGCGCTGCTCCAGGATGTCCTGGATGCGGGCATGCGCGCTATCATCCCCGGCGTTACGATAATAGGGAAACAAAATCATGACCAGCAGGATGAATGCGCCCAGCGCCGAGGCAAATAGATCCACGGCGGAGGTAGTAAATATGGAGGTTTCCCGGTTGGGGCGGCGCATGACGCAGGGACGTTAACAAAAACCCGTTGGCCCGGCAATGAGTATCATGAACAACAACAAGAACTTAACATCGACGCCGGCACCCTGGTGGAAACTGGCCCGGGGTGTCTTTGCGAGCTTGCTCGCGTGGGGACTGGCGCCCTCACTACCGGCCCAGGAGGCTCCGGCCCCGGACCTCCAGGTCAGGGAGTATTTCCACCAGCAGGATGCAGACACGGCCCTGATGATCCGTCTGGAAGCCTTCGAAGCCGGCTTTGAATCACGCGTTTTCGACCCGGACGGGGTCTTGCTCAGAGCCTCTGCCTTGCCCTCGCTGCGGCTGGGGCCGGTATTTCAATTCATCGAACCGGTAGACAGACCGCGTCAGATCCGCATCGAAGTCTCCCTCGCCCAC
>DATDPS010000197.1:0-9934 GCA_035292625.1 Lysobacterales bacterium | reverse complement strand
GTGCCCGCCCCAGCCGATGGCGTTTTGAAGGAAATCAAAGCGGAGCAGGGAGCCACGGTCAAGAGCAATGAGGTGCTGGCCGTCATCGAGGAAGCCAGCCTTGGAGCGCTGGTAGCAGACCCAGCCATTGCGCCTGCCGCCCCAACCACAACACCTGCAGCATCCCCAGTCCCTGCAAAGCCCGCAGTGGCTCCGGCAGCAAGACTCAGCCCGGCGGTGCGCCGCGTGGTCGAAGAAGAGAAAATCGATGCGGCCAGGGTTCCGGCCAGCGGGCGCGGCGGGCGCATCACCAAGGGCGACGTGCTGAACTTCATGAAAAACGGCAGTTCGCGCCAGGAAGAGCGCGTGAAAATGACCCGCTTGCGCAGCCGTATTGCCGAGCGCATGAAGGAAGCCCAGAACACCGCAGCCATCCTCACCTCATTCAATGAAGTCGACCTCAAGGCCATCATGGACTTGCGGCGCAGGTATGGTACCGAGTTTATTGAACGCCACGGCATCAAGCTGGGCCTGATGTCTTTCTTCGTCAGAGCCTGCTGTGATGCCCTGCGCCAGTTTCCAATGGTCAATGCGTCGATCGACGGCGATGAAATTGTGTACCACAACTTCCAGGATGTGGGGATCGCCGTTTCCACCAATCGCGGCTTGATGGTGCCCATCATCCGCAACGCGGAAAACCTCGGACTGGCTGATATCGAACTGGCGATCGAGCACTACGCCACGGCCGCGCGGAATGGGACCATCGGACTGGCGGACTTGCAGGGGGGAACCTTCACCATCACCAATGGCGGGGTATTCGGATCCCTGCTGTCCACGCCGTTGCTGAACCCGCCGCAAAGCGCCATATTGGGCATGCACACCATCAAGGACCGGCCGGTGGTGGTGGATGGCCTGATCGTAATCCGGCCCATGATGTACCTGGCGCTGAGTTACGATCACCGCATCGTCGATGGGCGTGATGCAGTGCAATTCCTGGTGACAGTGAAAGAGAATCTTGAATATCCGGCCCGGAATTTACTCGGCCTTTGACAGAGGAAGTAATGCGGCATGGTTGACACGTTTGACGTAATCGTTATTGGTGGCGGGCCCGGTGGTTATGTGGCCGCGATACGGGCCGCGCAGCTGGGCCTGAAGACGGCCTGCATCGATCAGTTCACCGGCAAGGATGGCAAACCGGCGCCTGGCGGAACCTGCCTCAACCTGGGTTGCATCCCGTCCAAGGCCCTGCTCGATTCGAGTAAGCATTTCCACCATGCCGGGCATGAATTCGCGGACCATGGCATCAACATCAAGAATGTCACCATGGACATTCCGAAAATGATCGCGCGCAAGGACGATATCGTAAAAAAACTCACCGGCGGCGTGACCCAGCTGTTCAAGGGCAACAAGATCCGGTATTTCCACGGCAAGGGCCGCCTGCTGGCTGGCCGCAAAGTGGAGCTCACTCCAGCCGACGGTTCGCAAACGTCCGAACTCCAGGCAGGCAACATTATTCTCGCAGCGGGTTCGGTGCCCATCGCCATCCCCAACGTGCCTTTCGATGGCGACTACATAGTCGACAACGTCGGCGCCCTGGATTTTACGGCTGTGCCGAAGCGCCTGGGCGTGATTGGCGCCGGGGTCATAGGCCTCGAATTGGGCTCGGTATGGAGCCGCCTGGGATCGGAGGTGGTGCTGCTCGAAGCGCTGGAACAATTCCTGCCCATGGCGGATGTCACCATCAGCCAGCAGGCCGCGCGCGAATTTGCCAAACAGGGGCTCAAGCTGCAGTTTGGCACCCTGGTGAAAAGCGCTAACGTGGTCAGGAAAGAAGTGCTGGTCACCCTCGAAGACAAACAAGGCGAAAGCCAGTTGACCTTTGACCGCTTGCTGGTAGCAGTTGGCCGCAGGCCTTATACCGACGGCCTGTTGGCGGAGGATTCCGGCGTGCGGCTGAACGAGCGCGGGCAAGTTGAAGTCGATGAGCAGTCACGGACCAGCGCGCCCGGGGTATGGGCCATCGGCGACTGCGTCCGCGGGCCCATGCTGGCCCACAAGGCTTCCGAGGAAGGCATCGCGGTGGCCGAGTTGATCGCCGGAAAACCCGCACACATCCATTTTGACACCGTCCCCTGGGTTATTTACACCGACCCGGAGATTGCCTGGGTGGGCAAAACTGAACAGGAATTGAAAGATTCCGGCATCAAGTACCGCGTCGGCTCCTTCCCTTATGCCGCCAACGGCCGGGCCTTGGCTCGTGGCCACAGCGCCGGCCTGGTCAAGATATTGGCCGATGCGGACACGGATGAGATCCTCGGTGCGCACATCTTCGGCGCAAATGCGTCCGAATTGATCGCCGAATGCGTGGTCGCCATGGAATTCCACGGCTCCAGCGAAGACCTGGCGCGTATCGTGCACGCCCACCCGACGCTGTCCGAGGCCGTCCACGAAGCCGCCTTGCATGTCGACCGCCGCGCCATCCACCGGGGCAACTGATGGCGACCTTACCAGCCAGCTTTCGCGCATTCCGCATCCACAATGATGATGCAGGTTACCGCTCCGGAGTGGAGACCATCGGCTTCGATCAGCTCAGCGCAGGCGACCTCACCGTGCGCGTCCATTGGTCCAGCATCAATTACAAGGATGCGCTGGCGGCGAGCGGCAAAGGCAAGATACTCAAGCGCTTCCCGCTCATCGGCGGCATTGACATGGCCGGCGCAGTAGTGGCATCGAGTAGTGATCGTTTCCAGGAGGGTGACGAAATCATAGTCACCGGCTGTGGTTTGTCAGAGTCGCGGGATGGCGGCTACAGCGAATACCTGCGCGTCGACAGCGCCTCTGCCGTGCCTTTGCCCGCAGGATTGAGCAGCCGTGAATCCATGATCCTGGGCACTGCCGGGTTTACCGCCGCGCTGTGCCTGCTGCGCATGGAAGCGAACGGACAGACTCCCGCTGCAGGCCCCATCGTCGTTACCGGGGCCAGCGGCGGCGTGGGCAGCATCGCCATCAACTTGCTGACCCAGGCGGGTTACGAAGTACATGCCATATCCGGCAAAGTCGGGGAATTCGACTGGTTGGAACACCTGGGTGCGCGCCAGTGCATTTCCCGGCACGAACTGCATTGGGGGCAAAACCCGCTGGAAAAGGCCATCTGGGCTGGCTGCATCGATAACGTGGGCGGCGACATGCTGGCGGGGATCAGCCGCGTGATCCAACTATGGGGCAACATCGCATGCTGCGGCATGGCCGGCGGTCAGGGCCTGCATACCACGGTTTTCCCCATGATCCTGCGCGGTGTCAGCATGCTGGGCATCAGTTCGAACAATTGCCCCTACGACACCCGGCGTATTCTGTGGGATCGCCTGGCAAACGAATGGAAACCACCCTTACTGGAAGACATATTGACGCATGAAGTGGCACTGGATGGCATGGGTCCGCGGTTTGACGCCATGCTGAACGGCGAAAGTCGCGGGCGTACCCTGGTGAAGATCAGCCAATAACATGAATATTTTTTCCAATTTTCATCCGATTACGGCATAATGAACGCGTAGCGCTTTCTTTAAGGGCGCTTTACTTAAAATCATTGACGGGACACGGAATGTCTAAAGTACTGATAGTGGATGATTCACCTGCGCAACTGTACAGCCTGCGCAAAATCGTGGAACGAGGCGGTTATCAAACCGTGGTGGCCGAGAGCGGCGAACGCGCTCTTGAAATGGCTGCTGACGAACTTCCCGAAGTCATCCTGATGGATATCATCATGCCCGGCATGAACGGCTTTCAAGCCACTCGCCGCCTGGGCCGAAACGAAGAGACACGAAATATCCCGGTGATAATGGTCAGTTCACGCGCGGAAGAAACCGACCGGGTATGGGGACTGCGCCAGGGAGCACGCGACTATGTCACTAAGCCGGTCAACCCGGCCACGCTTCTGTCCGCCATATCCGCCGCCATGGCGGCCTGATCCGCCCTTCGTCTTTAGTAATTGAAAAGCGCTTCTGGAATCCAGCGCAAGAGTCAACAGCTTCCACCAGCACAGCACCTCGATCAACTTGATGCCCCTGCCCTTGCAATGGGTGGTTTGCGGCACTATGTTGGATTTTCAGGTCGATTTAAAAAAAACCATCATCAGCCAAACCAGGAGTCAATTCATGAGCATCAAAGCCGGCGACAAAATCCCCGCCTCCACGTTCAAAGTGATGTCCGAATCAGGTCCGGCAGCACTGACGACGGCAGAGCTGTTTAGTGGCAAGAAAGTGGTCCTTTTTTCCGTGCCCGGTGCGTTTACCCCCACCTGTTCGGCGAAACACCTGCCCGGATTTGTCGAGCACGCGGATGAATTTTTCGCCCGTGGCGTGGACACGATCGCCTGCGTGGCGGTAAACGATGTATTCGTCATGCATGCATGGGGAAAAGGCGCGAATGCATCCAGGATCACCATGCTGGCCGATGGCAACGGTGAATTTGCACGTGCCGTGGGGCTGGAACTGGATGCTTCTGGTTTCGGAATGGGACAACGCTCGCAGCGCTTCGCCCTGATCGTCAACGATGGCGTCGTCAGCAAAGTATTCGTGGAAAATCCCGGCGAATTCAAAGTCAGCAGCGCCGAACACGTGCTCTCAGCCCTGTAAGCATGGACCAGTACCCCCATCGATATCGCGCTGCGGCCGCAGCCGCGAGCGAGGGTGCAGTCGAGGTCAGCAGCGAGGGACTGGTTTCACTGACCACCATGCCGCCACGGCAGTTTGGCGGACCGGGGGATCAATGGTCGCCTGAGGCGATGCTGGTGGCCGCAGTGGCGGACTGTTACGTACTCACATTTCGCGCCATCGCCCGCGCATCCCACCTCGAATGGCACTCCCTCAGTTGTGCCGCCGAAGGGATCCTGGACCGGATTGAAAACGTCACGCGGTTTACCCGCTTCAACCTTGAAGCACGGCTGGGCGTGCCGGCGGGAACGGACGAACACAAGGCCCGGCGTCTGTTGGAGAAAGCCGAGGCCGTTTGCCTGATCAGCAGTTCACTGAACGCCGAAAAACACTTGGAAATTCATCTGGACTTCGCCGCCTGAGCAGCCCGGCGGGTTTTGCCACGCTGCTGCCCCGCAGGGCAGCAGCGCCGATCAGTCTGTGACCGGCTCCCCGCTTGCTCCGTCGCTTGCATTTTCGGCGCCATTTTCGGCACCTTCATCGGCAGCGATCCTGGCCAGGCCCACCAGGCTTTCCCCGTCGCGCAGGCGGATCAGGGTGACGCCCTGGGTATTGCGACCCAGCGTGGAAATTTCACTGGCACAGGTGCGTACCAGGGTGCCGCCGTCAGAAATCAGCATGATGTCGTCTTCATCCGTCACCTGCGTTGCCGACATCAGGCGGCCATTGCGCTCAGAGGTCTTGATGCCAATCAGTCCCTGGCCCCCACGGCCCTGCTGCGGGAACTCCTCCAGGCGCGTGCGCTTGCCAAAACCATTTTCCGCCACGGTCAGTATGTCGCCTTCGCCGAGCACCAGCATGGACACCACCTGCTGTTCCGGCGCCAAGCGGATGCCAATCACGCCGCGGCTGACCCGGCCCATGGAGCGCACGCCGCTTTCGGCAAAACGGATGCACTTGCCGGAGCTGGAAAATAGCATGATGTCCTGCTTACCATCCGTCAGGTAGGCGTTGACCAGCTCATCGTCCTCGGGTAGGTCGATGGCCCAGATGCCATTGGCGCGGGGCCGTGAATACTCCGACAGGGGCGTTTTCTTCACGATGCCTTTGCGCGTGGCGAAAAACACGAACAGGTGTTCGGGAAACTCCCGCACTGGCAGCACTGCATTGACCCGTTCGTCTTTCTCGAGCGGCAGGAGGTTGATGATAGGTTTACCCCGGCTTGCATGACTGGCCTGCGGCAGCTGGTAGACTTTCAGCCAGTGAACCTTGCCCCGGCTGGTGAAACACAGCAGCGTGTCGTGCGTATTGGCGACGAACAGCCTCTCAATGAAATCCTCGTCCTTGATCTTGGTGGCAGACTTGCCGGTGCCGCCACGGCGCTGGGCCTGGTACCGGTCCGGTGACTGCGACTTGGCGTAACCGCCATGCGACAGGGTGACGACGACATCTTCCTCCGTGATCAGGTCTTCCATGCTCAAATCGAGCCGGGTCTGGACGATCTCCGTGCGGCGCGCATCACCGAATTGTTCTTTGATGGCCAGCAGTTCTTCCCGGATCACTTCCATCAGGCGGGCGGGACGCGAAAGAATGTCGAGCAACGCTTTCACGCTTTGCAGGATTTCTTCGTACTCGCGGGTCAGCTTTTCCTGCTCCAGGCCGGTGAGGCGGTGCAGGCGCATGTTGAGGATTTCCTGTGCCTGTACCGGTGACAGTTGGTAACCATCCTCCCGCAGGCCGAACTGCGCATCCAGGTTTTCCGGTCGCGAGGTCGAAGCGCCGCCCTGCCCAAGCATCGCGGTCACGACGCCCGGGTCCCAGCGCCGTGCCAACAGCGCGTCACGCGCGTCGGCTGGGGTAGCGGATTTCTTCACCAGATCGATCACTTCGTCAAGATTGGCCAGCGCGACCGTAAGCCCTTCGAGCACGTGGGCTCGTTCACGCGCCTTGCGCAATTCGAACAGGGTACGCCGGGTCACCACTTCGCGCCGGTGGCCGATGAACGCATCGAGGATCTCGCGCAGGTTGAGCAAGCGTGGCTGCCCACCCACCAGAGCCACCATGTTGATGCCGAACACGCTCTGCATGACCGTCTGCTTGTAGAGGTTGTTCAGGATGACTTCCGGCACCTCGCCGCGGCGCAGTTCGATCACCACGCGCATGCCGTCCTTGTCGGATTCATCGCGCAGCTCGGTGATGCCGTCGAGCTTCTTTTCCTTAACCAGCTCGGCAATTTTCTCCAGTAAACGGGCCTTGTTTACCTGGTAGGGCAGCTCGTGGATGATCAGCGACTGCCTGCCGCTGGACTCATGTGTTTCGATTCCCGTGCGGGCGCGCATGTAAATACGGCCACGTCCCGTGTGATATGCCTCGTGGATGCCCTGCGCGCCATTGATGATGCCGGCCGTGGGGAAGTCCGGTCCCGGCAGGAAACGCATCAGGCCATCGACCGTAATGTCCGGCTGCTCGATCAGGGCCAGGGCTGCATCGATGACTTCGTTGAGGTTGTGCGGCGGAATATTCGTCGCCATGCCCACGGCAATGCCAGCCGAGCCGTTGACCAGCAGGTTCGGCACGCGGGCGGGCAAGACCTGCGGCTCCAGTTCTGATTCATCATAGTTGGCCGAGAAGTCGACGGTTTCCTTGTCCAGGTCAGACAGGAGTTCGTGCGCCAGCCTGGACATGCGCACTTCCGTGTAGCGCATGGCCGCGGCGGCATCGCCGTCGACCGAACCGAAATTGCCCTGTCCATCCACCAGCAGGTAGCGCAGGGCGAAGGGCTGGGCCATGCGCACGATGGTGTCATACACCGCCGTGTCGCCGTGCGGATGGTATTTACCGATCACGTCACCGACAACACGGGCAGATTTTTTGTAGGGTTTGTTCCAGTCATTGCCCAGCACCGACATGGCGAAAAGCACCCGCCGATGCACCGGCTTCAGGCCATCACGAACGTCCGGCAATGCGCGCCCGACGATGACACTCATGGCATAGTCCAGGTAGGACTGCCGCATCTCGTCTTCCAGGTTTACCTGCAGCACTTCTTTGGCGAGTTCAGCCATATATCAAACCATCTTAGGAACAGAACTTAATATATTGAATTACAAGGATTTTTATATACTTATTCAGCGAGGAAAATCAGCTTGGACAAAGCTTTTCAACCAGGCGTGGATTCTACCACGAATTTACCCCCGAATGGCTCCAAATCAAGCCCTGGCGCGAGGCAGGCAATACCCGCCGAAAGGCAGTTCAAACCAGCATTGCGAATCCGCCGCCGCCGGCCGTTTTGGTGCAGTACTGGCCGTCACCGGGGTCGACCAGTATGATGCGCTGAAGCATCACTGGAATGAGGAATACCGCCCCATGAAAACCTTAGCGACGACCCTGCTCTGCTCCGTGTGTGCGCTGCTGTTCTGCACCAACCTGCCAGCCCAGGAGACGGTGGCCACCGCCAACCCTGTTGCCGTCATTCACACCTCCATGGGTGACATACGGCTCGAACTTTACCGCGATAAAGCGCCACTTAGCGTGGAGAATTTCATCAACTACGCCACCAGCGGGTTCTATGCCGGCACGATTTTCCACCGGGTTATCAGTCATTTCATGATCCAGGGCGGAGGCTTCACCGAAAAAATGCAACAAAAACCCACTGGCGAGCCAATCCAGAATGAGGCTGCCAATGGTGTTTCAAACAGGCGCGGCACCATCGCCATGGCACGCACCAACGACCCGCACTCGGCCACCTCGCAGTTCTTTATCAACACTCAAGACAATTTCAACCTGGATTACACCCGGGGTGACAGTTCCCGCGGCTGGGGTTATGCGGTATTCGGCGAAGTTACGCAAGGCATGCAAGTAGTTGACGCCATCCGTTTCGTGGCCACTGCTTCCGTTCCTCCGTATGCGGATGTGCCGGTGGTCCCGGTGGTGATCAATGAGGTCGAGATCGTTCATCCCGCGCAGGACTGAAAGCCAGTCCGGACCCGCGCCATGACGACGCTGTTTATTTCCGACCTGCACCTGGAAGACAGCCGTCCGCAAGCCACCTCGATCGTCACCCGTTTCCTGCGCGGGCCCGCGCGTGAAGCCGAAGCGCTGTATATCCTAGGTGATTTGTTCGAGTTCTGGATTGGCGATGACCAGGTGAGCGAAACCGCCCGCCGGGTAGCGCAGGAAATCGCGGCGGTGCGAAACCAGGGGGTAGCCTGCTATTTCCTGCACGGCAACCGGGACTTCCTGTTGGGCAGTGAATACGCAGCGCAAGCTGGCCTTGAGTTGTTGCCTGAAACCTGGGTTTGTACGCTTTACGGCACGCCCACGCTGTTACTCCACGGCGATACTTTGTGCACCGGCGATACCGCCTACCAGGCCTTCCGCCAACAGGTGCGGAGCGTGTCATTCCGGCAGCAGTTTCTCAGCCAACCGCTGCCACAGCGGCTGGAAATGGCCCGCAACGCCCGTGATGCCAGCAAGCAACACACCAGCAGCGTATCGATGGACATCATGGATGTGGATGAGCGGGCCGTGATCGCTGCATTTGAGCAACACGGCGTGAAACGCATGATCCATGGACATACCCACCGACCGGCTTTTCACAGGCATCGCCTCGACGATGGCGCGGATGCCGAACGCCTGGTGCTGTCCGACTGGTATTCGAGTGGCAGTTACCTGCGCATGGCGGCGGAGGGTTATGCGCAGGAGCCGCTCAGTTAGGCCCGGTGTGCGAGCTTGCCTGCAGGGCGGCCAGTTCACCGGCCGTGAACCCGGCCGCCAACCGGGCGTCCAGATTGAACGGCCCGCGCACCATTCCGGAGTAGCGCGTCTCCAGCAGGTACAGGAAGGTCTCCGTAGGCTCCAGACCTTCGCGTTCGCAACAGTAGCGGAACCACTGGCTGCCTATGGCTACGTGGCGTATTTCCTCCGCCAGGATGATTTCCAGAGCAGCAACGGTGGCCTCGTCCCCGATTTGCCGCAGCCGCGCAATCATGCCCGGCGTGACATCCAGGCCGCGCGCTTCCAGCACCCGTGGCACCAGGGCCATGCGCGCCAGGCAGGAGTCGGCTGTGCGCTCTGCCATGTCCCACAGCCCGCCGTGCGCGGGTAAATTGCCGTACGCGCTGCCGAGTTCCCTCAGGCGCTGTGCAAGCAGCTGGAAATGCCTCACTTCGTCCGCGGCGACTGACACCCAGTCCGAGTAATAGGCCCGCGGCATGCCGCGGAAACGGCACACGGCGTCCAGGGCCAGGTTGATGGCATTGAATTCGATATGGGCAATGGCGTGTACGAAAGCGGCTCGTCCCGCCGCG
>DATDPS010000196.1:0-4012 GCA_035292625.1 Lysobacterales bacterium | reverse complement strand
ATCTCCAGTATCGCGCGCAGGTACTGTTCATAGCCATGCACGCGCGGCGTGTTGAAATCGAGGTGCGCGAGCCCACAGAGGGAATGAAGGTGCACCTTTCGGTGTCCCTCCCGGTCGAATCGCTTCGTCATGAAGTGCGCGCGACCGTTTTCCTCGAGCAGGCGGCACGCGCTCATGTCGATTCCAGCCGCCGTCGCCATCTGGTAGTGCGCATACTCGATTCGCCCGTCTCCGGCGGTGTAGCCCAACGTGCCATCGCTGCCGACATCGAACTTGAGCAGCCAGTGCTCGAAGCCGGGCGACAGTTCGAATTGTCCGGAGACGATTTCCCCCGTCGACTCCTTCCAGCCGATCACGGCCTTCGCGCGCGCTCCGCCCGCGGAGCTTCCGATGTCGATGATGTCCTGGGCGATCTTGCCAAATTCGCCTCGAAGCGCACGCCTGGCATCCTCGACGAGATGCGCCATTTCAACCGGCGCGGCAACGTCAGCGTCCGACGCCCGTGGAAATGCGGGCTCGAACTCCAGCGCGCCCATCGCGCGCTTGCCGATGTACAGGAGTCGCTGCAAGGTGCTCACATTTGCGGGCTTGATGCCCTTGCGGCTCATGTGTTCGTCGATAAGTGCGTTGCCGAACCTGTCCGGCAGCGCATCCGCCAGGAGACCCGGGAGCCCGTGAAAGGTCTCGATGTTGAGGCCGGGATATGCAAAGCGCCGCGAACCCTTTCGCGCTGGCATCATGAGCGGAGAGAGTTCGATTCCCGCTGCAGCGAATGCGGGGTCGTACTCGAACTCGTAGAAGCCGGGCTTGCCTGCAAGGGTGGCTACGGCACCGACTGTCCGGCCCCAAATACGCACTTCGACGGCGCGCACCTCAGCCAATACGCTTCTTCCGGCTCGAACGCGCGGCGCGCTGGCGTGGTTTTTCGCGAGCCTGTTCTGCATGCAGCACTTCGATGGGGCTTGGCGTGGCGGGATCGGGAACGAGGGATTCCAGGCGATCGAGCAGGCCATACGCGCGCATCAGCGCAACGAGGTTCCTCAACGTGATACCGCCCGTCTTTTCGAATCGCTTGAGTGGCGTGAGCCCCATGCCGCTCCGGGCAGCCAGATCAGCCTGCGTCATGCCCGCACCCCGTGGGCTGAGGCGCCAGAGCCGAAGCTTGTCAGCCAAATGCTTTGCGACCTCGCTGTCAGAAAGGTAGTGAAAGTTCATGGTTCAATAGGCTAATAGTAGCTCGTTATCAAATAATAAAAACGTTAACGGACTAATTGTAGCCTCACATTACGATCCGGTCAACGTATAAAGACTTACTAATAGACGTGTAACGCGTCTTTCGCTGTTTAACAGCCTATCCTGTAGTGTGCCAACGCTGACAGCCAGACTAGCCGTCAGTTGAAAATACTTCAGTTTGTATAGTGTAACTTAACGCGATACACTTATAGGCAATGATAAAAAGCTTCAGCCACAAAGGGATCAAAAGATTCTATGAGGCCGGGTCAAAGGCTGGGATTCAATCGGCACACGCGTCGAAACTGGCGCGTCAGTTAGCTAGACTGAGTCAAGCTAAAACCCCTGCCGATATGAATATACCGGGTTGGAAGCTTCATCCGTTGAAGGGTGAACTTGCTGGTCATTGGGCGATATCTGTCAGCGGTAACTGGCGATTGATTTTTAAGTTCACCAACGGTGACGCATTCCATGTCGATTACGACGATTATCACTGAGAGTAAATGAAATGAACCGCATGTTTAATCCACCACACCCTGGCGAAACGCTGCGCGAAGATGTACTGCCTGAAATGGGCATGACCATAACTGAGGCCGCCAGGGAAATGGGTGTTAGCCGCGTCGCTTTATCCAGGGTATTGAATGGTCGTGCAGCAATTTCACCTGAGATGGCTTTACGCCTGGAAGCATGGCTTGGAATAGAAAATGGCGGTAGCGCTGATGCCTGGCTTGGTCAGCAAGTCGCTTATGATCTATGGCAGGCCAGGCAAAAAGTTGCTTGAGTCACTTATTCCGGAGGTGTCCGCTTGAATGGACTCCTGAACGAACTTAAACGTCGTAACGTCATCCGCATGGCCGGCTTGAAACGGGATGCAGCCAGAGCATGAGGTCAGACAACGGGATTTGCTTGCCATGAGAGTAAGTGCCGAGGTCCGGAAGCTTTTCATCTACCCGGTCAAGTCGTGCAAGCCCATCGCCTTGCGCGAGATCGCTGTGGGTGACCTGTTGCATGCCTAGCTGACCACGTCCAGCCAAATAACACCTGGCTGGGCCCGCGTGGCGGACACATGTCGTGGCTGCAGGCCCCTTCAATCCGCTGCCTTACTCTGCCCCCATGGCTGCCAGTGCTCCCTTTAAATCTTCCAGCAACATGTTCATGCGCTCCTGGTGCAGCCGGAAGGCGACCACGGCAATGCGGATGGCAAACACATCTTTCAACAGTGTGCCGGTCAGGTTTACCCGCTGTTTGTCATTGATGTGTCGCATCAGCGCGCGGGTGTCGCTGTTGCGCTCCGCCAGTGACTGGCCTTCATCCCGCACGGCAAAGGCGAGAATGGACAAAGTCGCAGGGGCGAGAATCTCCAGCTGCGGAATTTTTCTGATCTCCGCTTCAATCCAACGTGCCAGATCGAGCTTTTCGTCGAGATAGCGGCGAAATACGCCCACCCCGTGCAGTTTGAATGGCAACCATACGCGCAAGCCACGAAATGGCCGGGTGAGTTCGGGAGACAGCTCGCATAAATCCATTAAGTCTTCGTCTTCCTGCATGGCGGGCATGTAATCAGCGCTGGAGGAGTGCACCGCCTTGAGCGCGCTGCCGTCACGCACCAGCAGTGCACCCGTGCCATACGGCAGGAACAGGGTTTTGTGCGGGTCCAGCACCAGGGAGTCAGCGAGTTCAATGCCCGCCAGTGCCTGTTTACCGCGCCCGGTGAGGCGAAAGAAACCGCCATAGGCAGCATCCACATGCAGCCACAGGTTTTCCTCCTGGGCCAGAGCTGCGAGCTCTGGCAAGGGGTCGACTGCGCCACTGTTGGTGGTGCCCGCGCTGGCCACAAGAATGGCTGGCTGCAGGCCCCTGGCACGGTCATTTTGTATGGCATCCCGTACCCGGACGGGATTGAGTCGATAATCGGCGTCGGCTGGCAGCACCCGGACATTGGCTGCCGGGAAACCCGCCAGCCTGGCGGCCTTGGCGACACAGTGATGGGCCTGGTCCGAGGTGTAGATCATGCCGCGCGAAAAATCTTCACCCAGCCTGGCATGGCGTGCCGTTACCAGGGCGCTCCAGTTGGCCAGCGAACCTCCACTGGTGAGGAATCCCCGCGCCTGGGCGGGGTAACCCATGATCTGGCAAAACCAGCGCACGACATTCGCTTCCAGCTGATTGAGAGCCGGCGCCACACCGGCTACCCCCGTATAGCGGTTCAGGGTGTTGCTGATGAGATCTGCCAGGGCCGCGTGAAAAATTCCGCCGCCCGGCACATAACCCATGAATCCCGGAGACGCGGGATTCAAACTCAATGGCGCCAGGTCATGGAACACCATATCCAGCAGTTGCCCAAAGTCACCGCCCAACTCGGGCATCGGTTCTTTCAGGGAGCTTATGTACTCTGGATCAGCTTCCGCCGACCGGTCTACCGCCTGTTCGGAAAGCGTGGCCATGAACGCCTCGATCCGATCCATGCTGGCATCCACCATGGCGCGCATCGCATCTTCCGGCAGGTCGAGGGGCCAATCTTTGGTCATTGGGGAGTCTCGTGAACGGAGGGGAACACATCCTAGCAAACTGTGGGCCCAAAGTAATTTTCGCACGGCCCGGGCTGATGCGTTCACGGCCGGGTAACCTGGTTACTCTGGCACTTCACACTGATCCCATGGTTGAACGGCAGACGGTAGCGGCACCCGCACCAATCGCACACAGAAGCGGACATGGTCCAGTGCCGCATATACAATGAGTTTTTGCAAACTCAGAACAGGGGCGTCAAGTGATGAAGCATTTC
>DATDPS010000195.1:0-2223 GCA_035292625.1 Lysobacterales bacterium | reverse complement strand
AAGACAACCGCCGCCGCCACACCGAGAAAACCCCGGTGATGGACGTGCTGCACAAGTACGCGGCCGACTACAAGCTGATCCTGGTCGGCGATGCCACCATGAGCCCGTATGAAATCACCTATCCCGGCGGCAGCGTGGAGCACTTCAACGAGGAAGCCGGGGCGCAGTGGCTGCAGCGCCTGCTAGATACCTACCCCAAGGCAGTCTGGCTCAACCCCGAACCGCGCGAGCGCTGGGCCCACACGCCCTCCACCCGCATCATCTCGGAGCTGATGGAGCAGCGCATGTTTCCCTTGACCGTGAGTGGTTTGGAAGCAGGCATGCGGAAGTTGTTATAGCAACTTCGTGTTTTGCATCGTTGGGCTTAGCGGGAGCCAGACCCGGGTAGCTACTCCCGGGACACGCCGTGAACCCTTCCCTGGGGGCTCGGATGAAACGTCCCTGTTTCATACGGTCCCGGAAGTAGCTCCCCGGCTCCGGCTCTTGGCATTCCGGGAAGAAACAGTTATTCCAGGGGATAATTTTCGGCCCTTGTACGAAGTTCTCCGGACGGCGGGGCGGGGTCTTTCACTCAGGACCGTATGAAACAGGGAT
The DNA here is from genome assembly GCA_035292625.1 of Lysobacterales bacterium. Classification (GTDB taxonomy): domain Bacteria; phylum Pseudomonadota; class Gammaproteobacteria; order Xanthomonadales; family SZUA-36; genus SHZL01. The sequence goes on along the minus strand of DATDPS010000195.1, from coordinate 1,629 downwards.
GTTTCATCCGAGCATACAGGGATGTACTTGCTGCGTGTCCTGAGTGGAAGAACCGGCCACACCGTCGGTTGGAATGCTTGTATGCGGAGTTACTGCCTGGCGTTTGACGGTTTGCCCCCGGCAGCGGACTTGGACCTCAGAATCAACAGCACAAACGAACCCAGCAGAACGAAGCCGGCAAGTGTGAAAAATGCCATCTCGGTGGAATCCGTGGCGGTGCGCATGCGGCCGATCAGTTCCGGGCCGACAAAGCCGCCGAGGTTGCCCAGGGAATTGATCCAGGCGATGCCGGCCGCGGCTGCTGTGCCGGACAGGAAGGCGGCCGGGATCGACCAGAACACCGCGATGGCAGACAGCAGCCCGGTGGTGATCATCATCAGGCAGACCAGGGACAGCACGGCCGCGTGACCCACCAGGGCCAGGCCGAGCAGGCCAGCGGCGGCAATCAACAGGGGTACGATGGCATGCCAGAAGCGCTCGGCGGTCTTATCGGAATGGCTGCCGTTCAAAACCATGGCCACGGTTGCCGTTCCCCAGGGCACCATGCTCAGGAGGCCCACCTGCAGGTAATTGTGCGTGTCCACGCCAAATTCCTGGATGATGGTGGGCATCCAGAAGTTCACCGCATAGAAACCCATCATCATGCACAGGTAGGTAAACGACAGGGCCCATACGCGCTGGTCGCGGAACACGTCGGCGAAGCGGTGCCTCAGGCCGGCGGCCTGCTTGGCGGTCTCATCTTCGGCCAGGTGCCGCAGTACCACGGCCTTTTCGCTCTCACTCAGCCAGCGGGCCTTGCCCGGCCCGTCATCCAGCAGCACCAGCACCAGCAGGCCAAACAGCACCGAAGGCAGGCCCTCGAGCAGGAACAACCACTGCCAGCCTTGCCAGCCGTTGGCGCCGTCCAGCCATTGCATGATGGCGCCCGAAATGGGTGCCCCGATGGCATTGGAAACAGCGACCGCCGTCAGGAACAAAGCCATCATGCGGCAGCGCTGCGCTGCCGGGAACCAGTAGGTGAGGTAGAGAATAATACCCGGGAAAAAGCCTGCTTCCGCCGCGCCGAGCAGGAAGCGCAGGGTGTAAAACCAGAATTCCGTTTCGACCAGCATCATGCAGCTGGAAATGATGCCCCAGGTCACCATGATGCGGACAATCCACAGCTTGGCGCCGACTTTTTCCAGCGCCAGGTTGCTTGGCACTTCAAATAAAAAATAACCGATGAAAAAAATGCCTGCGCCAAACCCATACACGGCGTCGCTGAAGCCCAGTTCCTGGGCCATTTGCAGCTTGGCGAATCCTACATTGACGCGGTCGAGGAAGGCCGCGACATAACACAGGAACAAGAACGGGATGATGCGCCAGAAAATGCGGTTGTAGAGCGCGGTTTCGGCTGCTGCAGTCATTCAGAGCGCGCGCACGAAGGCATTCTGGCGCATTTCACGCCCTATGCGCGTTTCCGGGCCATGGCCGGTGACCACCACGGCTTCTTCGTCGAGGCAGTACAGGCGTTGCTGGATGGATTGCCTGAGCGCGTGCGAATCGCCCCCGGGAAAATCGGTGCGGCCGACCGAGCCGAGGAACAGGGTGTCCCCCGCCAGCAGCAAGCTGGCGTCCTCGAAATAAAAA
>DATDPS010000194.1:0-6056 GCA_035292625.1 Lysobacterales bacterium | reverse complement strand
CTGTGGCTTGTCCTCATGGCGCTGAGCACCTTGTGTGTTGCCTGGACGGCCGGCACATTCGGACTGCGCCATGCCTGGCTGGCCAAACCTGTGGTGGAGGCAATACTGGCGGTGGTGAGCTTTTTCCTGCAGCGACATTGGGTGTATCGTTGAGCCATGAGTACATCCGCGCAAGCCAGAATCGCCGTGGTGATGCCATGCTTCCGCACCGGCGCGCGCGCGCTGCAGGTGCTGTCGCGCATCGGCCCCGGGGTTGGATGGATATTCGTAGTCGATGATGCCTGTCCGGACCACACCGGTGACCAGGTGGAAGCCGGCTGCAATGACCCCCGGGTGCGGGTGCTGCGCCATGCCGAAAACCAGGGTGTCGGCGGGGCGACGCTGACCGGTTACCGCGCCGCGCTCGAGTCTGCAGCCGAGGTGGTGGTGAAGCTCGACGGCGATGGGCAAATGGATGCGCAATTGATTCCGCGCCTGGCTGCGCCGGCGCTGAACGGTGAAGCCGACTACGTCAAGGGCAATCGTTTCCATAACTTGCGCGACGTGGCGGCCATGCCATGGATTCGCCTGTTCGGCAACGCGGTACTGTCGTTCATGACCAAGCTCTCAACCGGTTACTGGCAACTGTTCGATCCCACCAATGGGTTCACCGCCATCCATCGGACTGCGCTCGGCGAAATCGATCTTGACCGGGTGGCCAGGCGGTACTTTTTTGAATCCGACCTGCTCTACCACTTAAACCAGGTGCGCGCGGTGGTGGTCGAGATGCCCATGCGAGCAGTCTATGAGGACGAAGCGTCGAGCCTGCGGCCGGGCCGGGTGGCGGGACCGTTTCTGCTCGGCCATGCGCGTAACCTGTGCCGGCGCATCGTCTATACCTACTTCGTTCGGGGTTTTTCAGTCGCCTCGCTGGCTTTGCTGATGAGCGTGCCCTTGCTGGGCTTCGGCCTGGTTTTCGGACTGTACCAATGGACCGTGTCGGTCTCGACCGGCGCCACCGCCAGCGCCGGCACCGTGATGCTGGCGGCCTTACCCATACTGCTCGGTGCCCAGCTATTGGTTTCCTGGCTCAGCCATGACATGGCAGCCGAGCCGCACCGGCCCTTGCAGCGCTTCCACCAGCCGACCCACAACGCTTCGCCAGGCTGAAATCATAATTCCACCGAAGGCACGAACGGCTGCACGCCAGCCGCCTGGTACAGCAGATCCGGTCGATACGCAGTCTTGCCTTTCATTACCAGCGTGGCGCGGCGCACGGCACTGATGTCCTGCAGTGGATTGCCGTCGACCAGCACCAGGTCAGCGTCTTTGCCGACGGTGATTGAGCCGGTCTTTTGCTCGACCCCCACCACCCGGGCCGCGTCCAGCGTGGCCATTTTGAGCACGGCGGCCGCAGGTATGCCGGCCTCGACATAGACCTCGAGTTCGCGGTGCAGCGTGAACGCCGCAATGCCGTCGCTGCCGGGAACGAGCTGAACCCCGCTGTCGTATAGCTTTTTCAGCATCTGGCTTTGCTTCTGCGCCGAGGCGGGCCAGTTCTCGCCGGGCACCATGTCCGGAGTGTAGAGTCCGCGCCGCACGGCGATCGGCAGATGCTCGGCCACTGCGGTATAGGTGGGATCCGCCATGCCCGGCTGGTGCACCAGCATCGTCTCGAAAATGGCTGCCGTTGCATCGATCACGGTGTTTTTCTCCTGCAGCAGCCGAATGAAATCTTCCACCGCCGGGCTGTCGAGGTCGAGGTTCGCCGCCTCGTCGCCGTAAAGGGTGAAGCGGATTTGCTGCCGGGTATCCATCCGGTCTCCCGCCAGAAAATTCAGGAAGACCATGTTGATGTGCTGGATTTCGTCGTAACCGGCCCTGACAGCCTGCTCAGCCGACATGAAGGCGGGAATATGGCCGCTCACGCGCATGCCACGGGCATGCGCCCGCTCGGCTATGGGCGCCACCCAGGAGGGCACGATCGAACTGTAGAGCTTGATCTGGATGTAACCGTTTGCGGCGAAAAAATCCACCCGCTGCAGCGCGTCCTCGAGCGTCTCGGCGGGCCAGCCCGACGCGTAGGGACCGGCCTTGTCGATAAATCCCGCGCGATAGGTGTTGGGGCCAATGACTTCGCCCGAGTTGAACTTTTCGGTCGATAGCACGATTTTTTCGTGCACATTGCCGATGTCGCGCACGCTGGTGATGCCGCCTGCGATGTTCAACAAACCGTCACCCAGCGAAAAATGACCGTGCATGTCCCACATGCCGGGCATCAGTGACTGCCCGGTTCCGTCTATGCGAACGGCATCGCTGTGGTCGATGGCCTGGCCTGATACCGCGGCAATCCTGCCATCGATGACGAGTACTTGATGCTGCGGCAGCAGCACACCCCGTTCGACATCGACCACGTCCACGTTCTCGAAGATCAGCGGCGCTTCGATGATGGTTGCGAGTTCCCCGGCCATGCGCGCGGAGCGTCGCGCTGACTCACTGGTCTGGATTTCGCTCAATTGCCTGAGAGTGTCCGCGGACCAGCCCTGCGGAATCATGCCGAGATAGCCTCCCCAGTCGAGGGCAACGAGTTCCAGGTGCTGGTCGAACCAGGCGTAATTCGGCGAGAAGTCGATACCGGAAATCGCGTAGAGCACAAGTCGCTGCATCCCGGCGCCGGTTTCCAGCTCCGCCTCGGTAACCCGTTCAACTTTCGCCTTGCCGGACGGAAACATCGGCACCTCGCCATCCAGGTTTAAGGCCGCTGCACGCACCAGCGCCGGCAGCGAGGCAAAGACGCCACTTTCGTTGGGCAGATACCAGGCGGGCTCATCGGCAAGCGCCGAACCCTTTTGGCCAATCGTACTCCACGCGGCGACGCCATTTTCGAAACTGAAGGACTCATCGACCGGCGCGCCAAAGGGTGACGTGCCGGTGATGCGCTGCGCAATCACCCGGCCTTCACCGTCGAGCTGGATTTCCGAGTCCAGCCGGTACTCGCGATTGTTCCAGTGGATGAAGGACTCGCTGGTGATGCGGCCGTCGCCCGTCTGCGTTACCACTGACTGACCGGCTGGCGTGGCGCCTTCCATGTACCAGTCATAGCGCGTGGTGGTTTCATTGTTCGCGGTGGTGGCGTCCGCGGGCTGCGGGGCCGGGGCTTGCGGAGTTGCTGTGTCGCCGCCGCAAGCGGCCACCAGGACAGACCATGCCGCAACCATGAGCAGGGCCCTGGCGCGGGGTAAGACATTGGGCATGAAAATCATTATTCGGCCTGGTGTCACCGCATCAACACATGCCAGGCAATGCAAATGATTCCACCCCAGCTCACGGCGAAGGACAGCGTGCGCAACCAGGGAATCGCGAGCGTGTAGCAAACTGCGTGTGCAATGCGTGCCCAGAAGTACGCCGCGGCTGCCGCAGCGGTCGCCGCGTTGCTGACCCCGGCCGCATGGGCCACCAGCACGATCGCGGCGAAAGGAGCCAGGTTTTCAATCGCATTGTAGTGTGCCTTCTTCAAACGCTCGGCCCAGGGTGCCAGCACCAGCGGGGCCGTTGGATAGCCCACGACATCGCTGAGCTTGTTGCTGAAGATCTCGTTGAGGACGTAGGGAATCCACGTCAGCGCCGTGAAAGTGGCGACCAGGGCGAGGTAATGGAGTTCTGGGGTCATGGTTGTTCTCCCGCTGTGAGTTGTTGGACGTTGGTCGGGCTGTGGTTGGGGCCTTTTGATTATAGGATATTTAAAGCTGCGCACATCATTAAGGAACCTCTGATCAAATATGCGCCCGTGCATAATTAATCAGAGGCTCCTTAACATAGAGATCGTTCATCGAGGGCAGGATCTGCCGGACTTCGAACGTTAAGGCGTCAGAGCTCTATGCTGGCTCAGGAATTCAGCCAATGCCTCGAGTTGTGCATCGGTCAGATCGCTGGGGTAGAAGCCGGGCATGGACTGCAGTCCGTGCCGCACCACGTATTGGACATACTCCACGGCCAGATCATCACGTTCGGCCAGCACGGCCTTGTCCTCGCCCCGGGTCAGGCCCAATTGCCGGGTGCCAGGATGCTCGTTGCCCGGTGCGTGGCAGTACACGCAGTGCCGCTCGAAGACTTCCTTGCCGGTCATGTCCGCGCTGGCCTGGGCCGGAACGGTGCCGGTCAGCAACAGCGCCAACGCCGGTAACCATGCGTGTTTCATGAGCCGCCACCGCCCCGCAGGTGTCTGGGCCAGATCCCCGATTTGCCCGGCGCGAGAATGCCCTTCGGGTCGAGGGCGTCCTTGATGGTCTCGTGCATCTTCATCAGGGCATTGTCGTTCCAGCTGTAAGTCCCGGCGATCGCGTCCATGTAACGGATGTGCGTGCGGTACTCGCCATAACCCTCGGCGGCAGCTTCCTTCACCAGCAGTTTGAACAGTTCGTCCAGGCGTTGCCGCTCGATCGGGCTGGTCTTGTCGTACACGATCACCACCACGTGATGCAGTTCGCGCCAGCCAATGGCCAGCAGGCCCATGTAGTCGAAGCCATACTCACGCACCCGGCCGCTGACCATGCGGTATTGCTTCAAGGCATCCGATCCGGTGGTCGGGGAGACCGGGGAGAAACCGATGTGGCCGCCGCCTCCGCTCCAGTTCAGGAAATTGAACTCGGTCAGCTTGGGAACGCCCCGCATGGTTTCGGCGCGGTGCAGGAGAATATCCGGATTGTGCTTGCGGTCTTCGGGCATATAGAACTTGACGCCGGGGATGCCGGCAAACGAATCCCGGATGACTGTCCACAGCACGTCGGCGATGGCGGGGGGGCCATAGAGCGCCCCGCAGAAATTCCACATGCCGATATCCTGGTCGGCCATGATTTTCTTCGCCACGCTGTCCGGTATGGGACCATCACCGGAGTAATACTGGCTCCTGGTGGCGAAGATGGCGGCATCGAGCACCAGGCTGCGGATGGTGGCCGCGTTCTGGATGATATTGTTGATCCGCAACGGCCGCAGGATCTCGATGACCTGCTCGATGTCTTCCTCGCGCTGGAAGCTGATCATGTAGGGGCGATAGCCACCCGGATCCGGCATGAGCCAGATGCCCATCTTGGTGACGACGCCAAAGTTCGACTGCGAAAAGATGCCGTCCACGTAAGGACCGAAGCCGTACTTGAATAACTGCCAGGTGTTGTTGCCCGGCATCGCACCCATGCCGGTGCGCACGACCTCGCCGTTCGCCAGCACGACCTCCATGCCGCACTGCATTGCGAAGTGGTCGCCGTACGGCGTGTAGCCAACGCCGTGATCCAGCGCGTTGCCAACCACGCTGCCCCAGCCAGGGTCGGGCACGTCCAGCCACAAATTCAGACCTTTTTCCTGGATGTGGTTATACAAATCAAAATAGCTCACGCCCGGCTCGACCAGGGCGTAACCGAACTGCTCGTTCACCTCCAGGATGCGGTTCATCCGGTTGAGATCGAGGACGACGCAGCCAGACAGCACCGGCGCCGCGCCGCCGTAGGCGAAATTCCTGCCGCGGGAAACCGGCCACAGGGGAATACCCAGCTCGTTGGCCACTTTGACGATCTGCTGCACCTGCTCGGTCGAGTCCGGCGCAACCGCGGCATGCGCCAGGTAACGGGTGGTATCGTTGGATACCGGATACGGGTCGTGGTACGGAGCGACCTCCTCGCCAGTGAAGACCCATTCGCTGCCGACGATCCGGCTGAAGCGCTGCAGGGCCTCGCCCATGGATTCGGCGGTGACGCCCGGAGGAAATGGTGCAGTCATGCGATTACGCTCTGGTTGATGGGTTGACCACAACGGATCTGCCACAGGAACAGGTCCTGGTCGAGCCGGGTGACCCGCGTCTGCATGCGGGTTTGTTCGCCAACCAGGATCTTCAGGCAGAAATGGAAGGATTCCGTGGTGACACCGTGCAGGGCCAGCATTGATCGCCCGCAGGCACGTCTTAGGCCGGCGTTCCAGATGCCCGTGATATCGCCCTGCACCGGTGTCAATCCGGTTGAACCAGATAAATCCGTGGCCAGCCGTCGCGCCCGCGGGAAGCGGTCGTCGTAGAAAAACCAGTCGGCAGC
>DATDPS010000193.1:0-3231 GCA_035292625.1 Lysobacterales bacterium | reverse complement strand
GGTTCAGCCGGTTCCAGGGGGCAGCTGGCATATCACTTTGCGTTTTCTCGGCGAAGTTGATGACCTGCATCTGGTCGCAGCAGCCATGCATGATGCACTGGCTGGCTTTGCCGCAATTCCCGCCGTAGTTCGCGGGGTAGGCGCTTTTCCGCAACCGTGTGCAGCCCGGGTCGCGTGGGCCGCGGTGGACACCCCCGGGCTGGCGCAGGTGGCAGAACGCATTTGCGCTGCCACGGTAAACATGGGAAATCCACCCGGGACTTCCAGTTTTGCACCGCACGTAACCCTCGCGCGGCTCAAGCATGCACGTGATCTGACGCAATGGATTGAGCAACACAAGAGCACGCTGTTTTTCCAGGGTGATCTCAAGCAGGTTGTGTTGTACAGCTCAAAGCTGAGCAAGCAGGGCCCTGTTTACACTCGGGAAGCGGTGGTGAAGCTGGGTTGAAGCCCCGAGTTATTTCCTGGCCTGCCTGGGCCAGCAGTTGGAACTCTCGGTGCGGCCGACATCGGTGCGAACGGGCGGATTTGCACATCAAAACGCATACTTGAATATGAAGCCATAGGTGTCGGGGTTCGCCCAGCTGGCCTGCACCGTTGCTATGTCCGGGCGGCTTGCCGGATTGTAGACCTGGGTCCAGTACAGTACCGCCTCGTTGGTAAGATTCAGCATGTAGAACTGGACCTCCAAATTGCCTTGAGGAGCATTCCAGATCAATCGCAGGTCGGTGCGGCCGTGCGCGTCCTGCCGGGTGCCTTCCAGGTTGATGTCCGAGCCGTAGTAGCCGCTGGCCCAGGTGGTTTGCAGGTAGGGCGTCAGGCTCCCCCATTTCTTCAGCAGCCAGACATAGGAGGCCTGCAGCCCGATGACCCATTCCGGGGTCAGGGCCGGCCGCCAGCCGTCATAAATCAGCCGGTCGCCATCGGTATGACCCGGAATGTCGCCCAGGCCGGCGAGGTTGGGGGCGCTGTAGTTGCTGAACTTCGCGTCGGTGTATGCGATATGGGTTGCCAGGTACCACTGCTCGGTGGGTGTCCATTGCAAACTCGCATCCACGCCCTTGGCGTCGGCGTCACCACCGTTTCCGGTGTATTCGGTAGCCTCGGGTGAGCCTGGGTAGGGCTGTACCAGGAAAGCCTGTGACTGGACATCCTGGAAATCGTTATACCAGGCCGCGAGGTTCAGGCTGACCGTTCCGTTCGCCAAGACGGTCTGGATGCCGGCTTCATAGGCCGTGAGCGCTTCCGGGTCCCAGGTCGGGTTCACCCCCGGCGCGGAATTGAGGCCGCCGGCCAGATAGGTATCCGCTACGGACAGGTAACCCAGGATACTGTCAGCCAGTTCATACTCCAGGGCAGCCTGCCACGACACATCCGACCAGCTGTCCTCCTCGCCGGTTTTCAGTTCTTTGCCCTGATCGTTCCAGCGCAGCCCGGCGGTGGCACGCAAGCGCTCAGTGAACGCATAACTGGCTTGCGCGAAGGCGGCTTTGGTTTCGTCCACATAGGTGCCCCGCGTATCCCAGTCCGGTTGCTGCAGAACGCCGTTGAAGGATTCCAGCCAGCCCCAGTTGGCTTCGCGCTGCAGCCAGAATAAGCCGGCTGCCCAATTCAGCGGGCCGTCGTTGGCCGAGGCAAAGCGTAATTCGCTGGACGCGGTTTCCTGCGAAGTGCTCCAGCCGGCAAAGGCACTGGTGAACACATCACCCGAATTACTGTAGTCGTTGTCATAAGACTCACGGCTGTCCAGTGAGGTGAAGCTGTTGATCCACTGCAGGGAGGCAAAACCAAGGTTCCAGTTCAGTTCGGCGGCATTCACCCAGTGCTCGTAATCGGCATCCGGGATGAAATTACGAAATACGATCCATGGGCCGAGGTCGGGGATGAAGAACCCCTGGGCAAACTGGTTGCCAGGCACCAGTGCGCCATCGACATAGGCTCCGGTCTGCTGGTAACCCCACGGGCCCGAACCGGTGCCATTCTGGTCCTGCGTGCGGCTCCACAGATACAGCTGAAGATCATCAGTAACCTGCCACAACATGCTGGCACGCAGGGTTTTGGTATTGTTTTCATTGAGGTCGTCGGCATCGGTGTCGACCACGCCGTTATCGATCCAGCCGGAGCGGCTTTCCGACAAGCCGGCCAGGCGAATGGCGAGGTGATCGCCGGCCGGTAAATTCAGCACCACCTGCCCGCGGGTCTTGTCCGGCAAACCGCTTTCCAGTTCGGCTGCGCCATAGTATTGACCGATTGCAGGCTTGTTGTTCACCACGCTGATGGCACCGGCATAGGCCTGTTGTCCGAAGGTGGTCAGTTGAGGTCCGCGCAGTACATTTATCCGTTCCACGTCCAGCAAGCTGTCGAGCGCTTCGCTGGTGGTCGGGCTGTACACACCATTTTCATAGACTGCGACCACCGGTGTTCCTTGTGGCCCGATGCTGTTGGTGCGGGCGCCGCGCATGGAGAAACGACTGTCCCGCCCGGATTGTCCGTAACGCAGGCCGGGCACCAGGAATTCCAGCCGTGAAATGTCTTCCACCCCGCCGTTGGCGAGTTCCATCGGCCCAAGGCTGGTGACTAAGGCCGGCATCACGCTTTCAGTCCGGGAGGCGGAACTGGCGTCAAAGGCTTGAATGAGCGTTTGCGGTGCTGTGTTTCTGGCTCCGGGTGAGGTGCTGGCAATACTGGCTGCCGGGGCTTCGGCAGCTGGGCTTGCGGCCGCTTTCCTGGCCTGCGCCAGCTCCGCCTCGAGCTGCGAAATGTTCTGCCTGGCGCTGTCCAGTTGCTGTTCCAGCTCGCGGATTTTTGCCTGCAGTTCCGCTTCGCCGCTGGTTGGCGCTGTGCCCGTTGTTTCTGCGGCAAGGCTCTGGGGGGAAGGCAAGGCAAACGCCAGGAGGAAGAAGGTCAACCACAAGGATAAGCGCATGGGGATTGTTTCCAATGTACCAGTACCGGCAGGCTGGATTGCAGGGGAGTGATACTAACAAACTGAAGTTAATCTTTCTTTGCCTATTGAACAAGGGAGTTCCCAGACCGTTGGAGTAAGATGAGAAGGGTGTGCAGGCACGTCCATTATCTTCGCAGTTGCCAGTTTGTTGTGCTGTGTGTCCTGCTCGGACCCTGCCACATCGCCATGGCCGGCGATGCAGTAGAGAATTCCGGCAGTTTTTTCCGCACCCTGATCCCAGCGGTGGCTTACGGCACAACGTTCTATCTGCACGATACTCCCGG
>DATDPS010000192.1:0-5493 GCA_035292625.1 Lysobacterales bacterium | reverse complement strand
GGCTTCATCGTGATCCGGCCTTCAGCTCACGCAGACCGATGGTGGGAACTGCAATCCCGTTTTGCAGCAAATCGGAGCCTTCGGCCCGGTTGAAAATGGCCTCAACAACATCACGGCCAACCGTCACTTCACCGAATGCAGCAAAGCCCTGTCCATCAGCCTGGCGTGCTCCACCATAATCCAGGGACGGCTCATCCCGCATGCAGATAAAAAAACTTCCGTAAAGCACGGAGAGATCGAAGCGAGCAGCCGAAACCACCCAGCGGGTATGGGAAATTCCGGTCTGCAGTGTACTTTCGTGTTCGATCGTGTGCCGGTCACTGCCATACAGTTGGCTTCGCCCCACCTGAACAATGTGGATCGGACAAGGGTCATGTTCCTCCTGGTTACTGGTCGACAGAATCCGGAAAATACTGGACTGATTCAATTCACCATTGCGTGCCAGATTGGCAAAATAGGCGCAGGTTGTGGGCGCCCGTTCCTGATGCAGGGCGACGGTAAACAAACCCATTGCCGTATTGACCAGAAGCTCAGTCATAAATCATCGGTCACTCATCCGGCGAGAATAAGAGACAGCGCGTGGTCACCCGTCTTTTAGCTCGTCGTCGCCAATCGGTGGAAATAGCACCGGCGTTCCTACCCATAGCATTCTGGCCACCCGCTTGCTCTTGTTCACCACGGCATGATCGACCTGGGTGTTGTGGTGGGCGCTGTCGCCTTGTCGCAAGGTGAAAACCTTGCCGCCGATGCTCTGCTCCACCTCACCTTCCAGAACATAAAAAAAGTCTTCGCCTTCTTCGCGATGCACTTCAGGTAAAGCCGTGTCAGGCGGTAGCTCCATGATCAGGGCGTTCATCTGCTGGTTGCGGATATTTGCGTCCAGGCGCCGGTAGACAACCGGCGAATCAATGTCAATGTATTCCGGATTATCCGCACGCCGCACCATGCTGGTGGCGGCAGGTGGCGTGATGAAATAATGGATATTCGTTCCCAGCGCCTTGGCGATATTGATCAGGGAGACGATGGATGGCGTTGCCTTGCCGCGCTCAGCCTGGGACAGAAACGCGGCCGAGAGGCCTGACCGATCAGCAATTTCCTGCAGCGTCATTTTTTGTTCGAGCCGCCGGGCCTTCAACAGCCCACCGATGGAACGCTTGACCGGGTTACTGGTTTTTTCCTGATTCTTCATCAATTTGTGACCATTTCGACTTGCGCCGGGTCGCACAATTTTAACGGCAAAGTACCGTTTGTCAAAACTTTGTTGATATTATTAAAATTTGAAGTAATATTAATATCTGAATCATGCGATGAATTCTATCGCCATTGATCCAATCGGCCCTGGGTACCCAGTCAGGACTTCTGTCTGATTCAATGAGGAAATATGTATGAGCATTCCAAGATCCGTGATGATTGTGCTGCTGGCTACCTGGTTCGGCATTGCTCCATCTCCGGTGGTGGCACAGACCAACGCCGACGAGCAAACCAGTGCGCTCGAGGTAGTCATTGTGACCGCCCGGCGCAGGGACGAAAGCATCCAGGATGCGCCTTACGCCGTCACGGCATTCACAGCAGAAGTCATACGGGATGCCGGCATTGAACGGGTGGAGGAGGTTATCGGCTTGACCTCCAACGTCACCCTGGCGACATCGCAGGGCATCGACACCAGCTTCCTGACCATCCGCGGTATCACACAGGTCCGCAACGGAGAATCACCGGTAGCAACCATCGTTGACGGTGTTCTGCAGTTCAGTGGCATCCAGTTCCGCCAGGAATTATTCGATCTCGAAAGCATCGAGGTGGTCAAGGGTCCGCAGGGCGCCATTTATGGCCGCAATGCGACCGGCGGGGCGATCATTATCAATACCAAAAGGCCTGGTGAAGAGCCGGATGCCTACTTCACAGCGGGCATGGGTGAAGGCGACGAGTATTCCCTGGAAACTTCGGTGGGCGGTGCGTTGGTGGAGAAAACCCTGTACGGCAGATTTTCGGCTAAATACATCGACCGCGATGGCTATCTGGACAATATCACCCGCGGAGAGAAAGCCGACCGATTTGAAGATCTCACCGCACGCGGCCGCCTGATCTGGGAGGCCAGTGAAACTCTGTCACTTGATCTGCGAACCAACTACAGCAAGCACAAGGGCCGTGGCATCGGCTTTCAGTTCCAGGCTGTGAATATTGCCGAAGACGGCATCACCGCCACGGGATTCGGCACCGACACAGGGCCCATTGACGCCAACAATGTATTGCCGGTGCGTGACAACAACGTCGACCTTGGCGAACGAGACATGGCCGATTTTGCACTGCTGGTTAACTGGGACACAGCCGTGGGTACCGTGATTTCCACCACCTCGTACACGGATATTGAAACCTGGTCTGATTCGGACCAGTTTCCCTATACCAACGCCAGGAGCTCACCCGCGCTGTTTGGTCTGGACGGCACGCAAACCGGATTTTTTGACGTATCCGCCTTCAGCCAGGAGCTGCGTCTGACTTCGCCCTCCGACCAACGCCTGCGTTGGGAAGTGGGAGCTTACTATCTGGATTGGGAGCGATTCGTGTCGCTTTCCACCGGCGTCGACACCGGCAATGGCATTATTCGCATTGAACGTGATCCGTCGACCGACCCGCGCAACCCGACCAATTCCTTCCTGGCGGATGACAACGACAATACCGCCAAGGCAGCTTTCGGACAGTTGAATTACGACGTGACTGAGCAACTCGAGCTGTCGTTCGCCTTGCGTTACGACGAGGAAAAACGGATCCAGCATGTGTCGCCGCTGCAGTTCCCGGCCGGAACACCAGGGGCCAGGAATGAAGAAACCTTCGACAAATGGCAGCCGAAAGCCACCATCCGCTACCAACCGGGCGAAAACACCAACTGGTATGCCACCTGGGGCCAGGGTTTTCGCAGTGGCCAATTCAACCAGAACGGCGTGGCCGAAGTTGCCGCCAGCGTCGGGCTCATTGGGGTGTCTGACGTGGCCGACCAGGAAGATACCGAATCCTTCGAGATCGGATTCAAGGGGCAATTCTTGAACGATCGTATGCGGGTATCTGCCGCGGTGTTTGACACCGATGTCGATGGGCAGCAATTCTTCTCGTTCATCGGCGCCATCAGCGCGCAAATTTTAACCAATATCGACAAGGTAACCCTGAGGGGTGGCGAACTGGATCTGGTGCTGCGCGCCACGGACCAGATCGATCTGTATGCTTCGTTCGGATATACCGACAGCGAAATCAAGGCCTATGCCGTCGACCCGACCGCCGTGGGTAATCGGGCCCCGTATATTGCAGAAACCACGATCAACCTCGGAGCTCAATATGAGATCCCGTGGAATGTCGCTGACACATCCCTCTTTACCCGGGTAGATTACGAGTTGCGCGGTGATCAGTTCTGGGATGTTCAAAACTCGACCGCCCGGGACGATCTGAGCCTGGTACACCTCAGGCTGGGAGTCAATGACAACGTCGGTAAATGGTCATTGATTGGTGAGGTCAATAACCTGACCGACGAAATCTATAACTCCGAATGGGTAGCTGGCGGATTCTCTGCCGCGGCGCCGGGGCGAATCTGGAACGTCAAGTACCGTTATAATTTTTTCTGAGTCGTGAATCCTGCAGTGATGAGTTCTGCAGTAATGGGTTGCAAAGCGATGAGTTCGAACTAGCCATGACCAAATACCGCGTTGCAGCCGACATTGGCGGTACCTTCACAGATATCGTCATCGAGCCTTCCAACGGACCGGTCTTCGTCGGCAAGGTCGCAACCACACCGGAAAACCCGGCACTGGGTGTGATCAATGGCATCCGCGACCTGGTGCCCGATTTATCCGATATCGACTTCTTTGTGCACGGAACCACGGTCGGGTTGAACGCTTTCCTGGAGCGCAAAGGTGAACGCGTTGTGCTCATCGCGACCCGCGGCACGGGTGATAGCTACACCATCGCCAGGGGTAACCGGCACACCTTGTATGAGCTGCGCTACCACAAGCCAACGCAATTGGTGCCACGGCGTGATGTGCATGAAGCCCGGGGTCGACTGGCTTGGGATGGCGCTGAAGTTGAGCCCCTGCAGTTGGCCGATCTGGATGTCGTCATTGACAAAGTCCGGCAGGAAAAAATCCAGGCCATTGCGGTGTGTCTGTTGCATTCCTATGCCTATCCACAGCACGAGCTGGCTGTTCGTGATTACCTGGAGGTGGCTTTACCGGATATTTCGGTTTCCCTCTCGCATGAAGTTGCGCGTGAATGGCGCGAGTATGAGCGCGCCTCCTCTGCAGTGATGAGCGCCTACGTCGCTCCCGTGGTGAAGCGTTATCTCACCAGCCTGCAGCAGCAGCTGCTGGCAATGAACATGGTGGCGCAAGTCCACATCATGCAATCCAGCGGTGGTGTCACGACGGCGGACAGCGCGCGCAAGAACCCGGTGTTTACTTTGTTGTCAGGCCCGGTGGGCGGCACAATTGCCGGCACCGCGCTGTCTGAGCGCACCGGCCGGCCCAATCTGTTGTGCGTTGATATGGGTGGCACATCGTTCGACCTGAGCCTGGTGATTGACGGCAAGGCCAACACAACGCTCGAAACGGAACTCGAAGGCCTGCCGCTGCTGATGTCCATCGTCGACATCCAGACCATTGGACAAGGTGGCGGCTCGATCGCCTGGCTGGAAAACGGTGCCATGCGCGTTGGCCCCAAGAGTGCCGGATCAGTACCCGGCCCCGCTTGTTATGGTCGCGGCGGGACGGAACCCACCGTAACCGATGCCAATCTGTTCCTTGGACGTCTCGGCACTGATTCCCTGTTGAGCGGAGCCATGTCTCTGGACGAAAACGCCGCTCGTGCAGCCATTGAGCGCCTGGCCGGCAAAGCGGGACTGGAGCCGGTAGCGTTCGCCGAGGGCATTCTGGCGATATCCAACGCCGCCATGGCGGATGCCATGCGGACCATTACCGTCAGCCAGGGCGTTGACCCAAGAACGTTTACGCTGGTTGCCTTCGGTGGCGCCGGTCCCATGGCGGCCGCCTTCCTGGCACAAGAACTCGATATTGACGAGGTGCTGATTCCCCTTTTTCCCGGTACGTTTTCAGCCTGGGGCATGTTACAGACCGACCTGCGGCATGATTTCACGCTGAGTTTCTATCGACCAGCAGATGGCGTTGCTGCGCCGGAGCTGGAACGCTGCTTTGCGCAGCTTGAGTCAGAGGGCAGGGATTCGGTGCTGCGCGAGGGGATTGCGCAAGCTGCTATTTCCTGCCTGCGTTCAGCCGATATGCGTTACACCGGGCAGGAGTACACCATCAATGTTCCCGTTCCCGATGCATTGGATACTGGCGATATTTGCCGTGAATTTCATCAGACGCATCAACGCCGGCATGGTCATTCCAATCCATCCGCAGCAATCGAATACGTCAACCTTCGGGTCGCGGCACTGGGTGCTGTCAAAAAGTTTGCCAGCCCCGCTGAAAGCACCAAGCCTGCGAATGAAGCCAC
>DATDPS010000191.1:0-2860 GCA_035292625.1 Lysobacterales bacterium | reverse complement strand
ACTGGCCGGCACGGCCCTGCGCGCGACGCTGAACGTCGTGCTGCTGCTGATTACGGTCATCGGCGGGCGCATCGTTCCAGCGTTCACCGGCAATGCCTTGCGTGGCAGCGGCATCGAGGCGCAGATGCCCGATCGTCCGTTGCTGGAGCGTGCGGTCATCCTGTTGATGGCGGCTGTGCTGCTGGTGGACGCTGCGCTGCCGCTGGGTGTGGTGTCAGGAGTCCTGGCGGCCGCCGCCGGGCTGGCACAACTGCTGCGCCTTGCCGGCTGGCACGGGCTGCGCACGCTGCGGCAGCCTATCGTCTGGGTATTGCACGCCGCATATGCCTGGCTGCCGCTGGGTCTGTTCTTGAAGGCCTGTTACCTGCTGGCCGGATATGACTGGGCCGCATTCTGGATGCATGCGCTCGGCGCCGGCGCTGCGGCAACGATGATCGTCGCGGTGATGTCGCGAGCTTCCCTGGGGCACACCGGCCGGCCACTGCGCACTCACGGCGCGATGGCGTGGTCCTATGCGCTGCTGGTCATGGCCGTGCTGGTGCGTGTGTTCGGGCCGGCGCTACTGCCGGCAGGCTATCGCGTGACGATCCTGACGGCGGGCAGCCTCTGGGTTGCCGCCTTCCTCATCTTTGTCATAATCTACACGCCAATCCTGCTGCGGCCACGCGTAGATGGCAAGCCGGGGTAGCTGATTATCGTGCTGCAGCAAAACCAGGCATAAGGGGCATGCCCCCTTTTGCCGGCGGGAAAGGGGTAGTGTGGCCGGCTATGACATTGCATCAACTCAAAGGCAGAATCGGCAGACGAATAAGATGGATCGAGCTACTGCCGATTCTCATCTCGCCCTCAAGCTTCAGGCGGAATGAACTGGTCATTATAACTGGGGCCGACAGCTCACACTTCCAGAGTTTGCTTCAGCTGCTGGCGAGTTTGCGCAGGCACGAACCCGGAACCAGGGTTGTCGTTTTTGACCTGGGCCTGACCAAACTGGAAAGAACCCACCTGTATGCGGTTTTCACTGCGGCAGAAGTGAGGAATTTTGAGTACGTCCAATTCCCGGACCATTTCAATATCAAGGTCGAAAAGGGCCAGTATGCCTGGAAGCCCGTAATCCTCAGCGATGCTCTGACCGAGTTCAAGTGCACAGTCTGCTGGATGGATGCGGGGAATATCGTAACTGCGCCATTGACCTGGCTCAGGAGGATCACCAACAAGCTCGGCATTTATTCTTCCCGGACTTCAGGCGCCATCCGTGATTGGACACACCCTGGAACCCTGCAATACCTGGGCGCATCAGGTGGTTTGATAGACCGGCATAATCTGTGCGGCGCCTGTGTCGCGGCAAGTTACCAAAACATTGGGGCACGACGGATCATTGAACGATGGAAAGAATGTGCCCTGGTGAAGGAATGTATCGCACCCGCGGGAAGCAGCAGGGCAAATCACCGCCAGGACCAGGCCGTTCTGTCGGTGCTCGCGCATCAATCCGGTATTACTGCAAAAATGCCGGTCGGACGTTACGGCTACAAAATTCAACAGGACATTGATTGATGTGCAACGTCAAGGGGTGCAATTGAAAAATACCGATACATTTGTCAGGGTGCCGATGCTGGGCAGGGGAATTGACCCTGCTCCGGACTGGACTCGTTCCGACTTCCTGCTGGTAAGCGCCTTGACACTTGTCGGCTTGGCCTTGCGGATTCCGGGTCTCAACCAGGGAATGTGGCTCGATGAGCTCTGGACCCTGTTCGGGTGGGTGCGATCGCCTGCTGCGGAAATCATCAGTGCAGTTGGCTACTCGAACAATCACGTTTTCTATTCGCTTTGCGCGCACTTTGCTGTGAGCTGGCTGGGAGAGTCCGCGTGGACACTGCGTTTGCCCGCACTGCTGTTCGGTGTCGCAGCGATACCTGCCCTTTACCAGCTGGGCCGGCAGGTTGCTTCACGCGAGGAAGCGTTTCTGGTCGCTTTGTTCATGGCCCTCAACTACCAGTTTGTGTGGTACTCACAGAATGCGCGGGGGTACACCGGGTTGTTACTGGGTGCGGTGCTCTCCAGCATACTGTTTATCCGGTTGCTGGCCGCTGCCAGGCCCCGTGTCGGATTGATACTTGGCTATGCCGTGCTCGCGGCATTGACGGCCTGGATCCATCTGACGGCGGTTTTTGTCATCTTTGTACATGGACTGGTCTGGCTGGTGCTGGCGGGCAGACCAAACCGCGGGGGGCAGCGTGCCGCGGTCATGCCGACATTCATGGCCCTGCTTTTGACGGGATTGTTCATCCTGGCGCTTTACGCTCCGTCGTTCGGGGCCGACCACAATGATTTCCGCAATGTTGGTGATGGCACCAGTGGTTTTGTAGCGGATTGGGAGGATGACACAGGTCGGGTTCTCTCTGCCGCAACCACGTGGGTTCTCAGGGAATACGCGCAGGGTCTGCAGCGGTCGATCCCTGGCGGTTGGCCGGTCGTAACGATTGTCGTCGTTATGCTGCTTACCGGCATGGTGTCCTATCTCAGGCAGGGCGTCGTGGTTGCCGCCTTGTTGCTCCTGCCGGTAGTGACAACTGTCCTGGTCGTTTACTCCCGCGGTCAGCTTTTATTTCCCAGATTCATGTTTGGCTCTGCGGGCTTTCTCATGCTGCTCGCCGTGCGCGGTGGTTTTGTGTCCGCAGGCTCATGCTTCCCTTTTTTGTCCAGGCGCCAGGTGCTGCTGATTGGCAGTCTCGTAGCTTTGGCCGGCGCAACGCTGGTCCCCGCGGCGTGGAAGCCCAAACAGGATTTCATCGCGGTGGCTGAATACATGGCGCAACACCGCTCACCGGATGATGCTGTAATTTGTCTGATCGGGATGCATTTC
>DATDPS010000190.1:0-3547 GCA_035292625.1 Lysobacterales bacterium | reverse complement strand
TGTTTCTCAACGCGCTCAAAATGATCATCGTACCCCTGATCGCCTCCTCCATTGCGCTGGGTGTGGCCGGGCTTGGTAATACCGATTCGCTGGGCACCATGGGTTTAAAGACCATGCTGTTCTACCTGCTCACCATAACATTGGCGATCATCGTTGGGCTCATCGTCATCAACCTGGTGCAGCCGGGGATTGTCGACCACCAGCCGGCCGGTGAACTCCTTGCTCTTACTGCCAACGGTGATGAGATCCAGGCCAAAATTGCCGGGCGCGGGCTGGAGGAAATTCCGCAGATCCTGCTGCGCGCCGTGCCGCAGAATATCATTGCCGCCGCCGCCGCCAACGAGATGCTGGCCCTGATTTTTTTCAGCGCGCTTTTCGGCTACTTCATGTCGCAGGTCGAGCACGAACTGGCCAGCGTCCTCTACCGCTTCACCAGTGGCGTGTTCGAAACCATGCTGCTGATCACGCACTGGGTGATGAGATTTGCTCCCTACGGCGTCTTCGGCCTGGTAGCGGCGGTGGTGACCAAGACCGGCTTTGGCGCTGCCAGGCCGCTGGTGACCTTCAGCCTGGCCGTGGTGGCGGCGCTGTTGTTCCATACGCTGGTCACCCTGCCGGCGCTGGTGAAATTTGTCGCCCATCGCAGCCCGCTGCGCCTGTTCCACGCGGTGGCGCCGGCGCTGCTCACGGCGTTTTCAACCGCCTCCTCGTCGGCCACGCTGCCGCTGACCATGGAGAACATGGAGCAGCGGGCTGGTGTGCCCAACAAGTACACCAGTTTCGTTTTGCCGCTCGGCGCCACGGTAAACATGAATGGCTCGGCCCTGTATGAATGCATGGCGGCCATGTTCATTGCCCAGGCCTATGGCCTCGAGCTGTCATTCACCACGCAATTCCTGATTTGCGCCATCGCGCTGATCACCTCGATTGGTGTCGCGGCGGTGCCATCGGCCTCCCTGGTGGCGATCGCCATCATCCTGACCGCCATCGGCCTGCCGATCGAAGCACTGGCGGTACTGCTGGTATTCGACCGGGTGCTCGACATGCTGCGCACCACCACTAATGTGTTCGGTGATGCCTGCTGTGCGGTCATTGTGGCCCGTTTGCAGGGTGAAGAATTACCTCTTTTGCAGGACTCTGCCGACAGAGCCTGATCGCGCCGCGTTGTATACTTGACGCATGGCAACGAATGTCACACCCATTGCGGCCCGGGATAGCGCGCTCGAAATAACGCCGACCCGGTCTCGCAGCGCCTTGCGCAACCCGCGGCTCTATGTGAATCGCGAACTGGCGCAACTCGAATTCGTATGGCGGGTTTTGCAACAGTCGGTCGACGACCAGGTGCCCCTGCTCGAGCGCCTGCGCTTCCTGTGCATTACCAGCATGCTGCTGGACGAGTTTTTTGAAGTGCGCGTGGCTTCGCTCAAGCAGCGCATCCAGCATGGGGCGGCGACACCGGACGCCGACGGCCTGACCCCGGCCTTTGTGCTGCAGACCATTCACGAGCGTGCCCTGTTGCTGGTGCGGGAACAATACCGGGTATTGCATGAGGAACTCACGCCCCGGCTGGAGGCGGAAAATATCCGCTTTATAAAACCGCAGGACTGGACCGGGCGGCAACGCGATTGGCTGCGCCGGCATTTTCGCAAGGAATTGATGCCAGTGCTGAGCCCTCTGGGGCTCGATCCGGTGCACCCGTTTCCGCGCATCCTGACCAAGAGTCTGAATTGTGCCGTGGAATTACGCGGCAGGGATGCTTTTGGCCGCGAAGGCAACATGGCATTGGTGCGGGCCCCGCGTTCCCTGCCGCGCGTCATCCACATTCCCCGTTCCTACACCCGCGGGCCGCATGATTTCGTGCTCCTGGGCGCCGTGCTGCAGGCCTTCGCCGGCGACCTGTTTCCGGGCATGGAAATCCTCGGCACCCACCAGTTCCGGGTAACGCGAAATTCCGAATTGCTCATCGACGAGGAAGAAATTGAAAACCTGGCCAGCGCGCTGGCAAGCGAATTATCCGAGCGCGGTTTCGCTGCCGCCGTGCGCATGGAAATGGCCGCCGGATGTCCGCCGGCGGTGGAAAAATTCCTGGCCACGCAGTTCGAATTGCAGGCCAATGACATTTACCACCTCAATGGCCCGGTAAACCTGAACCGCCTGTCGGAGGTGATCAGCCTGATCGACCGTCCCGACCTGAAATACCCGGTGCTCAAACCGGTGGTCAAAAATTACCTGGCGGGTGAGCCGGATTACTTCGCGATTCTGAGGAAGCGCGACGTACTGTTGCACCATCCGTATGAAAGTTTTCAACCGGTCATTGAAGTGCTCCGCCAGGCCAGCCGTGATCCCGGGGTGCTGGCCATCAGCCAAACCCTGTACCGCACGGGTATCGACTCGCAAGTCGTCAACCTGCTTATCGATGCGGCCCACAACGGCAAGGATGTCACGGTGGTGGTGGAACTACGCGCCCGCTTCGAGGAGGAGGCGAACATCAACCTGGCGACGCGTTTGCAGCGCGCGGGCGTGCAGGTGGTATACGGCGTGGTGGGGCGCAAAACCCACGCCAAGATGCTGATGATCGTGCGCCGCGAACGCAATAAAATTCGCAAGTACGTGCACCTTGGAACCGGCAACTACCATTCCGGCACGGCAGCCCTGTATACCGATCTTGGACTGATGACTTCGGACAGAGGTATCACCGGGGACGTCGACCTGGTGTTCAAACAACTGTCCGGCCTGGGGCAATTGCTGGGTCTGAAGCGCCTGATGCATTCGCCCTTCACCTTGCTATCAGAGCTGATTGCCAAGATTCGCCGCGAGGAAGCCAATGCCCGGGCGGGTTTACCCGCCGGCATCGATGTGAAGATCAATGCGCTGACGGATCCGAAAATCATCCGGGCCCTGTATTCGGCATCCCAGGCCGGGGTACCCATCAGGATGCTGATCCGGGGCGTGTGTTGCCTGCGTCCCGGCATCAAGGACGTGTCGGAAAATATCCGGGTTCGATCGGTGGTGGGCCGTTTTCTGGAACATGCCCGGGTGTATCACTTCCTCAACGCGGGGCAGGGTGAAATGTGGTGTTCCAGTGCCGACTGGATGGAGCGCAACCTGAGCCAGAGGGTAGAAGTCGCTTTCCCCATCGATAACCGGCTGTTTCAGGCCCGCATCATCGAGGAGTGTTTTACCATTCCCTGGCAGCAAGGCATGTCGGCCTGGGACATGCAGCCGGATGGCAGCTACCTGCCGAGCAAGGCCAATGCGGACGGTAAAATTCGCCACCCGCAAAGAAGGCTGCTCAAGGTGGTAAAACCCTGAGACAATGAATCCCCGGGCAGCCAGGCTGCCTCAAATTTCTGCCTGCAGTGCCTCGATGCGTTCTTGCAGAGGCGGATGACTCATGAACAGGCGCTTCAGGCCGCTGCCCATGCCGCCGGAAATACCAAAAGCCGCCAGTTGCCCCGGCATATCGCGGGGTTGGTGTGCGCGCTGCAGCGCCTGCAGCGCCCCAATCATCTTGTGGCGGCTGGCCAGTGTGGCCCCGCCCGCATCC
>DATDPS010000189.1:0-8399 GCA_035292625.1 Lysobacterales bacterium | reverse complement strand
CGGCAACTTTCAGGCCGCTTACCTTGGCCAGGGCGTTGAGAATTTCCTCGGAAATGCCATCGGAGAAATACTCGTTGGACGCATCGTCGCTCATGTTGACGAAGGGCAGGACGGCGATGGATTTTGCCGGTGGGGTGACGGCTTGCAGGTTTGGGGTCAGAGTCAATTTCTCCCCTGCAGCACTGGCGGATTGACCGGAGCCGCGAGAAGAAATTGACTCTGACCCCAAACCTGCGCTTTGCGGCAGGAAGCGATCCACTGCGACAATCAGGATGGCGCCTACCAGCAGTCCAATGGTGATGTAGTCGAGCTTTTTGGCCGTGACATTGGTGATCGATTCCGTGCGATTGACCTCGGATTCGCGCTTGATGCCTTCGGGCGTCAGTTCGAAGGCCCAGGCAAAAATGACCACCGGGATAAAGCCAACCGCCAGGAGCAGGAACATGAACCTGGGTGCCCAGCCGGGTAATTCGAATACTGGTGTCAATACATCGACCATCTGCATGAGCAGCCAGGAAGCCACCAGGTAGGCCACGCCCACCCTAATGACATTGCGTCGTTTGAGTTCGGCAAAAAAGCTCATGTGCTGTGTGGTTCCCGGCCAGCCAGTTTACGGGCTTCAGTGCATAGCTGTTTCATGTCAGGACGGGGTCCAGTCCCAGCTCGGCCCGTTCGGCGTTCAAGTGCTCGATCATGCGGGCCTGGATGGCTTCGAATTCCGCATCCCCCTCGAGTGATTTCAGCGCCGCCCATGCGCTGACAAATTTCCTACCGAGCACCAGGCCCTGGTCAACGGCCGCGGACAGTTGCCTGATGGCGGTCTCGTTGTCCCCCGCCAGGGTGGCATAGACGGCTTCCAGCAAGGGCATGAAGTTGTTGCTGAAACCGAGCTCAATCCCAGCATCCATCGCTGTGCGAAAGCGCTGCATGGCATCATTGAAGCGCTGTTCGTTGCCCATACTGGCATAGGCAAAAGCGATGTCCAGCATGAGGCCGGGACCGCTGTTGCCGAGCGTGGGGAAAGCGGCCTCCAAAGCGTCCAGGTCGGTCCAGCGTTCCTCGATGAATTGCACTGCGGCCGCTTGCTGTCCGCTGTTAACCAGAAGTCCAATCAGCGTGCTCACATCTTCACCGGAAGTGGCCAGTTGCTGCGCCACCAGGGTGGCCTCTTCCAGCCGGTCCAGTTCCATGAGTGCGATCACGCGCTGCCAGGGCTGGCTTACTTCAACGACGCGTTCAAATTGGCCGGTAAGCAACAAGGCGTATCCCACCTGGCCCTTGTGATAGTTGTTGTCGGGCTGCAGGGCCAGCGCTTTTTCAGCCATCACCAAACCCTTGGCGTATTCAGCCTTGGCGTACAGCACCTCGCTTTCCACCAGGAACAGGAAAGGGTCGTTGGGCATTGCGGGGCGAATACGCTCAATCAAGGCCGAGGCCTGGTCCACTTGGTTCGTGTTTACGTACCACGACGTGATGCTGGCGATGCCGGGCCGGTAGAGCGGGTCACGCTGCACCATCTGTTCCAGGACTTGCCGCGACTCACCCAGCCGCCCGGCTAGCTGGTAAGCGCCCTGCAGCCAGTTGCTGGCATCGACCAGGTTGGGGTTGAGGGACAGGGCCTTGTCCAGCGCCTCGATTGTCTCGGTGTTTTTACCCGGCGTATTGAGGAAATACAACCCCAATCCGGCCCAGGCTTCGGCTTCGCCTGGGTCCAGCCGCAGCGCCTGGTCGATGTACAGCTTGGCCTGGGCTTTGGATTGCTCATCAGGAATTGTGCCGTAACTGTCGTCCGACAGCAGCAGGGCCGTGATGCCGCGCTGCGCATAGGCGGGTGCATAGTCAGGATCGATGGCAATGGCCTTGTCGAGCAATTCGGCGGCCGCTTCCAGCGTGGGCCTGGAGCGCTCGTAAATACGCTGCTTGGCCAGCAGATAAAGATCGTAAGCCTCCGAGTTCGCCCGCGTGGCCACCAGCGCGCCCTGCTCTTCTTCGAGCAGGTGAGCTTTGAGTTGCTCCAGGATGTTGCTGGCGATCTCATCCTGGATGGCGAAAACGTCATCCAGTTCGCGGTCGAAAGTGTCGGACCAGAGGTGGAACCCGTCTTTAACCTGGATCAACTGGGCCGTGATGCGCACCTTGCTGCCCGACTTGCGCACCGAGCCTTCGAGGATATTTTCCACCCCCAGGGTCTCGCCGATCTGGCGCAGATCCTGGTTCTGGCCTTTGAAGGCAAAAGACGAGGTGCGGCCGGCGACCTTCAGATCCTTGATCTGCGCCAGTGCATTGAGGATTTCCTCGGAAATGCCGTCGGAAAAATACTCCTGTTCCGGGTCGGAACTCATGTTGACGAAAGGCAGGACGGCGATGGATTTTTCCGGTGGGGTCAGAGTCAATTGTTCCCCGACCCCGGTGGGTGTTTCCTCGGCGGAAGCAGGAACCATCGACTCTGACCCCTTCGTTGACGCGTAGCGCGATTCCCAGATGAAGTAAGCCAGCGCCACGGCGAGGATGGCGATGATGGCATAGTCCAGTTTGCGCCCGGTCTGGTTGGTGATGGACTGGGTGCGGTCCACGTCTTTTTCTTTTTTCAGACCCTCCGGTGTCAACTCGAATGCCCAGGCGAAGATCAGCGCAAAGGGCAGGCCGGCGGCGAGGATCACCAGCACGGTCTTCATCACCCACGCCGGGCTGCCGAAGCTTTCCAGCACGATTTCCAGCACCTGCATCACCAGCCAGCTGGTGACCACGTAGGCGATGCCGACGCGGAACACGTTGCGGCGTTTGAGCTCTTCGAACAGGCTCATGTCGAGATGGGCTCCAGCCCCAGCTCGGCACGCTCCGAGTTGGCGTGTTCCAGCATGCGCGCCTGGATGGTTTCAAAGTGGGGATCGCCGGTAAACACCTCCATTTCGGGCCAGAATTCAGCGAACTTCACAGGGAAAAACATACCATTATCCACAGCCTGTCCCAGCAATTCGATGGCCCGCTCCGGATCGCCTGCCAAGGCATAATAACGGGCTTCTTCGGCCAGGAAGAATGGATCTGCAACAGCCTGCGCAAGGGAACGGTCATGGGCGGCGCGAACCCGCGCCATGGCGTCATTGAAACGGGCTTCGTTGCCGGTCCTGGAGTAGGCGCGCGCAATGTGCAACATATCGGCATAACCGCTACCGTCATCCGGGTACTCACTTTCAAATGCGGCAAGATCCGGCCAGCGTGATTCGACGAATTCGATCAGCTTCTCAAACTGACCGGCCCGGTCCAGCTGGGTGATCAACAGGCCGACAAGCCCCTCGCCGGCAAGTTGCGTGGCAATCATCATGGCTTCCTCCTGTCGATCCAGAATCGACAGGGCAATGGCCTTGTGCCAGGGATGCCCGACTTCGATGACCCGTTCGAATTGCCCGGTCTGCAGCAGACCTGCCCCCATGAGATTCTTGAGGACCGCGTCACTGGCTTGCACTTCCATGGCTGATTCCAGCAGTGGCAAGGCCTTTGCGGGTTTTCCCAGTGACAGCCAGGTGTTGGCTTCCGATTGCAGAATCTGTGGATCACCCGGCAGGAACGGTCGGATGCGATCCAGCAAGGCCCAGGATTTTTCCTGCATGCCGAACAGGTTGTAGGCGTTTATGGCATTGGCGAAGCCCGGCGGGTACAGCGGATCGCGTGAAACCATGTCTTCCAGGATGGCCATGGCGCGCCGGTTATCCCCGATCGCCCCGTAGGCAATCTGCAGCCAGTTGCTGGCATCGATCAGGTTGGGGTTGATGGCCAGCGCTTTCTCGAGGGCCTCGATCGCCTGGGCGTTCTCACCCGGGCGATTGCCATGATAAAGGCCTATCCCGGCCCAGCCTTCGGCAAGCTGCTGGTCCAGTTGCAGGGCCTTGTCGAGATAAAGTTTGCCCTGGATTTCGGCTTTGGCGTGGGTCATCTCGCCGTAACTTCTGTCCGACAGCAACAGCGCCGCAATACCGCGCTGTGCGTAGGCCGGTGCATAATTTGGATCCTGGGCAACGGCCTTGTCCAGCAATTCCACCGCGCTTTCTATGGACAGGCGCTTGCGTTCATACAAGCGCTGCTTGGCCAGCAGGTACTGATCGTAGACTTTTGAATCCGTGCGGGCGGCAGCGACCACAATCGGTTCCGACTCCCCACCTATCAGGGCAGCTTTGAGCTGTTCCAGGATGGCCGTGGCGATTTCGTCCTGGATGGCGAAAACGTCGGTGAGTTCACGATCGTAGGTTTCCGACCACAGGTGAAAGCCATCCTCAACCTGGATCAGCTGCGCGGTGATGCGCACCTTGGTGCCGGATTTGCGCACCGAACCTTCCAGGATGTGCTCCACGCCGAGGGTTTGCCCGATCTGGCGCAGGTCCTGGTCCTTGCCTTTGAAGGCAAAGGAGGAAGTGCGACCAGCGACTTTGAGTTCTTTGACCTTGGCCAGCGCGTTGAGGATCTCCTCGGAGATGCCGTCGGAGAAGAACTCCTGCTCGGGGTCGGAGGACATGTTAACGAAGGGCAGGACGGCGATGGATTTGGCCGCAGCGTCCGGGGTCAGAGTCAATTGGTCCCCGGCTCCGGTCGATACTTCCTCGGTGGGAGACGGAACAATTGACTCTGACCCCTTTTGAGATTGCCAGACGAAATATCCCAACGCCACGACGAGGATAGCGATAATGCTGCGGTCGAGTGTGTGACCGGTCTTGTGCGTGATCGATTGCGATCGATCGACGTCTTTTTCTTTCTTCAGTCCTTCCGGCGTGAGTTCATAGGCCCAGGCGAAGATCAGCGCCAGTGGAAAGCCGATGATGAACACCACCAGGATGGCCTGGATGACCCATTCCGGCGCGTGGAAACTCTCCAGCATCAGGTCAGCCACCTGGGCCAGCAGCCAGGCGGCGATCAGGTAGACCACGCCCACGCGCACCACGTTGCGGCGTTTGAGTTCCTCGAAGAAACCGGGTTTCTGGCTCATGTCACGTTCGCGCTCATTCTGCACTCATTCTCATGCCATGCTCAGGTTCATGCTGACACGAGCGCCAGCCCAAGCTGCGCGCGCTCGCGATTGAGGTGCTCGATCATGCGTTGCTGGATGGCCTCGAATTCCGGGTTTCCGTCGAGTTCCCTGAAATAGGGGTATTCCTTGCTGATTCTGCTGGAAACGATCAAACCACCATCGATGGCCTTGCCCAGCCACTGCAGCGCCTGGTCGGTTTCGCCCGCCATGGCATGGTAGGCGGCCAGCACCATCAGAAACTCACCGCCCTGCATGCCCTGGGCCAGCGTTTGTTTGCTGGCCGCGCCCAGCACGGCCATGGCTTCGTCAAAACGGGATTGGTTACCGGCTCTGCGATAAGCCAGCGCAATATCAGCCATTTCCCGGTAACCGAACATGGATGCCGGCACATCCTTCTGGAACGCCGCGAGGTCCGCCCAGTGCTCCTCGAAATAACGCACCAGCAGCCCGGACTGGTCGCTGGCGTTGAGGAACGCGAACAGCGGTCCCACCACGCCGTTGGCGGCGCGCTCGCGCGCGGTGATGGTGGCTTCTTCGTTGCGATCGAGGTTGAACAGCGACCAGACAATGTAATCCGACCATTCGTCGTCGAACACGAGATCGTACTGGTGCGTCAGGTAGTTTCCCTGGTTGACGCTCGCCCGAAAGGTTCGATCCGTCGCTTGAATGGCGAGCGCCGCCTGCGAGCGCTTGAGGCCGTCGGCCGCTTTACCCTGGATGAAATCGATCCAGGCCCGGCCGCCCTCTATCTGCGGATCGCCGGGCAGGAAAGGCTCCATCTGCTCCAGGTAAGACCGGGCTTCATCACCCTTGCCCATCAGTGCCATCTGAAACACCCGGTTGCCCATGGCGGGTTTGTACAGGGGATCACGGGCAGCGATTGCGTCCAGCAAGGCCATGCTTTCAGTAACCCGGTTCACCGACCAGTAACTCAGGGTCAGCCAGTTGCCGCCGTCGTTCAGGTTGGGGTTGATGGCCAGCGCCTTTTCCAGTGCCGGTATACCTTTGGCCGGCTGCGGCGGCGGTCCGTTGTAATAAAGACCCAGCCCGGCCCAGCCCTCTGCCAGGTTCTCATCCAGCGCCAGTGCCTTGTCCAGGTACAGCTTGGCCTGTGCCTGCGCCTGGTCCTGTGGAATGTTGCCATAACTGGTGACGGACAAAAGCATGGCGGCAATTCCCCGCTGGGCATGGGCTGGTGCATATTCCGGGTCGATGGCGATGGCCTGGTCCAGCATTTCCGCCGCCGATTCGATGGTCAGCCGGGTGCGTTCATACATGCGCTGCTTGGCCAGCAGGTAAAGTTCATAGGCCTTCGAGTCGGTGCGCGTTGCAACAACCGCCGCTGCTTCTCCCTCCAGCAAGGTGGCTTTCAGTTCCTTCAGGATGGCGGTGGCAATTTCGTCCTGGATGGCGAAGACATTTTCCAGCTTGCGGTCGTAGCTCTCCGACCACAGGTGAAAGCCGTCTTGGACCTGGATCAACTGGGCGGTGATGCGCACCTGGTCGCCGAACTTGCGCACCGAGCCTTCGAGGATGTTTTCCACGCCCAGCATTTCGCCGATCTGGCGCAGGTCCTGGTTCTGGCCTTTGAATGCGAAGGACGAGGTACGCCCCGCGACCTTCAGCTCTTTCACCTTGGCCAGTGAATTGAGGATTTCCTCGGAAATGCCATCGGAAAAATACTCATTGCCGGCATCGTCGCTCATGTTGACAAAGGGCAGCACGGCGATGGACTTTTCCGGTGGGGTCAGAGTCAATTGTTCCCCGGTGCCCGTGGATTTTTCCTCGGTGGAAGAAGAAACAATTGACTCTGACCCCGTTTGCGCGAATTTGTCGTAAGCGAAATAGCCCAGCGCGACGACGAGGATGCCGATGATGGTGAAATCCAGTTTGCGCCCGGTGACGTGGGTGATGGACTGGCTGCGATCGACGTCCTTTTCCTTCTTGATACCTTCCGGCGTGAGTTCAAAGGCCCAGGCGAAAATCAGCGCCGGTATAAAACCCAGGCCTAGAAGGGCGATGACCAGCGTGACGGCTGAATCCTCCAGGCCAATGCGCGGGAACACCAGGTCGGCGACCTGCATCAGCAGCCACGAAGCCACCAGGTAGACGATGCCCACCCTGAACACGTTTCGGCGTTTCAGCTCTTCGAAGAAGCTCATATCGTTGCTGGCTCCAGCCCGAGTTTTTGCCGTTCGCTGTTCAGGTGCTCGATCATGCGTGCCTGGATGGCCTCGAAGCGCGGGTCGCCTTCGAGCGGCGCCAGCGCAGGCAAATCGAAGGCGATCCGTCTGGAAGTGATCGCACCGGCCGTGACCGCCCGGTCCAGGTAGTCCAGGCTGGAATCCAGGTCTCCAGCCAGGGCCAGGTGGGCAGCCTCCGACATAAAGAAAATTGAGTTATTCACACCTTGTGCCATAAGATCCTGGTGCGTGGTCTTGACCCGCTGCATGGCATCTTCAAAACGTTCCTGGTTGCCGGCGCGTGAGTAGGCCAGCGCGACGTCGAGCATGAGGAAGTCACCCAGGCCGCTATAGGGCGGAAAATCCTTGCGCAGGGCATCCAGGTTGGACCAGCGTTCTTCGAGGTAAGCAATCAATTCATCCGAGCGGCCAGTGACGTTCAGGAAGTTAAACAGGGTGACGACATCGGCTTCTTCATCCGCCCGCTTGAAGGCCAGCATGGACGCTTCTTCGGTGCGCCCGAGGTAGGTCAAAGCAAAAATCGGGTGCCACTCTTCACCTTCCGCGGCCACGCGCTCGTATTGATGCGAATCCATCCAGGCAAAGCTGCGCGTCAGGCGGGCGACGGAATTGGTGGGCTGCAGTTCGACGGCTGACTCGATCAGTGCTGCAGCTTGCGCCGTTTGCCCCAGCGACAGGTGGATTGCCGCTTCGCTGGACTGGATCACGGCGTCGTTGGGGATCAAGAGCCGGATTCGATCAAGGTAGGCGAAGGCCTGGTCTTGTTGCCCGAAGTTGATAAAATTATTCACTGCATTGCGGATGCCCGGGCGGTACAGGGGATCGCGCCCGATCATATCCATCACTATGCGGCCGGCTTCGCTGGGCTTGCCGGATGCCTGCAGCGCATTGTGCAGCCAGTTGCTGGCGTCGATCAGCCCGGGATTCATCGCCAGGGCTTTTTGTAGTACTTCTATGCCCCGGGTCAAATCCGGTTTGGGTAGTCCTCCGTAGTACAAACCCATTCCAGCCCAGGCTTCGGCCAGTTCGGGGTCCAGTTGCAAGGCCTTGTCGAGGTACAGCTTGCCCTGCGCCAGCGCCTGCTGTAATGGAATATCGCCGTAGGTTCCCGAGCCCGCCGCCAGCAGCAGGTTGGCGATGCCGCGTTGGGCATAGGCAGGGGCATATTTGGGGTCCAG
>DATDPS010000188.1:0-27168 GCA_035292625.1 Lysobacterales bacterium | reverse complement strand
GTGGGCGGGAGTTCCACCTGGCCGTCGAGTTCAGCATAGCGGCCGCGCGGAATGGTCACGAACAGCGGCGCCGCCACGCCAAGCGACACTTCATCCTCGACGCCCTTCCACACGCGGGGCTTGGCCAGTTCAGCTCCCGCTTCGTACAGCTGCACGGTCTCAAAGAAACGGAAACCGTAATTCAACAGGCTCTGGCTTTCGCTGGCCCGCGATGATTCGGTGGCCGAGTTCATCACCACGCTGATCAGCCGCATGCCGTCGCGGAGCGCCGAAGCCGCCAGGCAATAACCGGCGCCCTCGGTATGCCCCGTTTTCAGGCCATCGATGGCGGGATCGCGCCACAACAGTGTGTTGCGGTTGTGCTGCCGGATTTCATTGAAGGTGAACTCCTTCTCCGAATACCACGCGTAATACTCCGGAAACTCGCGAATGATGGCGGCGCTGAGCAAAGCGATGTCCCGAGCCGTGGTGTAGTGCTGCTCGCCCGGCCAACCGGTGGAGTTTTCGTAATTCGTGCCGCTCATGCCGAGCTCTTTGGCATAATGGTTCATCAGGCCGGCAAATGCTTCCTCCGTGCCCGCCATGTGCTCGGCCAGCGCCACGCAGGCATCGTTACCGGATTGGATGATCATGCCGAGGAGCAATTGCTCGACCGTCGGAGACATGGTGGGGTCGATGAACATGCGTGAGCCCTCGGCGCGCCAGGCCCTTTCGCTGACCACCACCGTCTGGTCGAGCGTGAGATCACCGGCGGCCAGGGCTTTGAACACCACGTAGGAAGTCATCAGCTTGGTGATACTGGCTGGCTCGACGCGCAGGTCGGCATTGCTTTCTACCAATACCTGGAGGCTGTTGAAGTCCATCAGGACATAGCTGGCCGCCTCCAGTTGCGGCGGCGCGGGAACCGGCTTGGGTCCCGCGGGCTTCGCAGCAGCAAGCGGCGGCGTTTGCGCTCCGGCCCAGGCCATGCAAGCCATCAGGGCAAGCGTCAGCAACGATTTCATTTTCGTGGTCATGGACATGATTTCAGTCTGTGTCGGGGGGCTTTCAGCGTTTCACTTTATGCGGCCGTTCAAAGCCAAGTTCAATGGCACGCTGCGTCACGGCATTGATTTCAAGATTACTGTCATAGGGTCCGAGCCACACCAGGAACAGCTTACCACCGTTGCGAATGCTGACCGGTTTCAGGTTCGCCCTGGCCAGCCGTTCGGCCAGTTCTTCGGCGCCCTCGCGTTGGCCAAAAGCCCCTGCCTGCAACCAGGTGTCCGGCGCGTCGGGCGCGTTGGAGGTGACCATGGGCAGTACGCTGGTGTCGATCGCCCGTACCTCGACCGGCGTCGTGCCGCTACCCAACATGCCGAGGCGCAGCGCGGCGGCATAGGACATGTCGATCAGGCGTTCGTTTTTGAAGGGCCCGCGATCGTTGACCTTGACGATGATCTTTTTCCCGTTGTCCAGGTTGGTCACTTCGGCATAAGTGGGCAGGGGCAGGGTTTTGTGCGCCGCGGTGGCCAGATGCATGTCATAGGGCTCGCCGCTGGAGGTCATGCGGCCGTGAAACTTCGTGCCATACCACGATGCTATGCCGCGCTGAACATAGCCGACACTGGATTCCAGCACATTGTATTTCCTGCCGTATACCGTGTAAGGCGAATGGTTGCCATACGCGGCTTTCGGTTCGTTGCGCGGCACTGCATCCTTCACCTGTTCTGCAGTGATGCCGGCCGTGGATGGGCCGTCTGCCGGTTCCAGTCCGGCCGCGGGCCTGGTCGCGGGCTCACTGGCACACGCCGCCAACAACAGCGCCGCGGCAACCGGCAGGCCGGCGGCCAGGAGGCACGCGAAGCGCTTCATTCACCCATGCCCCGGCGAATTTCTTCGCTCAAATCGAACACGGCCATGGCATACAGCGGGCTGCGATTGTAGCGGGTTATGACGTAGAAATTATTGAATCCCAGCCAATAGGATTGGGCTTCCTGCTCCTGCAGCCGCACGATGCTGACCAATTTATCACCATCGACGGGGTAGGCAGTGACGAATCCGCCTTGTGTCACCTCCGACATGGGTTTTTGTGGTTTATAGTCACGATCCGTCACCAATTCCAGGTTCGCCCCCGCAGCCGCGGTCAAGGGGTAAATAATGGGTTCACCCAACTTCCAGCCATGCCGGTGCAGGTAGTTGGCCACGCTGCCGATAATGTCATCCAGTGATTCCCACAGGTCGCGGTGGCCATCACCGTCCATGTCTACGGCATACTCGCGGTAACTGCTGGGCATGAACTGCCCGAGGCCCATGGCTCCGGCATAGGAACCGGTTACCTTGTCAACCGGGATGCTTTCCTCGAAGCCGAGGGTAAAAAAATTCATCAGTTCGCTGGCAAAGAATTCCGAACGGTCATTACCGGTATCCGGGTAATAAAACGCGAGCGTAGCCAGTGCATCGAGTACCCGGTAGCTGCCGGTGGTTCGTCCATAAAACGTTTCAACGCCGATAATGGCGACGATGACCTGGGGGTCCACCCCGAATCGCTGCGCCGCCAGGGTGATGCTTGCCTGATTGTCCCGCCAAAAGCCAACGCCTCGATCGATGCGCTCCCGGGTGAGAAAAATTGGCCGGTACAAGTACCAGGGCTTGGCTTCCGCGGGCCGGCTGATGGCTTCGACGATGGACTGTTTGAATTCCGCCTGCTGCAGCCAATCCAGTACCTGCTGCCGATTCAAGTGGTGCGCGCTTGCAGCCTTTTCGGCAAAGGCTTCGGCGCCAGGGTGTTGCTGGGCGAAACATGCAGCACTGAGCACGGACATCAGCACCAACAACATCGAGCGTTTCACGGTTTCCTCCGTCCAGGCTGTGCTTTCAGGCGAGGACCAGTGTACCCGAATCAACGTATAAAATTCCGATGCCCGTGGATTGACATCACAATGCCAAACCCTGCCAGCAAGGTGACGATCGAAGTTCCGCCGTAACTGATCAGCGGCAGGGGCACCCCCACGATCGGCAATATCCCCGACACCATTCCGCTGTTGACCACCACGTAGACGAAGAAGGTAAAGCCCAGGCTGCCGGCAAGCAAACGCGAATACGTATCCTTGGCCATACCGGCTACGTAGCTGCAGCGGCCGGTAATGAACAGGTACATCACCAGCACCAGGGCAACCCCGACCAGGCCAAATTCCTCCGCCAAAACCGCCAGGATGAAATCCGTGTGGCGCTCGGGAATGAATTCGAGGTGTGACTGCGTGCCTTGCATCCAGCCTTTGCCGAACAGGCCGCCCGAGCCCACGGCAATCTTCGACTGGATGATGTTCCAGCCGCTGCCCAGGGGGTCCGATTCCGGGTTGAGAAAGGTGTATACGCGGTTGCGTTGGTAATCGCGCATGACATACCAAAGGGCTGGCGCCGTCACCGCGGCCAAACCGGCAAGCATCAGCATGTGGCGCCAACGCAGCCCGGCAAGGAATATCGTGATACAGCCGCTGACCCCGATCAGCAGGGCGGTGCCCAAATCCGGCTGGCGGGCAATGAGCGCTGCTGGAATGGCGAGTACGGCAAAAGCCACGAAAGTGTCTTTCATCGATGGCGGCAGGCCGCGAGGATGGAAGTACCATGCCGCCATCATCGGCACCGAAAGTTTCATGATTTCGGATGGCTGAAAGCGAATGATGCCCAGATCGAGCCAGCGGTCGGCGCCTTTGCCCTCGCCGATCAGCCAGGTGACCAGCAGCAAGGCGATACCCAGGACATAAAGCCATGGTGTCCACGAGCGAAGAACGTACGGAGGCACCAGGCTCAGTGCCAACATCACGGCGAGGCCGGTGCCGACGCGCGCGGCCTGCCCGTATACCACGCCGGAATCTGCCCCCGAGGCGCTGTACAACACCAGCAGGCCAAAACCCATCAACAGCAGTACCGCACTGAGCAAAGTGAAATCAAGGCGCGGCCAACCCACCCAGCCCGGCAGTACGCTTTTCACTGGAGATTCTCCTGCGCCAGCCACGCTTCGATCACGGCTTTGACCACGGGTGCCGCCTGGCGTGAACCACCACCACCATGCTCGACTACCGCAGCAACGACAATCCGCGGGTGAGCAACAGGCGCGAAACCGATGAACAGAGCATGGTGCCGCAAGTGCTCCGCAACCTTGGTCTCGTCATACGTCTCATCCTGCGCCAGTCCAACCACTTGTGCCGTGCCGCTCTTGCCAGCCATTTCAAATCCATTCAGCGGCAACAGGGCGCGGGCCGTGCCCGCGGCGCCATGGATTACCCGCCGCATGCCTTCGCGCACGGCATCCCAGTTCTCCGGCCGCACCACCGGGACCTGCATGGCCGTGGGCGCCTCGATCCTGACAGCCTGCTGCTGGCCGGTTCCCTTGGAGGCATAGAGCAGGCGCGGCGCGAAACGCGTCCCGCCATTGGCCAACACAGCGGTTGCCGCAGCCAGCTGGACCGGCGTGACCACGTTGAATCCCTGGCCAATGCCGGAGATGACGGTTTCACCCGGATACCAGGGCTGGTTGTAACGACTGCGCTTCCACGCGCGCGACGGCAGAATCCCGGCATTTTCACCCGGCATGTCCAAGCCGGTGACGCTGCCGAAACCGAATTGGTCGAGGTAATCATGCATGCGATCGATGCCGACGTTCAGCGCCAGCTGGTAGAAATAGGTATTGACCGACTGTTCCAGCGCCGCGCGCAAGTCCACCCAGCCGTGCCCCCCTTTGCGCCAGTCGCGAAACGGGCGGTCCAGCCCAGGCAGGTAAAAATTGCCACTGGAAAAAACCCGCTTGGCCGGGGTGATGACACCCAGTTCCAGCCCGGCCAGGGCGATGAACGGTTTAATCGTGGAGCCAGGTTCGTAGCCACCTTGCAAGGCCCGGTTGAACAAGGCGCGTCCAGGCGCGTGAAGAATGGACTGGTAATCGGCGGTGCTGATGCCATGCACAAACAGATTGGGGTCGTACCCCGGCTTGCTGACCAGGGCCAGCACCGAACCGTCATCCGGGTCCATGGCCACGACCGCCCCGGCCCGGTCACCCAGCGCATCCCAGGCCACCCGCTGCAACTGGACGTCCAGGGACAGGATCAGGTCATCGCCGTGAACCGGGTCGCTCCGCGCCAGCGAACGGATCATCCGCCCCCCGGCGTTGGTCTCGACTTTCTCCACGCCGCTCCTGCCATGCAGGAGTGATTCGTACTGCTGCTCCACCCCGCTCTTGCCGATATGTGTCGTGGCCCTGTAATCAGCGGCGTCGCGCCCGTCCAGGTCATCCTCATCGATCCGGCCGATGTAGCCCAGCACGTGGGTCAGAAGCTCGCCATGCGGGTAATGGCGGGAAAGGTAAGGGACGATGTCAACACCTGGAAACAAGTGCCGGTCCAGGGCCAAGCGGGCGACCTCGATTTCACTCAGGTTGAACTTCAGCGGCACCGCATCAAAGTGCCGGTGGCGGCTGCGGTCGCGGTTGAATTTTGCTATTGCATCGTCAGACAGCGTGACGACATCCGCCAGCCGCCGGAGTGTGCTCTCGAGGTCACCGGCTTTCTCCGGCACCAACTCCAGCCGGTAGGCTGGCAGGTTTTGCGCCAGAATTTGCCCGCGCCGGTCGTAAATCAGGCCGCGATTGGGTGCGACAGGAACCATCCGCACCCGGTTGCTGGTCGAGCGGGTGGAGAACTCCTCGTGGCTGACCAGCTGCAGCCAGACGTATCGCGCCAGCAACAGCGCCACCACCACCAAAACAAAACCGAAACTGATGGCGGTTCGCCTCAGGAGCAGGCGCGACTCAGCGGCCGCATCCTTGAGCAGGCGTCCGCGCGGGCCGCGCCGAAACATGCGCGCCTTCCTCATCACGCCGCCTTGTGCCGGGACAGGCTCCGGTAGCGATCCAGCAGCAGGAAAACCCAGGGCCACAGCAAGGTGCTGACAAGCGGTTCCAGCCAGAAGGAAACAGCAGGCAGGGCATCGCCCCTGAGACTGATGATCCACAACACGATGATGCGGTCGTTCAGCAACAGGGCCAGCACCGACAGGGCTTGTTGCCACGGCGGAAAGAACCGCAGGCGGGCGCGAAAACGGCTCACCAGGTAAACCAGGATCACCAGGCCCAGGGCGTGCATGCCCAGCAGCGTGCCGGTCAACAAGTCCAGCAACAGGCCGATGAGGAAGGCGCTGCCCAGCGACATCAGCGCTTGCGTTTCAAGGCACCAGAAAATAACCACCAGCGCCACCCAGTAGGGCCTGAGGGGGGCCAGCATGGCCGGCAGCGGAAGCACCGTGAGCACCATGGCTATGGCCAGGCTCACCAGCAGCGGCGCGATACGGTCACGCTGCATGATCATTCGGCGGGCTCCGGGACTGCAGGCGATGGCAACTTCAGGATGACCTCATCCGCTACCGGCAGCGGCTTGATCAGCAACACTTCACGGCCCCGGTCCAGGGCCGCCAGCGGTGTCGCTTCCACACGGGCAAACGTCTGCCCCTCCTGCCGGTCAATCAGTGCGACAGTGGCCACCGGGTAACCCCCTGGGAAGCGCCCGCCCAGACCGGAAGTCACGATCAGGTCGCCGTCCCGCACATCAGCCTCGCGCGGTACGGATGGCAGGACGAGGCGTGCCGTGGTGCCAGTGCCAAACGCCACGCCGCGCAGGCCGGTTCGATTGATCTGCACCGGCAGCGCGTGGTTGGGATCGGAGATCAGCCGGACAGTGGCGGTGTGGAAATGAACTTCCTCGACCTGGCCCATCACCCCTGCGCCATCCAGCACGGCCTGCCCGACCTCGACACCCTTGTCGGCTCCACGGTCGATGATCACCCGGTGGGAAAACGGGTCGAGATCGACCTCGACCAGTTCAGCGAATTGAAACTCGAACTTTTGGCCGCTGGCGCCGTCCACCAGGGCGCGCAGGCGCGCGTTCTCCTCGTCCATCCAGTGCAGTCTTTGCAGGGAGCCTGCCTGCTGCAACAGCTGCTTTTTCAGCTGGTCGTTCTCGCGCCGCAGAGCCTGGGCACTCTGGAAATAGCCGAACACCCCGCGCAGGGCACGCACCGGCCACTCGACGGCGTAGTAGACCGGCTCCACCAGGTAATTGGCGAGGTT
Source organism: Lysobacterales bacterium (assembly GCA_035292625.1). Classification (GTDB taxonomy): domain Bacteria; phylum Pseudomonadota; class Gammaproteobacteria; order Xanthomonadales; family SZUA-36; genus SHZL01. The sequence goes on along the minus strand of DATDPS010000188.1, from coordinate 20,069 downwards.
CCGCAATCGTGGCACGTACTGGCCGCGCTGGTCCATCGCCATCAATACGACGGCCATCAGCCCGTATAGCATCAGGCGGGCGGTCAGCGCCGCCTGCTCCGTGAACCGCACACTCACGCTTTTACCGGCCAGCAATGTCCTGCTCCCGTATGGTTGCGGACCTCAGGGATGGGCGCCCGGAAACGGAGCCGGACGGCAGGGGCCCAGCATAACGACAGTGAAACCAGGACCTTGGTCAGAGGCTTCCTAGCTGGTAGTGAAAAAATCACCGTTGTTCTGATCCATTAATTCCAGGGCACGACCACCCCCCCTTGCCACGCACGTCAGGGGATCGTCGGCGGCAAAAACCGGCAGGCCGGTTTCCTCGCTGATCAAGCGATCGATGCCGCGCAACAAGGCGCCGCCGCCGGTCAGCACGATGCCGGTTTCGGACACGTCCGAACACAGCTCCGGGGGCGTTTGCTCCAGCGCGGACTTCACCGCTTCGAGGATGCTGGAAAGCGTTTCATTGAGCGCCTCCAGCACTTCATTGCTGGAAATGGTCACGTTGCGCGGCACGCCTTCGGCCAGGTTGCGGCCGGACACTTCCATGCTTTGGGATTTCTCGTCCGGCCAGGCGCAGCCAATCTCGATCTTGATGCGCTCGGCGGTGGTCTCGCCGATCAGGGTTCCATAGTTGCGCCGCACGTAGTTGATGATGGCCTCGTCAAACTTGTCACCGCCCACCCGCACCGAGTTGGAGTACACCAGGCCATTGAGTGAAATGACCGCCACCTCCGAAGTGCCGCCGCCAATGTCCAGCACCATGGAGCCACGCGCCTCGTGCACCGGGATGCCAGCGCCTATGGCCGCTGCCATGGGTTCCTCGACCAGAAAAACCTCGCGCGCTCCGGCGCCCTCGGCCGACTCCTTGATGGCTTTCCGCTCCACCTGCGTGGAACTGCAGGGCACGCAGACCAGCACTCGCGGACTGGGGCGCAGGAACCGGGAGGGGTGCACTTTGCGAATGAAATGCTGCAGCATCGCTTCGGTCATGTTGAAATCCGCGATCACGCCATCCTTCAGGGGACGAACGGTGCGGATGTTGCCGGGTGTCCTGCCCAGCATCTTTTTCGCCTCGGTGCCCACTGCAGCGACATGCTGTGGCCCGCCGGGGCCGCGGTCCATGCGCACCGCCACCACCGAGGGTTCATTCAGGACTATACCCTGCCCGCGGACATAGATGAGTGTGTTGGCCGTGCCCAGGTCGATGGACAAGTCGTTGGAAAACAGGCCGCGAAGACTTTTTAATACCATAAGCTGGGTTCCGACGGAAAAAGGGCTGATTTGGGTTGGCTAATGTATCAGCCGAAGCGCCTGACAGCAAGAGAAAAATCCTGTAAAACCCTGTATTTATGCGGGTTACCTGACATAGCCCCGATGCAGTTCTATGCGGAATCGGGGGTTTTTCCGTCGTGCTGATATATCACAAAAGTACGTAGATTCCGGATCCTTGGTGAAATATGTGGGTTAATTCCGCTAAAATGCCCGGGCCCTGGATATCACCGCACGAGAGATTCGATGGGAAATTCATGTCAGCCTTGATTTGCGGTTCACTCGCTTACGACACCATCATGGTGTTTCCAGAGCCCTTCAGGGACCACATCCTGCCCGACAAGGTGCATATCCTCAACGTGTCCTTCCTGGTGCCGAAAATGCGCCGCGAATTCGGCGGAGTAGCGGGTAACATTGCCTACAACCTGAAATTGCTGGGCGGGGTTCCCTACCCCATGGCCACCGTGGGCGATGATTTTGGCCCCTACCAGGCGCACCTCGATCAGCTGGGCATTTCGACCCGCTACGTGCGCCACCTGGCCGGCGAATTCACTCCGCAGGCCTTCATCACCACCGACATCGACGACAACCAGATTACCGCCTTTCACCCGGGCGCCATGACCCACAGCCACCTGAACAAGGTCAGCGAGACGGAGGGAATCCGCATTGGCATCGTCGCGCCGGATGGCAAACTGGCCATGATTCAGCACAGCCGCGATTTCGTGGCGACGGGCATACCCCACATATTCGATCCTGGTCAGGCAATGACGCTGTTCAATGGCGCCGAACTCAAACAGTTCATCGAAGAAGCGCGCTGGGTGGTGGTCAACGATTACGAATTCCAGTTGCTGCGGGAACGCACCGGCATGAACGGGCAGGAAATCGCCAAACGGGTTGAAGCACTGGTCATCACCCGCGGCGCCGAGGGCTCAACCCTCATCGCGCAAGGCGAAGAAACCGAAATGCACGCGGTCAAGGCAACATCCGTAAAAGACCCCACAGGTTGCGGCGACGCCTATCGCGCCGGCCTGATCCACGGCCTGCTAAATGAGCTCGATCTCATCACCACCTGCCGCATCGGCTCGGTCATGGGCGCCATCAAGGTGGCTCACCTGGGACCGCAGAACCACAAGCCCGACACGGCGGAAATTGAACAACGCTTTTTTGAGGCCCACGGCTACCGGTTTTGAGATTTACGCCCTGCCTGCGGCAGCTTGGAATGGCTTGCATGACTCACTTCCCATCATCATCCCGGCCTGTGCGCAGCAAAGGACCAGCCCTCGTTGCTATACTCAGACCATGAGAGACCTCGACAGGCAGCCTCTGATCTCCATCATCGTTCCGGTTTTCAACGAGGAACAGTCGCTGGCTCCGTTTATTGAAACGATCACCCGGGTGCTGGAGAGGGACCACGCCGATTTCGAATTCCTGTTCGTCGACGACGGCTCGACGGACAATACCCTGCCAAACCTGCTGGAGTATTCGCGCCAGGATGCCCACATCAAGGTGATCGGCCTTTCCCGGAATTTCGGCAAGGATGCGGCCTTGAGCGCCGGCATTGACCTGGCGCTGGGCGACGTGCTGATCCCCATCGACGTGGACTTGCAGGATCCGCCGGAACTCATCGTGCAATTCCTGGATTATTGGCGGCAGGGCTATGACATGGTCTATGGCCTGAGGTCCGGACGCGACGCCGACAGCATCGGCAAAAGACTTTCGGCGCGCTGGTTTTACAAGGTGTTCAACCACTTCTCTGCGGTCAAGTTACCGGAAAACGTCGGCGACTTCCGCCTCTTCGACCGCAAGGTGGCCGAGGTGATACGGCAATTGCCGGAACGCAACCGCTTCATGAAGGGGATTTTTGCCTGGGTGGGTTTCAAATCGATCGGCGTGCCCTACAGCCGTCCCGAAAGAGCCCGGGGCAACACCAAGTGGAGCCTGTGGAAATTGTGGAATTTCGCGCTGGACGGCATGGTCGGTTTTTCGACCCTGCCGCTGCGAGTGTGGACCTATCTGGGCTCCATCGTCTCCCTGCTCGCCTTCACCTACGGCATGTTCATCATCGGCAAGACCCTGGTGCTTGGCCGCGACATGCCGGGCTATGCCTCGCTGATGACGGCCATTTTGTTTCTCGGCGGTATCCAGCTCATGTCCATCGGCATCATCGGCGAATATGTCGGACGCCTCATGATCGAGTCCAAGCAGCGGCCCATTTACGTAATCGACCGGGTTTACCAGTCGGGCCAGGCGGTCGGGCCCGGTTGACGGGCTGACCCCATCCCACCGTGGATTCTTGAACCGGGCCAAGGCCCAAGGGTAAACTCCCCGGATGTCACGGCAGCGAAGCGCTGGCAAGAAACGACCTGGCCTTCCTGGCGTCCGGCGACCTGAGGCGACCGCTCGACATCTTGCCGGGTCCACCCTGGCCCACGCGCAAGAAACTCGATCGAAATTGCGGCAGCGATTACTGGCGCTGCTGCCGCTGCTGCTGATTGTCATTGTCGCGCTTGCCGCCTATGCCAACGCCTGGCCGAACGCGCTGGTGCATGACGACAAGTTCTATGCAGGCAGCGAACGGTTCGAAGAACTCTCGAATATCCCGCGATATTTCACGGAAAACGCGTGGGCATCCAGCGGGCTCCAAGAGCCCCTGTACAGGCCGCTTCTGCTGGTCTCCGTTACGCTCGATGCCCGCGCGCACGGTGATTGGGTGGCGGGTTACCACCTCAGCAACATGGCCATGCATGCGCTGGTATGCATTCTCGTGTTTGGATTCCTCCTGCAATTGTTGCGCATGACCCATGGCGAGTCACGGACGAATTCCCATGTTGCATTGCTGACTACCCTGATTTTCGCTGTGCATCCCGTCTACGCCGAGGTCGTGAACTCGATTTTCAACCGCTCCGAGATGCTGGTCGCGCTGGGTGGGCTGGCAGGGCTTCTGTGGTTTTTGCGGTACATGAACGCGAAGCCGGCCATCGCCTGGGCCGGGCTGGGCCTGGCTTACCTGCTGGCGTTGTTTTGCAGGGAAAGCGCCATGACGCTGCCGGGAGTGGCTGCCATGCTGCTGCTGATTCTTGCGCAGGGTAACTGGCGGGCCCGGGTGAAGCAGTGCCTGCCCGTGCTCTGGCTATTGCTGCCTCTGGCCATTTATGTCTTCTTGCGCGCCCAGGCATTGGCACCGGTTGAATTGGACGGTGTGGCGGCAAAATCTCGCGGTATCAGGGGCACACCCGCGGTGGGCGTGATGCTGGACACGCTGCACATTCCCGGAATCACACGCCTCATGCACATTGTCGGGCTCTGGTACGAATCCATCAAGATCATGGTGTGGCCGTCTCAGGTCTCGGTTCTTCACGACGACATTTCACGGTTTGCACGGAATGCCGGATTGGTGCTGCATCTGGCGCTCATTCTGCTCGCTTTTTATCAACTCAAACGCAAGCAATATGGCCTGGTCATGGGGCTGGCCTTTTTCTATATCGCCTTACTGCCTGCCAGTCGCCTCATCGGAGATCTCAAATGGATGCCTCACCTGGCCGAACGTTACCTCTATTTTCCGTCCATCGGTCTGGCCATTGCGCTGGCGTTCGGGCTCAGGTTGCTGGCGCGGCGATTCAATATGATCGCCCTCACATCCGCGGTCGTGCTGGTGTTGATCGTTTTGACACCCATGACCTGGGCTCGGAACGCCGTATGGGCCAGCGACGTCCAGCTGTTTGAAAGTGAATACAGAAATGGCAATCGCAGTTACACCATTTTGGTTTGGCTTACCGCCGCGCACCTTAAGAACTCTGATACTCAAAGGGTGGTTGAAATCTGCGATCGTTATGTGCGTGTTCAGAAACGCGTGGCCAAGCTCAGCACCCACTGCGCCGTGGCTTATAGCCAATTAGGCCGTTTGGCGGAAGCCGAGCGCGCGTACCTGTTTGGCACCACGCAAAAAGCAGTCCGGGCCATCGCCCATGCGAATCTGGCACGATTCTACCTGGACCAGGGCCGCTGGAGCGATGCCAAAAAACATTTTGAGATGGCGGTAAAGGCGGAACGCCTGCCTGCCAACCGGGCCTTCAGGAAAGGCCACATGCTGGTTCGCCTTTATCCGCGGGATCGGGAAAAGCTGCTCGAGGCCAAGGCACTGTTCGAGGAGGCTCTTGCAATACAACCATCCTTCGCGCCCGCACGGCAATGGCTGGCGCGGTTGAACCGGGCCCTGGGCATACGCTGAAGCAGCCAACGATACCTGCTGAACAACGAAACAAGTAGTTTAAACTTTTGCAACAGGTCAGAGACTGCACAGCTTGCTGGTAACGTGGTGCAGCAGCCAGTGCTTCAATCTGCTGACCATATTTCGCCAGGATCAGCTTTGCCGCGCGGACTGGGCATACTGCCGGGTGGGACCACATCACAATGAACACCCTTCAGCGTGGGTCGGCAGTTGAAATCACAGACTTCGCCGCTGTCTTTATTGAAGGCCGAGCCGTGGTATTGGGTATCAGCGACATCCAGGCCAATGTGCGGTATGTTTTGTTTCGTAGACGCATCCTCTTTTCATCAGGTCAAGTGATCGCGTACACTTTTAAGGTATGCGTCTATGATGATAGTCCTCGATCCTGGTGAAGGGTGGGCGTCTCTATCTTCTATCCACAGACAGGACAGCCCGTAAGAGTGTATTCAATGCTCTTACTCAAAGATCGGTTGCTACATCAATCGCGGAAGTTCAAAACTCCCACAGTATGCCTATGGCGGGAATTATGGGGAGCCAGTTGTCATATACGGCATCGAGGGAGACACCGCCCTGTTCTTCTTCAACTGTGTCGTAATCCGCGCAACAGTAGTTCTTGTGGTTGGTCAGGTTGGTGACTTCAAAAAAGGCTGACAACTGGCCTTTCTTCACCTGGAAGTCACGACTTACACGGAAATCAAGGGAGCCGTAGGTGTTCAACTGCTCCGCGTTGCGCGGCCCCGGGATCGGGAAATATTCATCATCTTCCTCGTCATAACCCAGCGTCAAACCAGTAATAGGCCAGCCCGTATGCAGGTTCAGAGCCACGCCTACCTCCCATGGCCCACGTTCCCAGGCAATACCTCCCTGCAGGGCGTATAGCTGGTCCCAGCTACGCTTTTGATTTACACCGTTAATCAGGTCTGTCGCTCGTGACACGGTCATCGTCGCCCACCAGTTGACCTCGCTGTCGCCGCGGTATTCCAGCGTCGCCTCGATACCCTTGGCGCGAGCCGAGACGGGATCAAGCCGTACGCGGTCAGGTTCAGTTTCCGGAATGAGGGCCAGCGAATCGAACAGGTTTTCAAAACGGGGGCTCATGCGGTCGTAGTTCTTGAAATAGGCCTCCAGTCGCAGCCGGTAGCCATCCTGGGAACGATACTGCAGCCCGGCAATCCAGTGGTTGGCTCGCTGCGGCGGGTTAAAGTTACTCACGCCGTCCTCGACCTGCAACTGCTGAATGGCCTGCGACTGGTAATAGCGGCCCCAGGTCAGCCGCAGGTCAATGTCCGGACCGATATCCTGTAGCAGACTGACTCGCGGGCTGAACTGGTCGTCGAACACCGGATCGGTGTAGGTCTGTCGATCCCAGCGCAAGCCCAATTCCAGTGCCGTCGCCGGCAGCAGATTCCAACGATCAGATATGAACAAGGAGTAAGTGTTGCCGGCCGGTGCAGCATCCACTGCAGTCAATGTGGGGTTTTCAACACCAGGGTAATTGGCATAGAACGATACATATTCTGCCGCAGAGCGGAAGTAGTAGTCCGCCTTCTGCCGAGTGAAAGCAAATCCCCAGCGCAGCAGATGGCCCGAAATCCCTTCGTAGCGCCAATCCAGGGCGAGGCCAAACACGTCGGCATCACGATCATTGTCTGTTGCAGCGATCATTTGATCCGCATCATTGACCTCTGCCGTGTGACTGTTCTCGATCCGGCTGTAAGAAACCACGCTGGCACTGGCCAGTTCAGGCGTCCAGTCGGTCTCGAGCAATAGCCAAACGTTGAGGTTGTGCGTGCCGCTGATGGAGCGTTCCAACTCGGCCGGATCACTTTCGAGCACCACCTCAATCTGGTCGTCTGCATAGAGACCATTGACCGATAGCCGGCTTGTGTCCGACAGGTTGATGCCGATTTCGGTGAAGACATCAAAGTAGCGGGGTGTGCCGAGATCATCAGGCAAAAAATATTCGAGATTGCTGCGGCGCGCTGACACCAGCCAGTCGACTTCGCCGCCCGCGCTGAACCCGCTGAACAAGGCCGACGTGTTGTAAATGCTCAGACCTAGTTCCGTTTGGCGGGGTCGGTCCGGGCGTTGCGAGTCGAGCAGCAACACCCCGCTCATGCTGTCGCCGTAGAGCGCTGGAAATCCACCCGTGTAGGTTTCGACACCCGCTATGGCTCGAGCATCTATGGTGCTGAAAATGTTGTGAAAATTGCGAATATGGAAAGGGTCAAGCAGCCGCAGGCCATTCAAATAGATGGTGTTCTCATCGGATTCACCTCCACGAAAATGTGATCGTGATGATAAGCCTCCAGCAGCCGCACCAGGCAGGCGTTGAACCGAGCGGACCGGGTCTTCTCCCAAGTCCGGCAGGGCTTGAATAGCTCTTTGATCAATAAAGAACTGTGAATTGGAAAACAGGATGTAGCGGCTGGCCGAAACGCTCACCTGCTCCAGTTGAGCCGGGACGAATTGGAGCTCCACCGTCATCCGTCGGACCTGGCCGTCTGCAAGCTCTATTTGATGCCGTTCAGTGCGATAACCGGCGGTGCCGATTTCAATCTCGTAGTGGCCAATTTTAAGTCCGTCAAACCGGTAGCTCCCGGGAGCAGTCAGTTGTTCGGCCGGCAAAGCGGGCTTACCTGAAATGGAGACTAATCCCTGCGCTGGTAGTTCGCGGTAGTTACTGATAATGACGAAGAGAGTTGCGGTGACATCAGGCTCCGTGGGTACATCTGGTGCGCGGACCACAAGATACAAGCCATCCAGTTGCTGCAGATCCAGGCCGTTTGCCTGTAAGACCTCACGCAGGCGGGCTATTTGCCCTGCCGGGGCTGGTTCCTGCTGGACAATGAGATCCGGACCCACCAGGTTCGAGGTATAGACCAATGGCAAACCGCCGGCGCTGAGCTCTTGCAACAAATCAGTGATTCTGCGCCCTTGCCACCGATCCGGCGTTTCGGACTCTTCTTCCGCTTGCAGCGGGCAGCAGAGAAAGAAGACGAAGCACAGCAGTGCGACCGGCAAGTATCGAAGCCGATGCGTCCCATACCTGATTACCGCATGCACCACCCTGTTATTCCATGCCAGGAGACCAAGTCAAGTATATACACGTCTGGCTTCCCCGCTGCCGCCTGCGGCTCCAGGGGCGCGCTCCGCACCGCTTCGTTACGCCGGTGGGCGAAAGAACTCTGCCGGTGTGCGATCAGAGCTTTATGGACCCTGGGACAGCGATATAACAATGTTGCCGTCACTGAGCCGGGTAGTAAGGTCACTGGTGGCTGTGGCGACAGAAAGTACCTGCTGAGGCGGCACATCCAGGTTTCCATGCAGCAACGTGGTGGCCGCTACCGACTCTGCGGATGCCGAAGTGTACTCAACCTGCCTGCCCAATTCGCGCCCGGCCCAGTTAAAAAGATCGGCCAGGCTGCGTCCATCGGACTCAAACCCCGGGGAGAGTGCTTCCGCCCAGGTCCACTCATCACCCCAGGTCGTTATGGGCTCTAATTCGGTTTTCCCGCCGAGCGAGACCGCGAGTTGTTGGCCCGCGCCGGCATGAGCCGGCCCTTGCTGGCCGTCGGAATGCGGCATGGGGTTTGGTTGATACGTTACCTTGCCCTCCCGCACGCTGATCAGGAGGCCGCTTGCTGAGGACTGCGCCATGAACTGGGTACCCAAATGACGAACCTCGCCCTGTGGTGTGCGGATGATAATCGCCGGGCCGCCTGCCTGGCCTGGCAATGTGTCCAGGTAAACACGCCCGGACTGCAGGAAAATTTCATCGGCTGATAGCAGCTTGAGTTCCGTGTTCTCATCCAGGCGAATAAGTGTGCCATTCATCCATCGCAACCCCGCTCCGGATGCGGCGCTACTGCGCAGGGTCAGCCCGATCGCCACATCCCCGATCATCAATTCATCGGCTGCGCCTGGATTCGGGACCACGGGGTAGTTTGCTGAATATGCAGCCACGGTACCAACGATCTTTTCAATGGACGCCACGGTCGCAGCGGAATCGGAAATGGGGACATGCGGGCCTATACGCACAGCGGTCACCACCGCCACCACGATGGAAGCAGCGAGCGCCCATGTCCATATTCTGCGCCGGCGGCTGCGGGTCATTGCCCGCCACTGCCCGTGGACAACCTGTCGAATCAGCTGTTCATCTGCTGCCGGAGGCTGTTTTCTGGCCGGCACCTGGCGAAATAAATCTGCCAGGACATCTCTGTCCGGTTCATGCTGATTCATTGGATTTTTAAGATCTGTGCCGTTCATGTCTTTTTGCCTATTCCGATTAGTCTGCAGCCGAGGGGTGCAGTACCGGTTTTGTCAGGGTGGTGTAAATCTCTTCAAACGCTTTGCGCGCGCGGGCCAGCAGTGACTGCACCGCATCCGGTGTCAGCGCCATGCGTCCTGCAATCTCCTTGACCGAGTAGCCTTCTATATATTTCCACTCCAGTGCATCGCCGTACTGGGGCGGAAGGCTGTCCAGTGCGACCTGAACCAAGCGCGACGCTTCCTGTTGCTGATACTGCCGGCGTGGGTCATCCACCGCAGGCGCCGCCAGGGAGTCAACTACCGCCTGCAGATCGGGGTGGTCCTCGGTGAGCACTATGTGTTCGTGATACGTTGCATTGCGGCGCGCCCAATCGACGATCTCATTACGGCAAATAACGCACAGCCAGGTGAACAGGGCCGCTTCTCCAAGGTAGCTGTCAATCTTGTTCAAAGCCTTGCTGAGCGTGGCCAGCACGATTTCCCGGGTTGCTTCCCGGTCATCGGACATGCGTGCCTGGGCAAAGCGATACAAGCGCGAGAAGTTTTGATTGAAAAACTGGTCAAACGCCCGCTCATCGCCGCGTAACAACCGCTTCACCAACTGCTTGTCGTCGAGGTAGATGGGCACGCTCTGGCCTGCTATTTATCCGTTATTCCAAGCTTAGACGATTACAGACTCAAGAATCAGTCGAGATTGATTTACTCGTCCGCGCCCGTCTAACCCGACAGGAGCAAAGTCACTTACAACTTTCGCGGCCGCTTCATTCGTTGGCTGGTCAATCAATCACATGTGCACTTTAACCAAGGAGTAATGTCATGGAATCAATCAAACAAACAGGCAAGCTGGCGCTGGCAGCTATGTTGCTAGGCTTCGGTTGTCCGGCGTTTGCCGGCGGCTATGTGGAACTGGAGGGCGTTTTCGATGCCGACTCCCGCGATCTTACCAACCCGTGGTTGCCGCTGCCGGAGGGCTCACAGTACGTTCATGTCGCCGAAACCGATGATGAATGCATTGTCAGCATACTGGATGTTCTTCCCCCGGTTGGCCTGGCCACAACCGAAATCAAGGGCGTAAAGATCCGTACCTTGTGGGACCGCGAATTCATCGCGGAAGGTGAGTGCCCCGTTGATCTTTCCGCGATCAAGGCGGGCGATCCGGTGGAATCCACCTTCGACTGGTACGCCCAGGACGTTGATGGAAACATCTGGTATTTCGGCGAGCATAGTGTCGCCACGGATCACGCAGAATGTGACCATCCCACCGCGGGTATTGATCCAATTATCGGGCTTGAAGGTTGCCTGGATGGCTCCTGGGAAGCCGGTAAGGATATTTGGGCTGGCGTCGATGATCCTGGCGTGCTGGAAGGCATCATCATGCTGGCCGATCCACAGAAAGGGCAGTTCTACTTCCAGGAATACTGGGAAGGCGAAGCTGAGGACATGGGCAAGATCCTGAACTTCAAAGCAGTGGATTCGGAGTATCTGGGACCGCTCAATGATTGCGTGGTCATTAAGGAATGGGTGCCATTGTCACCGGGTAGTATCGAGCACAAATATTTTTGTAAAGACCACGGCCTGGTGCAGGTTGAGGGCGCTGCCGGGGGCAAAACCGAGTGGACCTACCTGGTAGAAGTATCACCCTGATGGGTCTGGTTCAAGATTGAGCCATGAAAAGCCCCGCCTGGTGCGGGGCTTTTCTGGTGCGGATTCAGAAGTGTTGGTAAGGACCGCAGCCCATGGCAGATAAACGCTGACTGGAGCAGAGCCCAACTCACGCTCGGCCACCTCCGTGTCATGGCTGGCCTGCGCGCAGCCAGTAACCATTGGACAATCCAAAAAACCTGCACAGGCGAAGGTCCGTATCAGCCGTAATGACGCACTTGCCTGCAACGATTGCGCTGATGCGCTGCGCCGGCACGGCGATTTCAAGTTGTCGCTGAACAACGAAACAAGTAGTTTACACTTCCCGTCTGCAGCGACTTGGGGCCCCTCATGACCGTCGACATCAGCACCAACCTGGGTGGAGTGAGGCTCGGTTCCCCGTTGATGCTCGGATCATTCGACGCCCTGGTTGAGGCGGGTGTGCTGGCGCGTTGTTTCGAGGTATGCCCGCTGTCTCTTGGTGCGGTGGTGACCAAATCAACCACCATCGATCCTCGGCAGGGCTATCCCGAACCCAAAGTGGCGCGGTTCGGCAGTGGCCTCCTGGTGGCTTCCGGAAACCCCAACCCGGGAATCAGCAGGATGGCAGCCGAAGTCCGGAAATTTCGTGAGCAGTATCCAGATGCAGTGCTGATCGGCAGCCTGGTCAGCGACCCGGATCACCCCGAGAGGAACACCGAGTCAGAATACGGTTTCCTGGCCGTGGAATATGCCAGATCGGGTGTCAGCGGAGTCGAACTCAACCTGTCCTGCCCCCACCTGGACCCCAATGACCGGGAGCACACTATCGTCCCCGCACAAAACCGGCAGATGGTGTACCGGCTGGTCAGCGCGGTCAGGGCCGCGCTGTCTGCGGCGGGCTACCCGAGCTGCCTGGTGATTCCCAAACTCACCGGCTGGAACTGCAATCCGGCTGAAGTGGCTCTTGCGTCCCAGGAAGCCGGAGCCGATGCCGTGACTGTCTCCAACCTGTTTCCAGGCACTGGTTATCACACGGGTCTGGGGGAATCCCTGACCGGTGGCGGGAAACCCGGCGACTATCTCGTCGCGCACGGCAAAGGGGGGTACACCGGCCAGGCAATGCACTCGGCTGTGCTGCTGGTGATCGAAAGCCTGCGCCGGCACATTCGCATTCCCATCATCGGCACCGGGGGGTGTGCCACCGATCTCGATTCACTGGTGCAGACCTTCATGGCTGGAGCGACGGCGGTGGCCGCAGTGACGCCGTATTACTTCAGGCATAAGAGCGGGGTGGATGCTCTAGCCGGAGCCAACCGGCTCATCGAGGGCCTGCAATCCTATCTGGCGCAACACGGTCTGAACCGGCCGCAGGACTTGTACCAGCTTGCCGCGGGGCGCAAACCGCATCGGCGCGAACATGAACAGTGACAGGTCCGCGTCGGCTGGCCCTGAGGTGCAAACCCATCGCGGGCAAAAATACCAGGTAATCATCGTGGGTTACGGACACGCCGGGCGCATTCACAGAAAAGCCTATGACGCCGTGGCGAATCTGTGCACGGTGGCCGCTGTAGTGGACCCCGACCTGGGCAAGCACGCGGAGATCAGCGCCAGCCTGCCCGGGGCGAAAATCTATCGCGAACTGGCCGAAGCATTGCTGCAGGTGAGCGGCGAAGTGGTGGTCGATTTTTGCGTGCCCGCAAAGGTTCACCTCGAACTGGTTGAAACGGCTTTGGGGCTCGGAGTGAACAGGTTTCTGATCGAAAAGCCTCTGGCCTGGGACCTGGTCAGCTCGCAGAAATTGGTGGCGAAACTCCACGGCTGCGAGGTCGTATACCTCGACACCTATGCGGCCTCGACCGGGGTGCGGCAACTACTCGAGAAAATTACCCGGCAGAATTCTGCAGTAGAGGACCTCAAGCTGGTGTTCCACAAGAACCGGATCGGTGAGTCCCGCCTGGGACGAGGATTTGCCGAGGATGCCGTGCCCAGTGCCTGGATGATCGAAGGCCCGCACATGCTGTCGATCGCCATGCAGGTCGCAGGCCAGATCGCCCACGTTTCAAGTGCCAGCACGTTTGACATGGAACTCGGCCAGAACCAGTTGCTGCCCGGGCACGGCGGGGGTCGCGCCTTGCTGGAGCACGAGAACGGCGCCATCACCCGCCTCGACCTGGACCTGTGTTCCGATCACAATGTGCGCAAAATAGAGGTGAAGCTGCGCAACGGCGTCCAGATGACAGTCGACCTGCCCCCCAGCAAAGCGGAGCGGCAGTGCTCGGTGCTGCATGTGGTGTATTCCGATGGGGCGAGGGAAGTGCACCAGTATGAAGACCGGCCGATTGAGAACTGTGTGCAAAATGCGATCAGCCACCTTGCCGGCGAGCGGGTCGCTGTCGGTAGCATGGCCGGGGGCCTGGCCATATGCATCATGGTGGAGCGAATGACGGAACGTACGAAATTCTGGCAAAGCGTGCCGAAGCAATGGAAACACTTCGGGCCGCCCTTACGCCCCAGCCCGGAGGACATCCGGGTGATGGAGCAACAGGTGGCAGACTGGATGGGAAGTTCCTCCTCGGGTCGTTGTGATGTGCTGTTGTGCGGCGTTACCCCGGAAATTGCCAGCATGCACTGGCCAGCCGGGACGCGGCTGTGGGCGGTAGAAAAATCATTGGCCATGATCCGGGAGGTGTGGCCTGCGGGCGATTCACTGTTGAAACAGGCGGTGCAGGGCGAATGGACCTGTTTACCTTTCTCCCCCGGCAGCTTCGACATCGTTATCGGCGATGGCTGCCTGACCTCATTGAATTATCCGCAACAGCAGGCGCACTTCCTGCAAGCGCTGCGGGCTGTGCTGCGCAGCAAGGGCATGTTGATCATGCGCCACTTCGTGCAAGCCGATGAACCCGAGCAGCCAGAGTCGGTTTTCGCCGACCTTCGGGCAGGTCGCATCGGCAGCTTCCATGCGTTCAAGTGGCGGCTCGCGATGTCCTTGCAGGAATCCGCCAGCAATGGCGTGCGGGTCGACGACATTTGGCGAAAATGGACCGATGCAAAAGTGGCCACGGCCTGGCCCGGCGAGGCAGTCGATACCATCGGGACCTATCGCGGCAGTGATCATCGCCTGACCTTTACCACCCTGCAGGAGGTTCGGGATCTGCATGCCGGCCTGTTCGCGGAACTTCACTGCATCACCCAGGGGTATGAACTCGCTGAGCGATGCCCAATAATGGTTTTCGTTGCACGATAACCGCAAATCCAGACGAGGCTCGACGCTGAATGGCGATACTTTTTATCACTGGCATCAATGACGACTCAACGATCGGCGTAACGCTCAACGAGAATAACAAGCCCGTTTACCTGTATGACGGCAACTGCTCCCTGCATGGCCGCTTGCCCCTGAGGAAGGGGTTGACGCGTTTGCCTTCATTTTCGGCGCGGGTGTGCAACAAAGGAAATTCACCTTCTCCGAGGCCCCGAGCCTGATCGTCAACCAGATTGCCGACGCGGACACTCATCGTGGCTCCCTCACCCGGTGTATTGAGCTCTGCTCCCAGGTAGGTTCCCCGGTGATCAACAGGCCGCAACACATTTTGCAGACCGCCCGGGATCGCGTGTCAGAAGCTTTGCAGGGGATTCCCGGGGTCACCATGCCAAGGACGGTGCGCTTCAATCCGCGCTCACCCGAGGACGTGTTCGCGCGGGCCGAAGCGGAAAATTTCGGCTGGCCGTTCATCGTGCGCCTGGCCGGGCTGCATGGCGGTAAAAGCATGCTCCGGGTCACCGGACCGGAGGACTATTCCTCCCTCCATGTTTTTCCATTCGACGGGCGGGACTTTTACCTCACGCAGTACGTGGACAGCAGGAACAACGAAGGTTTCTACCAGCGGCAACGCCTCATCATCATCGACGGCAAGGCGGTGCTGCGCGGGGCGCTCTATGATGAAAACTGGAAAGTCCACGGGGCCAGCCGTTCCTTCATGCTCAAGCGTGAAAACTGGGACGCGGATCGTGAGCGCTCACGCGTGTTCGAATCAGAAGTGATTCCCAGGCTCGACCAGGCCATAGCGGAGATCACCCGGCGCCTGAAACTCGATCTCTATGGAATCGACTGTAAGCTCGGCGCGGATGGAACCATGCTCATCTTCGAAGCAAATGCCAACATGAACATCCTGACCAATGACCATCCCCAGATGAACGACCGGATGGACATGATCAAGCACCACATCCTGGCCATGCTGACGCGGCACTCGGGGGAGCGCCTGAACTGAACAAGGGCATAGAGTCCCCTCACTGAATCGCATAAAAGGAAAGCCCACCAAACGGTGGGCTTTCCATTCACATTGCGTTCCCTGGTGTCGCGTCAGGGTTTGAAGACCGTGATCTCCGCGTTGTCACTGGTTCTCTTGAACTTGACCGATGCCGTTTTCTTGGAAATGCTGCCCAGCGAACAGGTGGTTTGGTTGGTGCAGGAAGCGCCGGTCGACCACGTCCCGGTGAGCGCTGACCCATTGCTGTTTTGCACCCGCGCGGTCCAGGTCTTGCCATTATTGACGGAGCTGCCCACCAGGGTTGGCGCACCACCTGCCTCGGTGGTGAACGACCACAGGTTGCCGGTCGTGGTGCCGCCGCTATTGACCTCGTCGATGCGCCAGTAGTAGGTCGTGCTGTTGCTCAGCGTCCCAAGGTTGTAGGAGGTACTGACCTGGTTGCCAAGTAACTCGCTTGCATCCGGAGTGCTGTCCGTACCGAAATACACATCATGCGAGGTCGCATTGGCGCCAGCGGTCCAGGCGAGATCGGCGTTGATCGACACGTTGCTGCCGCCGTTTGCCGGGCTGGGGTTGGAGGCCTGGCCTGGAGCGGTTCCCGGATCCGTGTCGCAGGCAAAGCTGAACGGGGCGATCCAGTTGCCCCAGCGGCCGTTTGTCGTGCCCGTGTTCTTGCTGTATTGCCCCATGTACCAGAACCTTTGGCCATCCGGGTCAATGGTCATCGCAGTGTAATCGCCCCAGCGATGCGTGGTGCCGGACTGGAACGAGGTGTAGGCGATCTCACCCGCCTTGACCTGCACTTCGCTCTGCAGCGTGCCTGCAGCGTCCGTGCTTTCCCGGCCGGTGACATGCACCGATGGCCACATGCCGGTCGACGTTCTGGTATAGCCAATCGACATATTGTCACAGTCGTCGACAGCCAGGTCGGCAAAAATGCGGTATTGGCCATCGCTGCCATAGACACCGGCGTCCATGACCAGCGGTGTACCCGTCGGATCGATCTGTGCCCAGCGCACGCAGTCGACGGTTCCGGCGCCCGGATTGCAGGCGATGGTATCGGCCATCCAGATGTAGCCATTGCGGTATTCCGCGTCCTGCACCCGCCAGTCGTTGCCGTCCAGCTTGATACTGCTTCCCGATTGCGGCGCGTCGACCGGCGCACCGGCCGTCACGCCGGTGAACGTATTGAGGTTCACCGTGCCCTGGTTGACCAGGGTATTGGCGGCAAAGGGATCGGTCCATGACCACACGCCATAGCGGGCGCCATCAAAGGGGCCGTCGGTCAGGAAATAGTGCGGCGCGCCGGCGGATGGCCAGGTTCCCTGCGCAAAGCCATGCAGGTTCATGGGCTGGGGCGTGCTTTCTCCGCCGGTGCTGCGAGTTACCACATTCACGGCGGGAGACCCGGCGTACATGGCATCCTTGTCGATCGCCCAGACACGGCCTTCGGCAAAGGACCGCCTGCCAAACATGTTGGCACCCATGTAAATCGCATCCTCACCCACGCCGCTGTGGGGGTAGTCGAAGAAATTACCGCCGACGTCTGTGGCAAAGCTGTAGCGGTTCCAGGATCCCAGCGGGTCGCCATTTACGCTGGCCGCGATGCAGAAGTCCGTGCCGTTGCCATCGATTGCCAGGATGAACCGATTCTCCTTTTCATCATAGATGACATTGGGGTCGAATACGCTGCTGCAGTTGGGCACGCCGGCAAACAGGCTGGCAAACTTGGTCGGGCCTTGCAGTTTGGTGCCGCTCTTGTCGTAGATTTCGAAAGCCACGTTGACCACGGCAATGATGTGGTTTGGCCCGACGGCCAATTCCGAATCGGCCGGAACATTACCGCCGCCACCGCAACAATCGGTGTAATCAAGGCTGTCAAACCCGCTCCCCCCGCTCACGGGGCTTTGCGGACCCGGTCCGCTGGCCGCGTTGGCGCGCTGCACCATCGCGGCAGGCGGCAAGAGCAATGCGTTGGCGCGCAGCTTTTCGGCCGCTTCCTCTGGAATGGGTTTCTTGATGCGGCCCTTGTCCTTGAGTTCCACCATCCGGCTGAGGTCCGGCAGCGCCGCCTGCGGCGGCAGCTTGCTCAAGGCCAGGGGATAAGGCCCGTTGGCCTGGTAGGCCAGCCGGTCCGCCTGGGGCAGTCTCGGCGAACCTGTCCCCCTGCTGGCAGGATCAGCCGGCACCCAGATACCCGAGTTATCGTCGTAAATGGTCAGCGGGAAAGATGCGCCTGAACTGTGGGGTTGCGTGGAAACACAGCCCAATGGCAGCAAGGCAACCAAAAGTACCAATCCCAGCCGCTTGAAACTTGACATCACCATTCCCCTCATCCTGCGCAAGGTGGTTGCCTTGGCATAGGTGTGTTAGCCGGTGGCGCAATCAAGGCAAAAGTATAGACCATTTTTAATGTTGACCAACAATTTGACCCGTGCGCCGGGCTTGAAAATTGACCCTGCGGATCGACGCCATTGATCAGATGCCCATCCTGGCCAGGCTATCCAAGATTTGCGCCATGAAGCGCTCGGCTAAGGGGTGGTTCACGGCAAAGCGGCTTTCCAGCGCCCTGGCGCGGTCCATGACCATTTCGAAGACTTCCGTTTTTGCGCCGGACGCAACCAGCTTGTGGATGTCCGCATCCAGTTCACGTACCCGGTCGAGCGTTTCCGCGCTGACCGATCGTGTGCTGGCCAGTTCCCGGTGCAATTTTTCCAGTAGAGCTTTCAGTTCCTGGTCGGACATAAGCTGAACCTGCTTTCGATGAAGCCGTGATCTTACCATCGAATAGCCGAATGCAGCCTGGACTGGCGGGCGCCCGACGTAAGCGGTATCTTCCACGCTGCCTGGTTCTGAATTGATTGACGACCATGAACGCACCGCTTGTCCTCCGCAGAGATATCATCGCCTGGTCCCTCAGCGCAGTCGCCTTACTGCTGCTCCTGTATCTCAAGCTGCTGCCCGCGCTGATTGCCGCCTTGCTGGTCTATTCGCTGGTCAACTTGCTGACTCCGCTGCTGCGAACCCGGATGCTTTGGGGTGAAGGGCCGCGCCTGCTGGCCGTCTCCATCATCGCCGGGGCAGTGATCGCGCTGATCGCGCTGTTGGGTGTGTCCATGACTTCCCTGCTGCGCGAGAGTAATGAAAGCATACCGGCGCTGATCAATCGCATGGCCGAGATCATCGAACAATCCCGCGAGCAAATGCCCGCCTGGATGTCGGAGTACATGCCGGCAGATGCCGAACAGTTGCGCCTCACCCTGGTCGAGTGGTTGCGCGAAAACGCGGCCGTATTCCAGGTGGCGGGCACGGGGATCGGCCGTGTGCTCGCGCACATCGTCATCGGTATCGTGATCGGTGTATTGCTGTCGCTCGAAACGGCAGTTTCGACGCGCTCAAGCGGACCACTGACTGCCGAACTGGCTCACCGCGGTCTGCGTCTTGCCCTCGCGTTTCGCCGCGTGGTGTTCGCGCAGGTCTGGATCTCGGCGATCAACACCGCCTTGACGGCACTCTACCTGGCCGTTGTGCTGCCTCTCTTCGGCATTCACCTGCCCTTCGCCAAGACGCTGATCGTGCTGACTTTTGTTGTCGGTCTGCTGCCTATCCTCGGCAACCTGATCTCGAATACGGTGATTTTTGTCGTGAGCCTCAGCCATTCGCTGACGGTTGCGATGGGATCACTTGCTTACCTCATCCTGGTCCACAAGCTGGAATATTTCCTCAATGCGCGGATCATCGGCAGCCATATCCGGGCCAAAGCCTGGGAAATGTTGCTGGCAATGCTGGTTCTGGAGTCGGCTTTCGGTATCCCGGGTCTGATCGCCGCACCCATTTACTATGCCTATCTCAAAGACGAGTTGCGCCACAAGGGCCTGATTTAAGGGTCACACCACCTCGGCAGTGCCCCAGAAGTTATAGGTGAGAGGGCGCGGGCCTGGCAGATACATGGTTTCCATGTCGCTGGACAGAAACCCGGCCTCTTTCAACAAGGCAGGAATGTCCCGGTTCAACTGGCACCCACCGGCGATTTTCGCCCATAAAGGCGTGAGACGGTCTTGCCACCGGAGCACCGAGGGATCCGGCGCCTTGCCGTGCTCGCAAAAGATCAGTTTTCCACCGCGCTTGAGCACCCGCCGCATCTCCTTGAGCGCTGCCATGGGATCGGGGATGGTGCACAGCGCATAGGTGACAACGACGGTATCAAAGCTGCCGACCTCGAACGGTATGCGCTCGGCGGACAGGCCCACCAGTTCCACCGCCATGCCCGACTTTGCAATGCGCTTCCGCGCCAGGCGGTGCATTTCCAGGCCGGGGTCCAGGCCGACAATTTTCGTGATTTTTGCTGAGTCGTAGTACGCGAG
>DATDPS010000187.1:0-11404 GCA_035292625.1 Lysobacterales bacterium | reverse complement strand
GAAAAAGTTTTGCAGCAATGCCAACTCGACCGTGAGCTGATCGGCGTCATCATCAACACCTCCGTGTGCCGGGATTACCTTGAGCCCTCTACCGCCTGCATCGTGCACGGCAACCTGCGCCTGGGGGAGGATTGTCTCAATTTTGATGTTGGCAATGCCTGCCTGGCATTCATGAACGGCATGGATATCGCTGCACGCATGATCGAGCGTGACGAAATCGATTACGCCCTGATCGTGGATGGGGAAACCAGCGGGCCGATTACCGAGGCCACCATCGAACGCATGCTGGGTGCGGACATGAACGAGGAGCAGTTTCGCTCCGAATTTGCTTCACTGACCTTGGGATCTGGCGCGGCGGCCATGATCATGGCGCGCCGTGAACTGGTGCCGCATGGACACCGCTACCTCGGCAGCGTGTCGCGTTCGGCAACCGAATTCAATACGCTCTGCCGTGGCCAGATGGATCAGATGGTGACCGAGACCAAGATACTGTTGGGCGAAGGCCTCAAGCTGGCTGCCAAGACTTTTCGCGCCGCGTGTATCGCGCTGGGCTGGGTGGTGAGCGAACTGGACCAGTTCGTGATTCACCAGGTGAGCAAGGTGCATACGGAATCGCTGGTAAAAATGCTTGGACTCGATCCGCAAAAAGTGCACACCATCTACCCGGAACTGGGCAATGTCGGCCCCGCCTCGCTGCCCATGGTGCTGGCCCATGCCATCGAACTCGGCAAAATCCGCAGGGGTGACCGCGTGGCCCTGCTCGGCATCGGCTCCGGGCTCAATTGCTCCATGGCGGAAATCGTCTGGTAATGAGAAATTGACGCGGGCAAGCTATACACCGCCCCGGCATCTCTATCCCTTCACCAGCCATTGGCTGGACCTGCGCGGTTCGCGCCTGCACTACCTGGATGAAGGGCCGCGCGAAGCCCCGCCGGTACTCATGTTGCACGGCAACCCGACCTGGTCCTTTTACTACCGTAAGCTCGTGCTGGCCTTGCGCGGCCGGCACCGCTGCATCGTGCCGGACCACCTCGGTTGCGGTTTGTCCCGGAAACCCGACCCCGCCCGTTACGACTACCGGCTGGCCAGCCGTATCGAAGATATCGACACGCTGGTGAACCACCTTGGCCTGCGCCAGCCGCTGGCCCTGGTGGTGCACGACTGGGGCGGCATGATCGGCATGGCCTGGGCGGTGCGCAATCCGGAACGCGTGGCGCGGCTGGTGCTCATGAACACCGCGGCATTCCCTTTGCCAGCGGAAAAACGCCTGCCGCCCGCCCTCGCCCTGGCCCGCAACAGCGCCCTGGGCGCCTGGCTGGTGCTGCGCCTGAATGCCTTTTCCGCCATCGCGGCACGGGTGGCGTTCAAGCAGCCGGTGAGCAGCGAGGTGCGCAAGGCCTATACCGGACCCTACGATTCGCCGGCCAACCGCATCGCCACGCTGCGCTTCGTGCAGGACATCCCCTTGCAGGTGGGCGATCCTGGTTTTGACATTTTGCGCAATACGGCGGAGCATCTGGACCGGTTGGGGAACCTGCCCTGCCTGATCGCATGGGGAGAAAAGGATTTCGTGTTCGATCAGTCGTTTTTGCGCAGGTGGCTGGAGATATATCCAGCGGCGGAAGTGCACCGCTTCGCGGATTGTGGCCATTACATCCTGGAGGATGGAGGGCAGAAGCTGATTGACACGATCAGAAGTTTTATTGAAATCAAGGAAGATTCGGCACATGAACAAGCTGGTGAATAGCGCCCAGGTAAACCGTGTCTGGAATACCGTCACAGTCTGCAACGTGGCAGGCGCCCTGTCATGGCAGGCGCAACGGCAGCCCGATGCTGCCGCCATACACTACCCTGTGCGTTCATTGCTGCGACGCTGGCATTATGCCTCCTGCAGTTACTACCAATTGAATGAACTGAGCAACCGCTATGCCCGCGGCATGGCGCAGTACGGTATCGTTGCCGGCACGCGCACGGCACTGATGCTGAAACCGGGCCTGGAATTTTTTGCGGTGTTCTTCGCCCTGTTCAAGGCCGGCGCGGTTCCCGTCCTGATCGACCCCGGCATCGGCCTGCCGGCTTTGAAAAAATGCCTTGGCGAAGCCAGTCCGCAGGCATTCTTCGGCACCTGCAAGGCCCAGCTGGCGCGGAAAAAATATGGCTGGGCAAAGGACTCGTGCACGCACTTCGTCACCAAGGGCCCGGCCCTGGGACTCGGCGGAATCACGCTCAGGCAGCTGCGTGCCCTGGGCGGCAACACCACTGACGAGGTTTTGCACCCGTCCAAACCCGACGACATGGCGGCCATCCTGTTCACCTCCGGCAGCACCGGCAGCCCCAAGGGCGTGGTCTACCGTCACCGGCACTTTGCGGCCCAGGTGGAACTCTTGCGCCAGGCTTTCGACATCGAGCCCGGCGAAGTCAGCCTGCCCACCTTCCCGCCGTTCGCTTTGTTCGACCCGGCCCTGGGCATGACCACGGTGGTGCCGCGCATGGACCCCACGCGCCCGGCCAATGCGAACCCACAGGTGCTGGCCGACGCCATCGATGAATTCCAGGTTACCCACATTTTTGGATCACCCGCGCTGCTCGACACCCTCAGCCGCTATATCGCGGAGCGCGGCAAGCGCCTGTGGAGCGTGAAACGGGTGATCTCGGCCGGGGCCGCCGTGCCATTGCGCACCATCCGCCGCATGGAATCCGCACTGGCCAGCGATGCGCTGATCCACACTGCTTACGGCGCCACCGAGTGCCTGCCGCTGAGCAGTGCTTCCAACCGGCAGCTGGATGCCCGGGTCGAAGCCTTGACCGAATCCGGTGAAGGCGTCTTCGTCGGCAAGCCAATCGCCCCGAACCAGGTGCGCGTGATCGCCATCAGTGAGAATGCGTTCGCCGACCTGTCGGAAACCACGCAGATGCCTCCCGGCATGCCGGGAGAAATCATTGTTTCAGGCCCTACATGCACCGATTCCTACTGGGCACACGATGAGGCCAGCAAACTGGCCAAGATTGCCGATGGCCGCGGCACCACCTGGCACCGCATGGGTGACGCCGGCATCTTGGATGGAAGCGGCTGCCTGTGGTATTGCGGGCGGCTTGCACAGCGGGTGGAAACCGGAACTGATACCCTGTTCCCGGACCAGGTCGAGGCCATTTTCAACCAGCACCAGGACGTCTTGCGCACCGCGTTGGTCGGCGTTGGCGCTCCCGGGCGGCAAATTCCCGTGCTGTGCGTGGAGCTCAACGGCCAACTGGCGCCGGTCGACTGCGAACGCGTGCATTTCGATTTGCTGCAACTGGCCCAGGTGCATGCCCTTACGCGCAATGTGCGCACCGTCCTGTTCCATCCGGGTTTTCCGGTCGACCGCCGGCATAACTCCAAGATCCACCGGGAAGAACTCGCCTTGTGGGCAGCGAAGAAGATGCAGGAATAATGAAAATACTTGTCACCGGCGGCGGCGGCTTCCTTGGCTCCTCCATCTGCCGCCAGTTGCGCGGCCGGGGCTTCGAAGTGGTCGCTTTCCAACGCGGCGCCGCGGAGCATCTGCGGCGCGCGGGTGTCCAGGTCATCCAGGGTGACATTTGCGACGCGCCGGCCCTGCGCGAAGCCGCGCGCGGTTGTGCCGCCGTCATCCACACCGCGGGCAAAGCCGGCGTCTGGGGCGATGCCGCCGATTATGAACGTATCAACGTAACGGGAACGAAGAACGTCATCCGGGTCTGCCAGGATCTGCACATTCCGGTGCTGGTGTACACCAGTTCCCCCAGCATCGTCCAGCGCGGGTTCGATATCGAAGGCGGTGACGAATCACTGCCCGTGGCCACCCGCTTTCTTGCGCCCTACCCGGCCAGCAAGGCGCGTGCCGAGCAACTGGTACTGGCATCCAATGCCGTCGCCCTGAAAACCATCGCGCTGCGGCCGCACCTGATCTGGGGTCCAGGTGATCCGCACATCCTGCCGCATTTGCAGGCAGCGGTGCGGCGCGGGCGGCTGGCCTTGCCGGGCGCGCACAAGCGGGTGGACACGGTGTACGTGGAAAATGCCGCGCTGGCCCACGTAAACGCCTTGCTGGAACTTACCGGCGCGGGCAAAAGCGCCGGCAAGGCCTACTTCATTTCCAACGACGAGCCTGTACCCCAGGGGGAAATCATCCAGCGCCTGCTGGCGGCGGCCGGTATCCAGGTTGAAATTCGGCCGGTGCCAGGCTGGCTGGCGAATCTTGCCGGTGCATTGTGCGAAACCGCCTGGCGCCTGCTGCGCCGGAAGTCGGAACCACCCATCACGCGCTTTTCGGCCCAACACCTGGGGGCAGCCCATTGGTATGACATCAGCGCCGCGAAGCGCGATCTGGGCTACCGGCCGGTGTTCACGATTGCCGAAGGCCTGCTTGCACTTGAGCGATCCCGTGATGCCGACGCCGCCTGAACTGGTGTTGCTCTGCCTGGCCATGCTGCTGTCCGGCGTGGTTGCCGGTGTCCTGGCCGGCTTGCTGGGCGTGGGCGGCGGCCTGGTCATCGTGCCGATGCTGGAGTTGGCGCTGGGCGTGATGGGGGTTGACGGCGCGATTCGCATGCAGATTGCGGTGGCGACCTCGCTGGCGACCATCATCCCCACTTCCATCGCCTCTTCACGCGCGCACTACCGGCGAAATTCCGTTGACGTGGAACTGGCCAGGAAGTGGGCGCCCTGGATTTTCATCGGCGCCCTGGCGGGAGCCTGGGTGGCCAGCCAGGTGCACAGCCGGGTTTTATCCGCCGTCTTTGCCAGCGTGGCGTTCCTGGTGGCGCTGAAGCTGATCCTGCCGCTGGGCGAGAAAGCCTTCAGCCGCAGCCTTCCCCATGGCCCGGCCATCATCCCGGCGCCCACGCTGATCGGGTTCATTTCCACGCTCATGGGAATTGGCGGCGGCTCGCTCAGCGTACCGATACTGACATTCTTTGGCGAGCCCATTCAACGCGCCGTCGGCACCTCGGCCCTGTTTGGCTTGCTCATCGCCATTCCGGGCACCCTGGGGTTCATGTTCACTGGCCAGGGCAATCCGCTGCTGCCCTTCGGCAACGTCGGCTTCGTCAACCTGGTGGGACTGGCCCTGATCGCGCCCGCCACGGTGCTGGCGGCGCCCCTGGGGGCGCGGCTGGCGCACAGCATGAACAAACGTCACCTGACGGTGTTGTTCGGCGTTTTCCTGCTGCTGGTGGCCGCACGCATGCTGATCCGCGCCGTGCAAGGCTGAACACGCCGGGCGGGGTCATTCGTGATCTTCGCTGTTGTCCCTTCGAACCAGCCGATCCATCGAGCGCCCGCTCAGTTTGCGCACCAGGATCTCGATCCAGCCATAGTCCAGCAGGGCACGATCCGCCACAGAGGCATCGCGGTAATAACCGTGATACTTGTGCTTGACCCAGGCATTGAGGTCCAGCCTTTTGCCGGTGCGGAATAACCAGTTGTTGATGGGATGAAAACCGGATTTGTGCATGAAGGCCGTACCGAAGTCAACGATGCAGGGCCGTTCATCCACTGTCACCAGCAGGTTGCCCTTGGACTTCAGGTCGCCGTGGCTGACGCCACGGGCATGCATCGCCTGCAGGATTTTCAGCAGTTCAGCGAACCATTTGTCCCGTTCAAGTAAAGTGGCGTCACGGTACGGATGGCCGTTGATGTGCTCCAGCACAAGGTAGCGGCCGTCGATCAGTCCATGACACTCCGGCACGCCCGCCACACCCTGCAGCCGCAGGTAGGCCTGGTGTTCACGCTTGAGGGTTTTCTGCCGGAGGCGGAACAGCAGGCCGCGGCCCATCGCCGTCTTGATGATCAAATCGCGGCTGTCGGCCTGATACAGCAGGATGGTGCCCTGGTTGCTGGTCGCCAGGATATTTTCCCGTTGCGCCAGGCTGTGTTCCAGCCAGGGTCGCAGCAGATCCGCGCTCGGCAGTGCACTCATGGCGGGAATGATAGCCGCAAAACTACACCATCAGGTGTTACTGGCCCGGGCTGGATTGCAGGTAATCCACCACCAGGTTGCTGAAGGTCCTCACGCCGAGTTCCATCGAGGGCTCGTACATATCGAACTGTGGTGAATGGTTGCTGGGCAGGGATTCCGGGTCGACCCCCGGGGCTCCGCTGCCAAGAAATACGAACATGCCCGGCGTTGCATTGGCAAAATAAGAAAAGTCTTCCGACACGGTTTGCGGCGGCACCGTGATCAGGCCATTCTCACCCGCCACACGTTGCAGCGTCGGCAGCATGCGCTCGGTCAGGCCGGGGTTATTCACCGTAGCGGGGTAGCCGTAGTCCAGCACCAGTTCGATGTCGGCGCCGGCGCTTTCGGCGATGCCCCGCGCCGTGCGCTCGACGCGCATGTGGATCTGCTCGCGCATGGCCGGGTCGAAGGTGCGGATGGTACCTTCCATTTCCACGCTGTCCGGGATCACATTATTGCGCACGCCACCCTTGATGCGGCCTACCGTGACGATCGACGGCGCCAGCGTGACATCGACCTGGCGGCTTGCAATGGTCTGCAGGCCAAGGATGATCTGTGCCGACACCACGATGGGATCGACGCCGTTCCACGGCCGCGCGCCATGCGTCTGCCTGCCCTTGACGGTCAGGGTGAAGCTGTCCACCGCGGCCATGATCGGGCCGGGGCGCACCGCCAGCACACTCGGCTGGTTGATGCCGACGTGCAAGCCGAACACCGCTTCCGGCTTGTCCGTTTCCCAGATGCCTTCCTTCAGCATCAGTTCGGCGCCACCCTCTTCACCTGGTGGCGCGCCTTCTTCCGCCGGCTGAAAAATCAGCATCACCGAGCCGGGCAATTCATCCTTCACCGCATTCAGCACCGTGGCCGCGCCCAATACCATGGCCATATGGGTGTCGTGGCCACAGGCATGCATCACGCCAACATCCTGGCCCATGTATTCCCCTTTGGCTGTCGAGGCGAAAGGAAGGCCCGTGTCCTCGGTCACGGGCAGGCCATCCATGTCGGTGCGGATGGCCACCAGGGGCCCGGGTTTACCGCCCTTGATGATGGCGACAACGCCGGTGTGGGCGATGCCGGTGATCGGCTCCAGGCCCATTCCGCTTAAAATCTCTGCCACTTTTTTCGACGTATTGAACTCGCGATTACCCAGTTCCGGATTCTGGTGGAACCAGCGCCGCCATTCGACCACCTGGGGTTGGATGTCCGCGCTCAGCTGGTCCAGCTCGGCCGGGGACACCGCAGCCTGTGCGGTTGAAGGGAGGGCGAAGGAAAGCAATAGCAACGGTAAAGCCACGATTCTGAACATTCCATTCACTCCTTATTTGACTACCGCGCTGCCGGATGACTCACGCGGGTCCGAACCTGCCGTCACAGCGCCGGTTGCGAGGTTCCACATCACCCCGTGCATGTTACCCCAGGTATCCTCACGCACTTCTACCGTGTGCCCCAAAGCCTGCAGGGCTTCGACCTGCTCCGGGGTAAAGGCCCCGGGCTCGGAGGATATGAGGTCGGGCTCATACTGGTGATGGAACCGCGGCAGGGTGACCCAGGATGTGGGTTCATGGCCCTGCATGAAATCGAGGATACCCAGCAGCACCATGGTGATGATGCGGCTGCCGCCCGGCGTGCCAATCACCGCGCGCCGGTCCGCGCCGATCATGAAGGTTGGCGACATGCTCGACAGGGGGCGCTTGTAGGGCCGGATCTCGTTGGCGGCAAAGCCGATCAGGCCAAAGGCATTGGGCACACCCGGCTTGGCGGAGAAGTCGTCCATTTCGTTATTGACCATGAGGCCGGTTCCCGGCGGCATGAAGCCCGAGCCGAACGGCAGGTTCACGGTCAGGGTGGCCGCCACCATGTTGCCGTCGGCATCGATGATGGAAAAATGCGAGGTGTCTGTCCCTTCCGGGATGGGCTCGTTACCGGGCAGCGTGCCGCTCGGTGTGGCGCGATCCGGCCGTATCGAGGCGCGCAGGCCATCGGCGTAATACTGACTGGTCAGCATGTCCACCGGGATCTCGACGAAGTCGGGATCACCGAGATAGATGGCGCGATCACGAAACGCGCGGCGCATGGCTTCGGCAATCAGGTGAATACGCAGCACCGGCTCCAGCTCATTGATGGGCCAGGCTTCGAGGATATTGAGGATTTCCGCAATGGCTATGCCGCCGGATGATGGCGGCGGTGCGGTGACAAGTTCGTAATCACCGTAAGCGGTTCGCAGCGGCTCGCGCTCCTTCACCTTGTATGCGGCAAGATCGTCGAGGGTCCACATGCCGCCGGCTTCGCGCACGCCGGTGACCAGCTTCTCGGCCACCGGGCCGGTATAGAAACCCGCAGCCCCTTCTTCCGCCACCTGCTGCAACACCCAGGCGAGATCCGGCGAGCGGATCACGTAACCCACCGGCGGCACTTCGCCATCGGCGAGCAGCATGGCCGCGGCCGCAGGCCAGCGCTTGATGGTGTCGATGCGCCAGCCCATCATCCCGTGGAATTTCTCGTCCACCGGGTAACCCTCGAGCGCCAGGCGGATGGCCGGCCGGAGGCTCACCGCCAGTGGCAATCGGCCGAAGTTGCGCGCCAGGTGTTCGAGACCAGCAGCTTCACCGGGTATGGCGCCGGCCAGTGGGCCGTTTACGGCGAGGTCACGGTTGACGTTACCTTCCGCATCCAGGTACATGTCGGGGAAAGCCGCTGCCGGCGCCTGCTCGCGCGCGTCGATCATGACCTCGAACCCGTCCGAGGCGCGGTGCAACAGCCAGAAAGCGCCGCCACCGAGACCGGAACTGGTTTGTTCGACCACCGCCAGCGCAGCGCTGACCGCGACCGCGGCGTCAAAGGCGTTACCGCCCTGCTGGAGGATTTCATGCCCGGCGGCGGTGGCGAGGTAATGGGCGCTGGCAATCGCCGCCTGGCCCGGCCGGTCGGCGCCGAACGTAACGCTGCAAGCCAGCCCCATCCAAGCCAACACGAAGCCGATTAACCACACCACTGATAATTTTCTAATTTTCATTCTTGCCGCCCAGTTGGAAAAATTTCTGCAACAGTTGCTCATCGGTTTCCGGGTACTCCGGATCTTTGGGAATGCAATCCACCGGGCACACCTCGACGCATTGCGGTAGATCAAAATGCCCCACGCATTCGGTGCACTTCATCGGATCGATCAGGTAGTACTCGAGGCCCTGCGAAATAGCTTCGTTCGGGCAGACCGGTTCGCAGACATCGCAATTGATGCACTCTTCGGTGATCTTCAGACTCAAATCTAAGCATCCAGCTCGTTGTATCGCCGCCGCAGGGCCTGCTGCACTTCGGGGCAGACAAATTTCGACACATCCCCGTTGAGGCGGGCGACTTCCTTCACCAAGGTCGACGAAATGAAACCGTAACGTTCATCCGGCGTGACGAACAGGGTTTCCACCTCAGGCGCGAGGTGGCGGTTCATGCTGGCCAGCTGGAATTCGTACTCGAAGTCCGAAACGGCGCGCAGGCCACGCAAGATCACGCCCGCGCCCATTTCCTGGACAAACTCCACCAGCAGGCTTTTGAAGCCTACCACCTCGACATTCGCCAGCTGGCGCGTTTCGTTGCGCGTCAGGGCAATGCGCTCCTCCAGCGAGAACAGCGGTGTCTTGTGCGGACTCTCGGCGATGGCGATGAAGACCTTGTCAAACACCCGCGACGCGCGCGTGACCAGATCAGCATGGCCATTAGTGATGGGATCGAATGTGCCGGGATACAGGGCTGTGCGGTGGGAATGCATCTGAGGTCTGCTGGCCGTGAAACAGGCCCTGATTGTAGCCGAATCAGTTCGGCATGGCAGGGGGTTTGCGTAAGAGCCGCATGCGCACTTCGCCGATGAGTTTTTCCTTGAGCAGTTCCCAGGTCGGCCCGGCCGGCAGGCCGGTTTCGCTGCGTGCGCTTTCCAGGTAGACCAGACCACCGGGCCGCAAGGCCTTACTTTCCACCAGGGTTTGCAGCGCCGCTGCTGCCAGGGCCGTGCCAAACGGCGGGTCTACAAAGGCAATATCGATTGAAGCCGGGGCCTGTCCGGCCAGCCAGGCCAGGGCCTCCCCCTCGACTACCGCCACTTGTTCTGCTTTCAGGAGTTCCACGCTGCTGCACAGGGCGGCGGCGGCCGGGTGTGATTGCTCCACCAGCACGGCGCTGGCCGCGCCGCGCGAAACGGCTTCCAGCCCGAGTACGCCGGTGCCGGCAAAGAGGTCGACGCAGCGGGCCATACGCAGATACGGTTGCAACCAGTTGAACAGGGTCTCGCGGCTGCGGTCGCCCGACGGACGCAGGCTCGCCACATTCGGCACCGGCAAGCGGCGGCCGCGCCATTGGCCGCCAATGATCCGCACGCTTCCTGCCTTTTTTCGTTGCATCTTCGCTTGCATGTTGGGCTGCATCTTGAACACACGCCGGGTGGCCCCACCTGCTAGCATACCGATTTGAGTCTACAAAAACCCCACCTCATGTTCCGAATTTTCCGCAAGAACAAAAAACACCCCGGTACAGTGCAGGATGTACAACTGCGTCCGGTCGAGCGCGCCGGCGAAGCAGCGCTGGAGCAAAGGCTGGAGCGCAGCCGTAAGCAGTTGGGGCAACGCCTGCTTGAACTGGTGTCCGCCCGTAAGGCCATCGACGAAGCCTTGCTGGAGGAAATCGAAACCACGCTGATCACAGCCGATATCAGCGCCAAAACGGCCATCGGCATCGTCGACAACTTGCGTGCCGCGGTGGCCAACAAGGTGGTGCGCGAGCCTGAGCAGTTACTGCCTGCCGTGCAAGCCGAATTGTTCGAACTGATCGAGCCCTGCGAGCAATTCCTCGTGGTGGATGCGACCAAAAAGCCTTTCGTCATCCTGATGGTAGGCATCAACGGGGCCGGCAAAACCACCACTATTGGCAAGCTGGCGCAGCGTTACAAGGAAGAGGGCCTTTCCGTCATGCTGGCGGCAGGCGATACCTTTCGTGCCGCTGCGGTGGAACAGCTCAAGGCCTGGGGTGCACGCAACGAGGTGCCGGTGATGGCACAGGGCAGCGGGGCGGATTCCGCGGCGGTGATTTTTGACGCCTTGCAATCGGCCCGGGCCAGGGCCATCGACGTGCTGATCGCCGATACCGCGGGGCGACTGCACACCCAGACCAACCTGATGGAAGAGCTGAAAAAAATTCACCGCGTGATGGGCCGTATCGATCCCGGGGCCCCGCACGAAGTCATGCTGGTGGTGGACGCCGGTACCGGACAGAACGCGCTCAACCAGGCACGGGAGTTCAACCAGGCCATCGGCCTGACCGGCATCACCGTGACCAAGCTCGATGGCACCGCGCGCGGCGGCGTGCTGTTTGCCATTGCCGGCGAACTGAAGCTGCCGATCCGCTTTATCGGCGTTGGTGAATCAGCCGGCGACCTGCGGCCGTTC
>DATDPS010000186.1:0-2020 GCA_035292625.1 Lysobacterales bacterium | reverse complement strand
GAAACCACGCCCGAGCAGTACCCGTTGACCACCAATTCATTGCGGCTGGCCTGCAACCAGAAAACCGCCAGGCATCCGGTGAGCAATTACAGCGAAGGCGAAGTCGGCCGCGCGGTGCGCGAATTGATTGCCCTGGGCCTGGTGCGCGAAGCCTGGGGCGCCCGCGTGGCCAAGTACGAACACGATGCCGGCAAGGCGCTGGGTTTGCAGGGCAAGGCCCTGGCCGTGCTTTGCTCCCTGATCCTGCGCGGCCCGCAAACGCTGAGTGAAATTCGCACCAATGCGCAGCGGCTGCATGCTTTCGAGGACCTGGATGACGTGCAACACATGCTGCGGCGCCTGGCGGAGCATGAACCGCCGCTGGTGCTGTGCCTGCCCCGCCAGCCAGGCCAGAAAGAAGAGCGCTACGTGCACCTGCTGTGCGGCCAGCCGGACCTGGACACAATCACAGCCGGTACCCGGCCCGCGCCGGCGCGGCAGGCGCTCGAACTACGCATCGAAGCTTTGGAAGCTGCACTTGAAGCATTCGACGCCCGTTTGGCGCAACTCGAGTCGGCCATGCCGAATCAGCCGGAATAGGGAGTCAAGCCAGGCTTATGTCAGAACGCGTCCTGATCACGGCCGAAGCGGGCATTGCCCGGGTCCGCCTCAACCGCGCCGACAAGCACAATGCCCTCGACCTGGATATGTTCACGGCCATTGCCAATGCGCAGAAAAAGGTCCGCGCGCAGCGCGGTTTGCGCGCCGTCATCCTGGAAGGCGACGGCGAGGATTTTTGCAGCGGGCTGGACGTGAAGTCCATGATGTCCAATCGTTCCGGTATGCTGCGGCTGTTGTGGAAATGGCTGCCCTGGCAGGCCAACCTGGCGCAGCAGGTCAGCGTCGGCTGGCGTCGCTTGCCCCAGCCCGTGATCGCCGCCATCCAGGGCCGTTGCTGGGGCGGCGGATTGCAGATTGCCCTTGGCGCCGATTTCCGCATCGTGCATCCCGCCGCCACGCTGTCCGTGATGGAAGGCAAATGGGGTCTTATTCCCGACATGGGTGGCACACTGGCCTTGCGGGAATTAAGCCAGCGCGACCAGGCCATGCGCCTGGCCATGACGGCGGAAATCCTCGATGCGGCCACGGCGCTGAAGCTGGGCCTGGTGACGGAACTCAGCGCCACTCCCATGGAAACGGCGCAACAACTGGCCAGCCTGCTGGCGCAACGCTCACCCGACGCGGTCGCGGCCGTCAAGCGCCTGTATCGCAAAAGCTGGAATGGCAGTGAAGGCGCCGCCCTGGCGCGTGAAACCCTGTATCAGTGCCGCGTGCTGGCCGGCGCCAACCAGCGCATCGCCGTGCGCCGCCAGCAGGGCCAGGACATGCCGTTCAAAAACTGATCAGCCGGCACAGGCCTCGAACTGGGCCGCCAGGATATCCAGCCCTTCGGCGAGGTGCTCAAAGGGAATGGTCAGCGGTGCCAGGATGCGGATGACATTACTGCGCACTCCGCAGGACAGGAGCAGGAGTCCG
Source organism: Lysobacterales bacterium (assembly GCA_035292625.1). Lineage (GTDB taxonomy): Bacteria > Pseudomonadota > Gammaproteobacteria > Xanthomonadales > SZUA-36 > SHZL01. Next base: position 505 of record DATDPS010000186.1, on the reverse strand, counting down.
TTGCGGCCCGCAGCGGCCACCAGCGCCCTGGTCAGGTCCGGGTCCGGCTGGTTCACATCGCCGTTGCGCACCAGTTCCATGGCCACCATGGCGCCCTTGCCACGCACATCGCCAATCCGGTCGGGGTGCCTGGCCTGTAAAGCATGCAGGCCTTCCATCAGGCGCCGCCCCACTTCCAGCGAGCGCGCACAGAGGTTTTCCTTCTCGATCACCTGCATGGCGGCCAGCCCGGCGGCGCAGCCCAGGGGCGAGCCGGCATAGGTGCCGCCCAGCCCGCCGGGTTCGGGCCCGTCCATGACGGCGCGCTTGCCAAGGACCGCTGCGATGGGGAACCCGCCGGCAATACCCTTGGCCAAGGTGATGATGTCCGGCTGCACGTTTTCATATTCGCAGGCAAACATCCGCCCGGTGCGGCCAAAACCGGTCTGGATTTCATCACAGATAAACACGATGCCATGGCGGTCGCAGACTTCCCGCAAGCGGCCGAGGAAACCGTCCGGCGCCG
>DATDPS010000185.1:0-8288 GCA_035292625.1 Lysobacterales bacterium | reverse complement strand
TCAGCCATTCGCTGACGGTTGCGATGGGATCACTTGCTTACCTCATCCTGGTCCACAAGCTGGAATATTTCCTCAATGCGCGGATCATCGGCAGCCACATCCGGGCCAGGGCCTGGGAAATGCTGATGGCGATGCTGGTGCTGGAGGCGGCGTTCGGCATCGCGGGCCTGATCGCCGCGCCCATTTACTACGCCTATCTCAAAGATGAGTTGCGCCACAAGGGCCTGATTTAAGGGTCACACCGCTTCAGCGGTACCCCAGAAATTATAGGTGAGGGGGCGCGGGCCCGGCAGATACATGGTTTCCATGTCGCTGGACAGAAACCCGGCCTCTTTCAACAAGGCGGGAATGTCCCGATTCAACTGGCATCCACCGGCGATTTTCGACCATAAAGGCGTGAGACGGTCTTGCCACTGGAGCACCGAGGGGTCTGGCGCCTTGCCGTGCTCGCAAAAGATCAGTTTCCCGCCACGCTTGAGCACCCGTCGCATCTCTTTGAGCGCTGCCATGGGATCGGGGATGGTGCACAGCGCGTAGGTGACAACGACGGTATCAAAGCTGCCGGTCTCGAACGGGATGCGCTCGGCGGACAGGCCCACCAGTTCCACCGCCATGCCCGACTTTGCAATGCGCTTCCGCGCCAGGCGGTGCATTTCCAGGCCGGGGTCCAGGCCGACAATTTTCGTGATTTTTGCTGAGTCGTAGTACTCGAGGTTGAGGCCGGTGCCAATACCTATCTCAAGCACCCGCCCGTGTGCCAACGGCACCACCTTGAGCCGCTGGCGCCGAATGGGCTTGATGCTGCAGGCAAAATCCAGGAAATAGGGCAACAGGTGGCGCTCATACCAGTTGCCATGGATTGGTTCCATCATACTGTTCTCCGCGGGGTGATTTGCCCCATTTGGTTTCGCCTCTCCTGCCCGTTCTTAATCCCAATGGCAGCCGTTACGCCATCCATTGATATCGCCGCAGCTGCCTTGCGCCCCGCCACCGGGTCATCCCATGAAGGTGACGTGCAGCGGTGCAATTTTGTACAGCACCCTGACCTCGCCGGGGCCCCGGTTGGGATACTCATCCACACCCAGGTATTTTTTGGCCATCTTGTCGATGTGTTCGCTTGCGCCTTCTTCAGTTATTTCCGCGACACGTCCACGAATTTCGAGGTAGCGGTAGGGGTTTTTGGGGTCGCTAAGCGCCAGCGAGACCAAAGGGTTGCGCTTCATGTTCTTGTCCTTCTGACGCCCGCGAGCCGAATTGACAATAACATGCAAACCGTCGAAATCCACCCACACGGGCGTTACCTGCGGTGAACCGTCTGGCATCAGTGTCGCCAGGTTCGCAAAGGCTTTTTTCTCAAACAGGTCGAGATATTGTTGCGGGATAGCTGCTGCCATGGCTTTTTCCTCTCACGAAGTTGTACTTGATTATGGATGAATGGGAGTGAAAGGGGTAATTTAAAAGCGTGTGCTGCAACCCAATGTAGTCATTCACTGGACACGGGTGCAGACCATGGACACCAAAACCGTAGAGTTCGAACGGCCGCAAATGCCAGGCGGTGTGAGTTGCACCGCAATGGGCTGGGCACGCGTGGCGGCACCTGTGTCAGCCGGCGAGAGAGGCTCTTTGAAAGAAAGCATCAAGCGTTTGCTCAAAGAGCGCGACGCGGTGCTGGTCGCACACTATTACATCGATGGTGACCTGCAGGACCTGGCGGTGGAGACCGGCGGTTGTGTATCGGACTCCCTGGAGATGGCGCGCTTCGGACGTGACCACCGGGCGCAGACACTGGTAGTGGCGGGTGTTCGTTTCATGGGTGAAACCGCAAAAATCCTCTCGCCGGAAAAAACCGTGCTGATGCCGGATCTGGACGCGACCTGCTCACTGGACCTGGGTTGCCCGGCTGATGAGTTTTCTGCGTTCTGCGACCTGCACCCGGACCGCATCGTGGTGGTTTACGCCAACACCAGCGCGGCGGTGAAAGCGCGCGCTGACTGGATGGTGACCTCGTCGGTCGGCCTCGACGTCGTGGCCCACTTGCATGCGCAGGGGGCGAAAATCCTGTGGGCGCCGGACAAGCACCTGGGCAGCTACATCCGGAAACAGACCGGTGCGGATATGTTGCTGTGGCAAGGTTCATGCGTGGTCCATGATGAATTCAAGGGGATCGAGCTTGAACTGCTAAAAAAGGAGCATCCGCGCGCCAAGGTGCTGGTTCATCCTGAGTCTCCGGAGTCCGTGGTGGCGCAAGCGGATGTGGTCGGTTCAACTTCGCAGTTAATTGCTGCAGTGACCGCGCTGGACGCGAGCGAATTCATTGTTGCAACGGACGCCGGCATCCTGCACAAGATGCGTTCGGTTGCGCCCGGCAAGCACTTCATCGAAGCGCCGACGGCTGGCGACAGCGCCACCTGCAAAAGCTGCGCACACTGCCCGTGGATGGCCATGAACGGTCTGCAGAACCTGGCCGATGTGCTCGTGTCCGGTTGCAACGAAGTTCAGGTCGACGCCGCAACCAGCCGCAAGGCCGTGCGCTCCATCGACCGGATGTTGCAGTTTGCCGCTGCCCGCAAAGCTAACTTACGTCCCTCCGCAGATCTGTCCAGGGAAGGCAAACTATTTTCCGGTATAGGCCCCGCGTGAGCACGCTGATCAATCCTTTTGCTCCGTTCGACGCGGCCTTGTCCGAGGCATTTGAAGCCAATATTCAAGCAGCCTTGAACGAGGACATCGGTAGTGGAGACTGGACTGCGTTGCTGGTGCCGGAGCACGAAACGGTCAAGGCTTCTTTGCTTGTGCGTGAAGACGCCGTGCTGTGTGGTGCGCCGTGGTTTGAAGCGGTCATGGTGCGCCTGGACGCGCGCATGGCGCTGGGCTGGCATTTTGCCGAAGGTGAGTACATGCGCGCTGGCTCGCAAGTGTGCACCATCGAGGCGCATGCCCGCGCCTTGTTGACAGCCGAACGCTGTGCCCTGAACTTCCTGCAGCTGTTATCGGGTGTGGCAACTGAAACGCGTCGCTATGTCGAACGGGTAAGCGGCACCGCGGCAGTCATTCTCGATACCCGCAAAACCCTGCCCGGGCTGCGCCTTGCCCAAAAGTACGCAGTGCGGGTGGGCGGCGGTCAAAACCAGCGTTTGGCCTTATACGATGGGATCCTGATCAAGGAAAACCACATTGCGGCCGCGGGGGGAATCGCTCCGGCCTTGCGCGCGGCGCAAGCCTTGCGCGCAAATGTTGACATCCAGATTGAAGTGGAAAACCTGGCGGAACTGCAGGCAGCATTGGCGGCCGGCGCCGAGTCGATTCTGCTGGATAATTTCAGCCCGGAGCTACTTCGCCAGGCCGTTGAACTGACGGCGGGCAAGGCCATGCTGGAAGCCTCCGGCGGAGTGAATTACGACCGTGTGCGCGCCGTCGCGGAAACCGGAGTCGAGCGTATTTCCATCGGCGCTCTGACCAAGAATGTGCGGGTGATCGATTACTCTTTGCGGGTGGTGGGTTAGAGCTGACTGTCAGGGCATGGTGTTCTGACATTCGGCCACGATAGCCAGGTTCTGCAAGGACGCAGTTGATTTCAGCGGTGTTTTTCCGGGGTCAGAACCGTGGGCAAGGCTTTGGGCAAGGTATTGGGAAAATCCCGGTTGAAATGCAACCCCCTGCTTTCGCGCCGCAACAATGCGCTGCCCACGATCAGGGAGGCAACCACCACCAGGTTGCGCAGTTCCAGCAGATCAGGCGTGATGCGGAAATGTGCGTAGTACTCGTCGATTTCTTCCTTGAGCAGCCGGATGCGGTGCTGGGCACGTTGCAGTCGTTTGGTGGTACGGACGATACTGACAAAATTCCACATGAAACGCCGCAATTCATCCCAATTCTGGGTAATGACAACCTCCTCATCCGCATCGCTCACGCGGCTCTCGTCCCAGGCAGGCAAGACGGTCGCCCCTGTTCCGGGCTGCTGTTCGATGTTCAATGCCGCCGCGTGTCCCATCACCAGGCACTCCAGGAGCGAGTTGCTGGCCAGCCGGTTGGCTCCGTGCAGGCCGGTGCAGGCGGTTTCGCCGACCGCATACAGCCCTTGCACGTCGGTACGGCCGGACAGGTCGGTGACGATACCGCCACAGGTGTAATGCGCAGCCGGAACAACGGGCATGGCCTGGCGGGTCATGTCGATACCCAGCTCCAGGCAGCGGGCATGGATGGTTGGGAAATGCTCGATCAGGAAAGCCGCGGGCTGGTGACTGATATCCAGATCGACATGATCAAGTCCGCGTTTTTTCATTTCGAAGTCAATGGCACGGGCAACGACGTCGCGGGGCGCCAGCTCGGCGCGGACATCGTGTTCCGGCATGAAACGGGTTCCCGCAAACACCCCTGCGCCAGCCGGAAGCTTCAGTAGTCCGCCTTCACCGCGCACCGCCTCGCTGATGAGGAAAGACTTCGCAAACGGGTGGTACAGGCAGGTCGGGTGAAACTGGATAAATTCCATGTTGGCCACGCGGCAGCCGGCCCGCCAGGCCATGGCTATGCCGTCACCGGTTGCCGTATCCGGATTGGTGGTGTACAGGTAGACCTTGCCGGCGCCGCCGGTAGCCAGCACGGTCTGCGGTGCAGCGATGGTCAACACTTTGCCGCTATCAACGCGCTGCACGTACAAACCCAGGCATCGCGACAAACCATCGGCCAGACCGAGTTTGTCGGAAGTAATCAGATCAATCGCAAAGTGGTTTTCCAGCAGGGTGATGTTCGGATGGGCACGTACATTTTGCTCAAGAGTCAGCTGAACCGCATGGCCGGTTGCATCGGCAGCATGAATGATCCGCCGCCGGCTGTGACCACCCTCGCGGGTCAGGTGGTAACCCAGTTCGGCTTGCTCGTCGCGGGTAAAGGAAACACCCTGCGCGATGAGCCAATCAATGGCCATGCGTCCGCGCTCGACCATAAACCGGGTCGCTGCCTCGTCACACAAACCTGCGCCCGCGACCAGCGTATCGGCAACGTGCTGGTCATGGCTGTCGGACAAATCAAGGACTGCGGCAATACCGCCCTGGGCCCAGTTGCTGGCGCCATCGTGCAGCCTGCGTTTGGAAACAATGACAACCTGGTGGTTTTCAGCAAGGTGTAAAGCAACGGTCAGTCCGGCAAGACCGCTGCCGATTATAGCGACATCAAATTTCATGGGAGCGCAACTGGCTGGGACAACCACTTTTAATGTATGCCATTTCCTTGGGCGGGTCGACGTTTCATTCTACGTCTGAATTTGGTCTGCTAAAACGGATAATATGCCCTGGAACCCACAAGCCTTTATTGGAGAGAGCGAAATGGAAGGAAATGCTTCAACAATGCGGCAAGACGAGTTGTCCGGCGCGGTAACGAATGTTGTCATCCGGCTGGGGGCGCTGGCGATCCTCGTGGTCTGGTGTTTCAAGATACTGCAGCCGTTCATCCTGCCAGCGATCTGGGGCATCATCATTGCCGTGGCGATCTATCCGCTGTATCACGCGCTGGTCGGTTGGCTCGGCGGCCGGCGGACACTGGCGGCCGCACTCGTCACCGCGGTGTTACTGGCCATATTGCTGGTGCCAACCCTCATGCTGACGGACTTGCTGGTGCAGAACGCCGCAGCACTGGCGCAGCAAGTCCGCCAGGAACACATTTCCATTCCGCCACCGCCCGATACGGTGAAGGATTGGCCGCTGGTCGGTGAACCCATCGCCAATCTGTGGAGCCTGGCTGCCACCAACCTGGGCGCTGCACTGAAACTGGTGGAGCCGCAATTGAAAGCCGTGGGCACCTGGTTGCTGGAGATCGCAGCCAGCGGAGGACTGGGCCTGCTCATGTTCCTGTTCGCCTTCGTGATCGCGGGTTTCCTGCTGCGGTATTCCGCCGGGGGGTACCAAGTTGCCCATGACTTGTCAGAACGCCTGGCGGGGGAGCGCGGCGATGAATTTGCCAAACTGGCCGGGGCGACGATTCGCGGCGTCGCGCAAGGCGTGTTGGGCGTGGCGGTGATTCAATCCCTGCTGGCCGGGCTTGGCTTCATGGCGGTCGGCCTGCCTGGCGCGGGGATCTGGGCCTTGCTGTGCCTCATCCTGGCCACGGTGCAGATCGGCGTGGGGCCCATCGTGATCCCAGCAGTCATTTACGTATTTGCCACCGGGGACACCGTAACCGCGGTCGTCTTTCTGGTCTGGAGCGTGCTGCTGCTGGTCATGGACAACGTGCTGAAACCGCTGCTGATGGGGCGTGGCGTCGATGTACCCATGGCAGTTATTTTTCTCGGCGCCATAGGCGGCATGCTGCTGTCCGGAATCGTTGGTCTGTTCGTTGGCGCCATCGTGCTGACACTGGGATACAAGTTGTTCCAGACCTGGCTTGCTGGCGATGGGACGCCAGCAGAATAATTCCATGCATCACCGCCTGCGATCCGTGATATTTCCTGTAAATTTATGAGTCTATTGGGTTCTGACGCCGAAGAGTTTAATCAGGACGGCGAAGAAACAGCCGGTGGAAAGGCCGCACATCAGGATCCCTGTAAGCGCCTCAATGCCACCCACCAGGCGCCATTCCGCCGGCAGTACGAGGTCACCGTAGCCGGTCGTGGTATAGGTGACGGCGCTGAAATAAAACGCGGATTGGAAATCGGGCATCCCATGCTGCCACGTGTAGAAGGCGGCCCAGAACCCGATTTGCACCAGATGCAAAAGGATGATCCAGGTCGCGATACAGATCAGTATCCAGATAGGCGGCCAGAAGCGCGGATCCACGTTTACACCACGCCGGCGCAACCAATGGTTCGCGCCGGCCAGCCCGACGGCATGCACGGTCACGCAAAAAGCCATGAGGCCCAAAGCGATTAGAAGTTTGAATACCATGATGAACCCTATTTTACACTCAGATCGATCCCAGCCGGGCCATTGGCTCAGTCAAGGGTTTGCCAGCGACATCCCCCAACCAGTGACCAGGGAGTAAAGAAATATGGCGCTGTGCCATGTCACCATCATCGGCCACGACCGGCCACACCTCCAGGCGCTGGGACGCACGCTGCGCGCCATCGTGGTCAGTGCGGGGCCACGCACCGGCGGGTTACAATGACAACCCAACGTGAAGAGTACCTGCCAGCATGCTTGATGCCTTGATCTGGGGCCTGATCGCCACTTCCTCGCTCATCGTCGGCGGATCGCTCGGCATGTGGGTCGATTTCAGCCGGCGCAGCCTGGGCATCATCATGGCCTTCGGCGCCGGGGTCCTCATCTCCGCCGTTGCGTACGAACTGACCTTCGACGCCATGCGCGACGCGTCCGGCACTGGCTTTCCGGCCTACGGCTTCCTGGTGGGGGCACTGACGTTTTTCTTCATCGACATGCTCATCGGCAAGATCGGCGCGCAGGATCGTATGGCCATCAAGTCCGAACACCATACGGGCCTGGTGGCGCCGCTGGTGCTGGCGATCATCCTCGACGGCGTCCCCGAATCGGCCGTGCTCGGCCTCGGCATCCGCGAATCGGGCGAGGTGAGCATGGCCCTGCTGGTGGCGGTCTTCATCTCCAACCTGCCGGAAGCCATCGCCGGTACCAGCGGCATGAAGGCAGCCGGCTGGGGCCGGGCGAAAGTCCAGTTCCTGTGGTTGGGCATCGCCATTGTCTGCGCGCTGACCTCGGCGGCGGGCTACGTCCTGCTGGGCACGGCCTCCGTGCTGTGGCTGTCGTTCATCAAGACGTTCGCGGCCGGCGCCATCCTGGTGATGCTGGCCAATACCATGATGCCGGAAGCCTTCGCCCACGGCGGCAAACTGGCGGGCTTGTTCACCGTGCTCGGCTTCATGGTGTCCATTGGCGTCATCATGCTCGAGCACGCACAAGGCCAATAGCCCACAAATTCAGAGACACGAGACACGAAACACCTGACATGAACAGAATACAGGCTTTCAAGATCGGAGGCCGCTACTTGGGCTTGGCCCTGCTCACGGCCAGCAGTGCCGTTTTTTCTGCCACCGAGACCACTGGCACCTCAACCGAAACGATACCGGATTACCGCGAGCCCAGCGCCACGGTGACCGCCCTGCTGACCGCTCCGACCCCGCCCGAGCCCTTACTGCATGCCCGGTCGGGCCAGATCGCACTGCTCTACCGCGAGCCAGTCATCGAGCTTGAGCGGCTGACCCGGCCGCGCCTCGGCCTGGCCGGTTTCCGCTTCGACCCGGAGTCGCAAACTTCAGGCGTCAACCCGCTGATCTCGCGCATCGAGGTCATTTCGGCCTATGCCGACCCGGAACTGGAACCCACGGT
>DATDPS010000184.1:0-7501 GCA_035292625.1 Lysobacterales bacterium | reverse complement strand
TGAGGTCGTTGCCGGAGAACCAGTCCATGGAAGCTGGTGGGGTCACTCAAGAGGTCGTGAGATCTTTCGGGTGTTTCAAAGCCTGAGGCAGTCCAACGACATCTTGGTCTGTCGCCTCATCGGTGGCAAGATCACATTCGTGCACCGCCGGCTCTGGCCGGCATTGGTGAGAGCCGCGGACAATTTTACGGACCAGCAACTGGCACAGGTACATGAGGAGCACACTTCTGCAGGGCGCCATGTTACCCATGAGGTCCCATATCCCACCTGGGTTCCGGCGGAGGTCCATGCCGAAGCGGCGCGCCTTTCGGAGGCTGAGGCTCTGAAGGCGCTGGGTCCATGGGCTGGTGCCTGCGTTAGACTTTTTTAGGAACAGATACGTCAATTCCAGTTCAGAGCAAGTATTGGTTCTGGCCCGTGATAATCGTTCTGTTGGTGGGCTACGTCATTGGTAGTGTTTTGACCTGGCTGTCGAAAGGCAAGCGAACCCCGTCCTTGCAGTCTGGCTTGATAAGCTTTCCTCTGAGACGGACTACCCCTTGGTGAGGTGATAAATAAGCGACTGGCGCACTGCTTCCTGTTCGAAGAAAGCCGTGTGGTAAACGTGTTCCTTTTGAGTTATCCCATATTCCGGACCCGCGGTCACGGCTATTGTGTTAGTGATCTGTTCATCAAAAGTGCCTGCACCCAGGAAAGGCACGACTCCATCATTAAATTCCCCTCTGAACATGTAGCGGTCAATACCAATCTCATCAAGCATCGACTTCAATTTGCCGGACGGCTCATAGTTGGAGCGGGAGTAGATGTATTCACAATCAGGCTGATTGATGGGCTTGTTCAGTTCTTTAAGGATCTGGGACTGCGGCGACATGGAATGAATTCCCGGGAAATTTTTGACGCCGTATTCCACCGCCTTGAGCAAACCAGTGAACAGCTTTAATGGCAAGTAGCTCCCCGAAAGACTGCTAAGTGCCGAGAAGACATTTACCAGCGCCCCGATCCGCTCCGGGTTAGCAAGCTCCGAACCCTGACAGGCACCAGCAACAAAAATTACTTTGCCAATTTTGATCTTGTTCGCCTTCAATTTTGGGGCAAGATTTGGGTGCTCAAGCAAGCAACGGGTGACACCCGCTCCTCTGCTGTGGCACACGATATCGATCCGACAACTCCCGGGCAGCATTTCAAATAACTCTGTTGCATTTTCCAGAGTGGATCGGGCGACTGTCCAATGATCAAAACCGATGATTTTGTCATACTCTTTACTAAGCTTGACCAGCAGGTCATCGCTCCATCGATTGAGCAAGATATCACCGAAGGCCCCTTTGGTTGAGCTAAAAATCCCGTGTACAAACAGTAAATAACGCTTATCACTCTGCAATTTTCCCCTGAGCGGCGTGATATCTCCGACTTTTTTGTTCTTCGGCTCATCCAGTAGCCTAAATTGATCCAACGTGGCTGACTTCCTTTTTTTGAAGGCAAGTTTTTCAATGGTTTCTGCCAGGTATTCGCTCAGGTTACCAGTGATCCATTGCCTGACGTTATCGACCAATTTATGCCGAATAAAACGCACCAGTGTTTTCGTCCCGCTGAGCAAAAACCCACGACGGCTTCGCTGATCCTTGCCAATTGCCTGCAATCTGATTTTGAAAACTGAAGACCGGCGGTTGGTGGTGTCTGCCTGTTGCCAGAATAAAACGCCTTCAACGTCGATTAGAGCGATTACAGCTTCATCCACATTATGTTGGATACCAATTTCAGCTTCTGGAATCTTGCCAGAGACCTGTTTTTCAACCGGTTCAATTTCCAGAGCGGCAATTTCCTCGAAATCACTTTGAGTCAATTCTTCATCAACTGTTTGCGCGTTAGCGTAAATATCATGCGCAAAGTACCCTCTACCCTGGCGGGTGTTCAATTTCAGCGCAGGTACATCAGTCTGGACAACCAGATCGTCAGTCAGGCAACGGATGGTAAGGTTGCAACCCCGGATGGAAAGTTTTTGCTTGATCCGTCGGCTGACACCTTGCGGAGTGGATTCGTCTTCCGCGCCCATGGTGGCATAGCGGTTACCACGACGCGCCATGCGTGCTTTGTTTTTACGCTTCTGCCTCTTGGCGGCGTTCTTTGAGTGCAAGTAATCCACACGATGCATCTCATCCATATCGGCGCCCAAAACGGTATCAAAGTCATTCAGCTCGGGATCGAAGAACCCGACATACCCACCTGGATTAATGCCGAAGGAGCGAAGCGATATCGAAGGCCCACGAGCGCTCTCTCGGTATTTCGTGCCAATAAAGTCGTTCCGGCTACCCGCTTCGGCGCCTTCCGTGAAATACAGCGGCAAAACGAAATTAGAAACCTCAATGCCATCAATTTTGTAAGTCTCGCTCTGCACCGCGTCACACATTTCATGCCAGTGGTAGACGGTTTTGTTGCGATCACGTGGATGCGGCCCCCGGATCAGCTTATTTGCCTGGCCATCACCGATCAGCTCCAGTACTTCATGTGAAAACGTAACGGTCCAGCTCTCACCAATCTCTGTAGCGATATCAACAAAAATAAAGCCGTATGGAATACCCCTGTAGTTGGCCTCGTGATATCCCAATGCTTCAGGCACATTGGACTTGTCCCACAGGTAAATTATCGCCTCACCCTGCATGTCTTCGGGATTATCTACCTCGGGTTGATCCGAAGAGTTTCCCTCCAGCCGCAGTTGTCCATGTAAATTCCAATAAGGTGCGAAGTCTTCTTGAATTTGACGATTAACGGCGCGGATTGCGCTGATGATTTCAAGATCTGGCAACAAACCATGGGTGAGGTTAACGACAGATATACGCATTGCGTTTTCTCCTCCTTAGCCAGCTCTTCCAACATCTTACTCGCGACGTAGCAAGTGATGCACCACGATTTCATCATCCATCGATTCACCCAGCCAGTTGGGGATGGATGTTTTGGGCGTTATGGTGATGGCGGCAGAGCAAGACCAGGTTGTTGATGTGCGTTGCACCGCCATCGGCAAAATTGGCGTATTCTTTAGTGACGATGGCATTGAAGACCCCGACGCCCACTACAAAGCCGCTGTGGCGGCCGGAGCCCCGAAGCGGGCACGGAAAATGGCTGAGTTAGACAAGCAAACCCGGACAGAGCTGGAAGCGGACGTGCTGCGGACCTTGATCGGACATCTGCACAAACGCAGCGACGTGCAGAACATCGACCTGATGAATCTTGCGGGCTTCTGCCGCAACTGCCTGAGCAAATGGTATGTCGCGGCGGCCAGGGAAAAGGGGCTCGAAGTCTCGATGGACGAAGCCCGCCAGCAGATCTACGGCATGAGTTACGACGAGTGGAAAGCGAAGTATCAGAAGGAAACCACGCCCGAGCAGCAGGAAGCGTTCCGGAAGGTCATGTCGGATCCCGGCCTCACGACCTGACGAAACGGCCGGCCATCAGGCCGGCCGTTGCAAAGAATCAGACCGCCTCGTCCCGGATATCAGCGCCCTCAGTCAGGGCGGTTGTCAGACAACAATGGCGGCGGGTTCAGCTTGCCGGAAGCGCTGAGTACAACCAGCTCGCCGGTCTTTTTGTCCACATCGCAGTACACGTTGAGCCCCTCTCCCTCTGGGGTGTAAACCCGCAGGAGAAGTCGTGTTCCCGCTTTCCGCACACCTTCCAGGCGGACGCTGGCGGGTTCACTGGCGTTGCCGTAAACCACCTCCGCCTCGGCACGGCAGCTGCTGAACTTTTCAGCGGTGGACTGATCCGCTCCAGCGGCGGAGATCAGGCTGCCGCCGATGGCAACACACAGCAGGGTTTGGTTGATAATCTTCATGCTTACTCTCCTTGGCTGCTCAGCCGGTTCGTGTGTGAACCGGCGTTATGAGCTACCATAGTCGCTGCACTGATGCAGGTAAATTCGAATTTTCGCATTTTGGATATGCAATTATGCAGGGCATAGACTGGCAGGACCTGCGCTATCTCTTCGAGGTAGTGCGCACCGGCACTTTGACGGCTGCGGCAAAAAAACTGGGCGTAAACCAGACCACGGTGTCACGGCGTATCACCGCCCTGGAGTCGGCACTCAACGCCCCGCTGTTCGACCGGTCGGCCAGCGGCTGGCAGATTACTCCGGTGGGCGAATCCGTGATGCGCTCCGTTGATGCGATCGCGGAAGAAGTCCTGACCATCGGACGACTGGTGCAGGTGGATCGGCAGGAATTGAGCGGGAAGTTGCGCATCACCGCGTCCGACTCCTGTGTCCAGAGCTTGCTCATGCCCTGCCTCAACGTGTTTTCCCAGCTTTATCCCGAAATCGATATCGATGTCATCGCCACGGAAGCCATTCTGGACCTGTCAGTGCACGCTGCAGACGTGGCGTTTCGTGCCACCAATACGCCTCCGCCAAATGTCCTGGGCACCCACATCGCGGATTTTGCCTACGCGGTTTATGCTTCGCGGCCGCTGTATGAGCAATATCTGGAGAAGCCTGAAAGCGTGGGTGGCATTTCCTGGCTGGACAGCAGCCACGCGACGCCGGAATGGATGCGCGTAGCCTTTCCCGACATGCAAGTGCGCTATCGCGCCAATTCGCTCAACATCGCCTTCAACATGACCCGCCAAGGTTTGGGCTTTGCCTTGCTGCCCTGTGGCCTGGGAGATGCTTCCTCGCGGCTGTGCCGGGTTCCGGTCGACTACGAATCATCGCGCACCGGGTTCTGGTTGCTGTCACACATCGATCTGCGCACGACGGCCCGCATTCGCATCTTCCGCGACTTCATGCTCAATGCCATCGAGCCCTATATTCCGCTGATCGAGGGCCAACGCGAGCGTTTCTATGAACAGCCCCTGGCCGGCGGCAAACGCGCCGGAGGCCTGGGCAAAAAGGCGGGCGAAAAGTCTCCGCCCCGAAGCGAACATGCTCCAGCGCGGACGCGGTCCACAAGATAAGACCGTGAGCGAACCGGCTGAGCCGTGTCCGCGTTGCGGCAAACCCCCTGCTCTTTGCGTGTGCGATCGCGTCACTCCGGCGAATACCAGGCTGCGTATCGTCATTCTCCAGCATCCGCAGGAGGACGACGCCCTGCTCGGCACCGCGAAGCTGGTCACCGCCAGTTTGCCGCGCGCGGAGATTCGCGTGGGCTTGTCCTGGGCCTCGCTCGATCACGCGCTCGGTATGCAAGACGTGCCGCGCGACAAGTGGGCGGTGCTCGCCGCCGCCAAGCTGACCGACGAAGTGCAGGAGATGGCCAAGCGCATGCCGGTGTTGCTGGTCGATCGGCACGGTGTGCCGCGCAGTCTCGATGATCATGGTCTGCACGGCATCCTGGTGCTCGACGGCACCTGGAGCCAGGCCAAGACGCTGTGGTGGCGCAACCCGTGGCTGCTCAAGCTGCCGCGCATCGCGATCAATCCCCGTGAGCCTTCCATGTATGGCAAGCTGCGCCAGGAGCCGCGCCGCGAACACCTATCCACCCTGGAAGCGATCGCCGACGTGCTGCCCGCCCTGGGCGAACCCGAGGCCACCCGCGATAATCTGAGACGCCTGATGCGAACGATGCTGCAACGGGTGAGAGATCACGGGAGTACTTAGCGATTGACGATATCGCGCTTTATAACGGGTGCTGGGGCAGGCCAAATGGATATTGGCAGCGTTGCCGGTAGTGGTCTCGCCCCTATCCAGGGGGCAGGCTTTCGAGCATTTTGGCGGCGGAGCGCCCCACATCGCTGTCAGCGTTGAGCTCCACGGCGGTGGTCAGCGCCGTGCGCGCCTGCGCAGTATTGCCCAATTGGCTGTTCACGAAACCCAGCGTGAGCCAGATTCTTTGATAGCTTGAGTCCAGGGCCACGCCTTCATCCAGGATGCTGAGCGCTTCCGCGGACCTGCCGAGATAGTGCAGCGTGATGCCCAGATTGTTATAGGTGTTTACATCGTTGAAACCAAGCGCCAACAAGCGCTCATACAAATTCGCCGCTTCGCTGTACTGCTGGCTGGCAAAAAAATCATCAGCCTGTCGGGCGATGAGCGCCGGATCGTCCATTGTCACCTCAGCGGGAAACACCGGCATGAACTCGGTCGGGTTGGTTGCGGCGGTGGGGCCAGGGGCGGGGTCGGGCCATGCGGGAGCGGGTTGGCTTGTGACCGCTGGCCCAGCGCTGACCTTATCCTGTTCCTGCGTATAGTACTGGCGTGTGAGGGCAAAAATGACCAGCCCAAACACGACCTGGAACAGAGCCATCGAAATCCAGAATTTGGTATTGCGCATCATCGAATTCACCCATGTTGACCGTTTTAAATATACTCCTGCTGCCCAATTGGGTTTCAACAAAAAAAACCAGTGCTTTGATCCAATTCCATTTGTGCAATCTGGCTTGGTATATTCGTGTTCTTGCAGCCAAACGGTTAGGCTAAGCACCACAAAAACACAGGAAATGATTAGCCGATGTCGTTTCTCTCTGAACTCAAGCGCCGCAATGTGTTTCGCGTGGGCGTTGCTTATGCAATAGCAGCGTGGCTGCTGTTACAGATTGCCGATCTCCTGCTGGACAATACCAACGCGCCGTCCTGGGTCATTCAAAGCCTGTTTGTCGTGGTGGGAATCGGATTTGTGTTTGCCCTGATCTTTTCCTGGATTTATGAGCTGACACCGGAAGGAGTGGTACGGGAGTCGAAGGTTCCCCGCGACGACTCCGTCACCGCACACACCGCCAGGAAGCTCGATTACGTCACCATCGCTCTGCTGCTGGGTGCCGTCACCTACCTGGTTTTAGACCGCTTCGTGCTTGAACCGCCGGTGAAAGCCGCGGCACCCATGACCGCCGAATCTGTTGCTGCCGAAACAGCGGCAGGAGAACCGGCAGCGCCCATGGCCGAGCCCAACTCCATCGCGGTACTGCCGTTTTCCGACCTCAGCGAAGCCGGCGACCAGGCCTATTTTTCTGACGGTATCGCCGAGGAATTGCTGAACCTGCTGGTGCGCGTGGACGGCCTGAAAGTCGCATCACGCACCTCGTCCTTTGCCTATAAGGACGAGAGTCGCAGTATCCCCGAGATTGCTGCCGAGCTCAAAGTGGCCAATATCCTCGAAGGCTCGGTGCGCAAGGCCGGCAACCGGGTGCGTATCACTGCGCAGCTGATCGACACGCGCAACGACCGCCATCTGTGGTCAGAAACCTATGACCGCGATCTGGTTGATATCTTTGCCATCCAGGATGAGATTGCTACTGCCATCGTCAGCGCCCTGAAAGACCAGTTGGGCGTGCAAGCGACTGCCGATGCCATCGTGGTAGAAGCCGCCACCAGCAACCTCGACGCCTATGATCTGTACCTCAAAGGCCGCACGCTTTTCACCGCTCGCCAGGACATAGCTGTCGCCATCCAGCTGTTTGAACAGGCCATTGCACTCGACCCCAACTACGCCCGCGCCTGGGAAGGGCTTGCGGCAGCGGAGGCGGTTGCCGATGACTGGATACTGGGCGACGGGATTGATCACATCCCGCTGGCGATCGC
>DATDPS010000183.1:0-7110 GCA_035292625.1 Lysobacterales bacterium | reverse complement strand
ACCGCTGTGATGAAATGCATTTCGCCCGCCGCGAGGCGCCAGAGTTGCTGGGCGCAACCCGCACTCCCTCGTTGCGCAACCTGGCGGGAACAGAACCGTTCATGCACAAGGGCCAGTTCAGTAGCCTGGTGGAAGTGCTCGACCACTATAACCGCGCCCCGGCCGCGCTGATCGGGCACAGTGAACTCAAGCCTCTGACTCTGGGCCGCCGCGACCTGCGGGACATCGAGGAGTTTCTCGGCACACTGGCGGCACCCGTGGGTAGCCGGTAAAGTCCATGCGGCCAGATACAGACGCTAATCCAGAGTCAGGGTTTTTTCGTAGTGCAGGGTTTTCCTGGCGTAGAGCAGATTCAGCTCCCGGTTGTAACTGACTGTAACGCTGTATGAGTCTCCGCTACGCGCCACCTTGAAGCTGTCCCTCAGATCCAGAGCATCGTTGAGACTCAGCTGCTGTTCGATCAGCGACTCGATATCCCCCGCGCCGGGGGCGGTGCCAAACCGATAGTTCCCTTGAATGCCGTCCAGCACTCCATCCACCGTGCCGGACTCCATCAGCTGCGGCACATACTGAATCCCGATAAAGACGGCATAAGCTGCGACCGCCAGGGTGACAACATTGCCGAGGGCGGATCGACCCGTTTGGCTTTTCTGAATCTTGCTCATGATTACGATATTCCTTGCCGGTCTGTAACAGACGCAGTGCACTCCGTCATCAAGGACTATCCTACGCAAAAACCCGATACGTGACACCCCTCCTGTCGTTCGAGTACGCTCAACAGGATGTCCCCCTACCATCAAATCAGCTTCGGTCGGTAGCCATCATTTCCGCGCTGCGGCTAATCATGCTGTGCGGCCGAGCTTCCATCATTGCGCGGAAATCCACTCCGCGCAGGTGGACCAGGTGTTCATGGTCGCCTGCTTCGATGTAAATATCGGTTACGTGTTGCAGGCGGTCATCCCAGATCACCGGCAGGTCGTAGGCGCTGGCCAGCGCGGGCACCGCTCCGCTGTCGCAGTCCCTGAATAGCTGCTTGAGCTTGTCTTCACTGGCCAGATGCAACTCGCGTTGGAGTTCTTCATTGACCCAGCGCACGTTGAGCCGGTTGTCGCTTGGAATCACCGCAACGACATAACCGTCGTCGTCTTCCATAACCACGGCCTTGGCCAGTTGATGGACGGGTACATGGGCCGAAAAGGCGGAATCAAGCGCGGATTCGGTGTGGGCATGGTGCACCATTTCATACGGTATTTCGTACCGGTCCAGGTAGGACTTGAGGGTTCTTGCAATGGCCATGATTGCCTCCGGAAGTGTGAACGGCTGGATGTATTGTAGTCCTTCAACGCCCTGGCGAAGCGTGCGGCGCTTGACCTGGATCAAGCGGCGGACTGGCGTGATCGGCAGGGCTCCAGCAACGGATCATTGCCTCGTGGTCTTCAATTTGGACAGTCGTTGATCGCCTTGTTTTGCTTTGCAGTTGAAAAGCTTACACCGAAGTGGTCTCATAGCACATGAGCGTGGCTGTGCCGGCCACATTGGGGACAACTCACAAGGGGCCAGCCGATGATTACCGCTGATCAACTGCTCGCGCATGCTGTAGGCGACTACGTATTGCAAAGCGACTGGATGGCGAATGGGAAAAGGTCCAGGAACCTGGCGGCCCTGGCGCATGCACTGACCTACACTTTGCCTTTCCTGTTTCTTACCCTCAATCCCATCAGCCTGGCAGTGATTTGCGGTACGCATTTCTTCATCGATCGTTTCCGCCTGGCCCGCTACGTGATCTGGATCAGGAACATCCCCTGGCCGGGCAGCAAACCCTGGGCTGAGTGCCGCGAAACCGGTTTCGCACCGGGGCTTCCCCCTTTTATGTCAAGCTGGCTGGTGATCATCGTCGACAACGTCATGCATATCGTGATCAATGGGGCGGCCATCAAATATATTGGCTGAAGCCGGGGCGGCGAGTTCCATGCCTCGCTGTGGCTCATGGATTTTTGCGTTTGCGTGCGCTGAAAGTCAGCAGCCAGGCAGAAGCGGATTGTAGTAAGGCCGTGATTTCGCTTTCGGGGTAGTTCGAAATCTCGATGGGCCACTCGGCCAGCACCTTGGCGCCTGGCATGAAACGCTCCAGCGGCTGGTAATCCCTGCGCCAGCGTTCCATCACCAACTCTTCCCATTGCCCGTCGTCAAACAGGCGGCGCAGACTATCGACGTCGCCCATGATGAACATTTCGTTGCCGTGGTAATGCATGGGCGCATCCAGGTAAACGCGGCCGCCCGGCTTCAGCACGCGCAGGATTTCCTGCATGCAGTCCGCGTAGCGTGAAGGCCGCATGACTGTCCCCGCTTTCTGGCCCCAGTGCTCGAAGGTCTGGATGCCGTAAACCAGGTCAAAAGACCCGTCAGGGAAGGGAATGGCAGCGGCATGGCCGTAACCGCCGTGGCCGATCCGCGCCCGTTTGCCGGCCGGCTGGCGCGGGTCGATGCCGGTCCAGGTTCCGCCGCCGCGCCGCACCAGGTTGCGGGCCAGGGCCCAGCGGCCGAAGCCTATTTCCAGCACGGTTTGCCCCGCCGTTGCGTGCAGGTTGGCTTCAATGGCCGCGACCGCGCATTTTCTCGAGGGGGTTCCGTAGGGCACGGAACAGGCTTGCCGCGCCGGATCAAACTTGCGGCAGGACCTGCAGGGTATGTCCCGGAACGGGCCGGCTTCCTGCCAATACGGCGGCTGCCACTGCTGCCTGACCCTGCCGGGATCGATGGTCAGGGCATGCCAGTACTTGCGCATGGAGTTGCCGGGTCCGCGCATTTACTGGTGTTCCTGGATTGGGTTCCCGAGATCCATCTGGCCGGCTCCAAAGCGGTAACCGAAAACTTGCAGGTCCCTTCGATACAGGCGGCTTACGGCCGCCAGGGTTTCCTGGTCGAAATACTCGGTGTAATCGCGCTTGCCGGACTCGCCGTTGCGATAGACGAAGTTTCTCAACCAGCGCTTCATTTTGCGCGAGGTTTTGTCGGAAGGATTGCGGTGCGGCAGGGGTGAACTGCTGATGCCCAGGCGGGCGCAAACCCGGTCGAAATCCGTCTGCAGGGTTTCGAACTTGCCGACGAAATCAACCAGCAGGCGGCCGTCTGAATCGTGCAGCATGTCGAACTGGGGCATGATGTGGCGATACCGGTCATCCCAGCCCGGCCGCGGCAATTCATGCAGCACAAAGTGGCGGAAACTGCGGTGGTGAAAATAATTCCGGTAGCGGTATTCCGACACGATGCGGTCAAACGGGTTGCGCACGAAGCTGAATTTGAACAGCGTGGCGAATTCTTCGCGGCTTACATAGGCACAGTCAACGTATTCCGCGGCCGACAGGTGGGCCAGTTTTTCGGTGCCGCGGGTGGGGTCCTTGTTATCGCCGAGCAAAACCCGGTCGCGGTCCGCATCCCAGTCGAGCCCTAATTGATGCATGAAGAATTGTTCCAGGCTTTGACCCGCCGTTTTGGGGATGTGCACGAACAGGCAATTGAACTCACGGCAAATCATGTGGCAGGTATCGACTCCCTTTTCACCGCGTGCTTTTCAGCATCACGGGCGCCGGATCAGGATCCATTTCTGCTTGTGGATTTTTTCTCCTTTCAACTCATCCACCTCCAGGCCGCGGCTATGGCAAGCCTGGCGAATCCAGCGCAAGGAATGGCGGCAAATTCCGGCCTGGTCCGATTCGTGGCAGCGGCCCACCCAGGTATCGCCGGTGTAATCCGGGCGGAACAGGTGTGGGGCCTTGAATGAAGTCAGGAACCTGGCTCCGGGGCGGGTAAACGCAACAAAGCCGTCAAGCATTTTTTCAATGTCTTTTTTTGGCGCGTGGGTCCAGATCGAATGGGCGTGAAAATAGTCGAAGCTCACGCCAAAGCCGGAAAAATCGTACTGGTCGTTGTGCAGAAAACGCGGCTGTCTGACGGCGAACAGGCCGGGTTCCGGGATGTGCGCCACGCCGCATTCGAACATGAAGGTATTGGGTTCCACGCCGAAGTAACACCCCGGATCGAGGAAGTGCATCATCCAATAGCCGCCGCACAGGGCGCCGCAACCAATGTCGAGCAATTTGTCCCAGGGGTTGAGCCCATGGCGGATCAATCCTTCCAGCTGGGCCCGGCCAGTTTTTTCAAAACGCTGCACGCCGCAGCCGATCTGGGTGGTGACCTGGTACAGGCGCTCGCCCCGTTGCTGCAGGGATTCGGTCGGGTTTACCGGGCGTACCGCCTGGCCTGCCTGCCGTACTGGCTGATTCATGAAACTGCGCAACTCCTGCGGGGCAAGGCCCAAGGAACTTCTTGTACATTAAACGTTAGCAGATTACTCCCGCCGTGTCCCCGCCCCGGGTAGCGCCGGAAAGGCTCACTCCGGCACCAGTTCGTGGTACAGCGCCAGGGTTTTGCACACCGTGTCCGCACTGTTGAAATACCGGTCTATGCGCTGCCTCGCGGCCTGCCCCATGCGACTGCGTTCTTCGGGGTGCTCGTACAACCATTCCAGCGCCCGCGCCAGTGCAGGCACGTCGCCGGCGGGAATGACCAGGCCGCATTCCCCGTTCACCACCAGTTCCGCGTTGCCGCCCACGTCGGTGACCAGCGGAACCACTGCGTAAGCCATGCCCTCGATCACTGCCCGGGACAAGCCCTCGCCGCGCAATACCGGCAGGCAGCACACATCGCTGGCGGCCATGATTTCAGGGCCGTTGGCGCGGTAGCCGGCAAAATGGATGCGTTGGGGATGCGGCAGCGATGCAACGGCATGGCGCAGCTCCTCGTCACCCTGGTGACCGATGAACAGCAGGTGGATGTCTTTTTGCGGGTCGATCAGCCCCACTGCGCGCACCAGTTCCAGCAGTCCTTTGCGCGGCCGCAAGCGTGACGCGACCGTGACCACCATGGCGCCAGGCTCGATGCCGAATTCGCCGAGGTCGGCTGGTGGGGACTGGTACCACTCCAGCTTATGCCCCTTGTGGATGGTCACTAACTTGGCGGGATCCAGCTTCAAGCCCAGCCAGCGCACATTGAGCAAGTACTTGCGCACGCCTTCCGCGACGCAGACGATGCGGTCTATGCGTGGATTGAGGAAGCGGGCCCAGGATAGCGGTGAAAGCCAGGTGACATTGCCCGTCACGCCCAGGTAGGCGACCAGTTTGGGCGATTTGCCGCGCCGGTGCAGCGGCCGGGTTGCCAGCACCATGTGCAGGGTGGTGCGGCTGTTGCCGGTGTGGATGATATCGATGCGCTCTTCGGCCACCGTGTGGCGTATGAGTTGTAGCACGCGGCGGTCCAGGCGTTTCTTCCAACGCACGTCCACCACCGGAATCCCGGCGTCGCGGATACCTTGCACATGGCGCGAATCCAGCCGGCCAAACACGCGCACGTTCATGCCCGCAGCGCGAACGCCCATGATCATGGCAGACTCGCCGCGGTCGCTCTTGTCCGTCAGGTACAGGATGTTCAGTGGACGTTGCGCCAAAACCCAGGCTCCCGGTTCAGGAAAAATAGTCAATCATTATGTGTTGAAAGCACTGGTCAAGCGCAACCACGCTGCGGCAGAATGATCCCTGGCTCCAGCCGTGCAGTGTTTGCCGGCCAGGGTGCGTCGCCGGGAGGGTGATTCATGCGTGACAAAAGCAACCGGGCCACTCGTGTGGGTATCTTGTTGGGCTCTTTGCTGGCCGCGCCGCTGGCAGCCTCTGAAATCTATCACTGGGTGGATGCCAACGGTGTGCACAACTACAGCCAATGGGCGCCCAGCGAAGCCATCGACGGAGTCAGCCGGCAGATCATCGTGGATGCGGATCCGCCCGACCGTGACCCGGACGAAGACCTCTATGCTGTCGATGCCACGGCAAAGCAGATGCAAGCCCTGTGGGAC
Organism: Lysobacterales bacterium; assembly: GCA_035292625.1. GTDB lineage: Bacteria > Pseudomonadota > Gammaproteobacteria > Xanthomonadales > SZUA-36 > SHZL01. The sequence goes on along the minus strand of DATDPS010000183.1, from coordinate 1,205 downwards.
GAAATCGAACAGCGGCGGGAGCAGCAGCGCCAGCCGCCGCCGCAGGCCATTGACCGGGTGGAGGCGCAGCAGCAGGAGCCATATTATGCGCTGCCGGGCTGGTATGGCAGGCCCGTCAACCGGCCGGGGAACAAGCCGGGGAACAGGCCGCCTCGTCCGCCGGAACTGCCAGAAGAACTCCCTGCAACAAGCACCCTGAAACGGCCCGGTTGACAAGCCGGTTCACGTGGCCTGCCATTTTGTTTCAATACCGCATGCTTTTACCTTGATTCGACCTCCACGCTGCCCTACGATTGAAACGAGTGGAAACCGGAGCGCGGCCAATGCACTGTCCGAAATGTTTTGCAGCCATGGAAGACGTGACATTCAGGGAATCGGCCTTGAATCGTTGCACCGGCTGCAAGGGCCTGTGGTTTGCTCCCGACGTTTTAGCCGCGCTGCGCAAAGATGCCTGGATGGCCGAATTCGTGCTGGACGAAGGCAGGGCCAAGGTCGGCAAAGAATATAACCGGGTGCGTGACATCAAATGCCCGCAGTGCGGTGAAGCGATGGCACAGGAATCCGACCCGCAACAGCAGCACATCACCTACGAAAGCTGCCCCCGCGGACATGGCACCTTCCTCGACGCGGGTGAGTTCTCCGACATGGTGCACAAAACGTTCTGGGACCGCTTCAAGCCCTCGCGCTGATTGCCATCAGGGCCGTCCGGGTGTGATTAGCGCCTGAATACATCCCCACCGCGGGTTTCCTGTCAGTGATCACCATCGTGTTGCCCGGGTGCTGGCCCGGGCGCATGCTCGTGTGCTTGCTCGTGGGAAACATTTTTCCGCTCCTGTTTGGATTCCTTGAGCTGGGCGATGAAATCCGATTCCAGCCCGTCGCCAAAGTAGTAGACGTAGAGGGTGGCATAGCTGAAAAAAACGGTCAGTACCCAGGCGATCTCCAGGGCCTTGACGCCGGCGGCAATGCCGGTGCCGATGGCCACCAGGATAAACAGCGCATCGAATGTGTCCTGCAGGGCACGCCTGAACTGCACGCCGGCCACGATGCCGGCCAAACTGAAAGCCAGGGCCAGGCTGTGCTGCACTACCAGCACGATGGCGGCCACCACGCCGGGCAGGATCAGCGTGGTCTCATCCAGCGAGTGGTCGTAGGTGCTGCGCCGGTGAATTCCCTTGTGCACCCAGGATACCGGCAGCATGAGC
>DATDPS010000182.1:0-6598 GCA_035292625.1 Lysobacterales bacterium | reverse complement strand
CAGCTCCAGGAGCCGCCGTTCGAGTTCCGGCGAGATGGCGTGCTCGAGTTTCTCCGCCTCCTCGTGAACTTTCTCCCAAGGCATTTTCAGCACATCGGTCAGCAGGCGCTCGACCAGGCGGTGCCGCCGCACCAGCTCGGTGGCGGATCGAATTCCAAGTGGCGTGAGCTGGATCGCTCGCTTGTCGGCGACTCGCACGAGTCCCTTCCGCTGCAAACGCTTCAGCGCCATGCTCACCGCCGCCGAGGAGATTTTCAGAAACTCCGCCAGCCGTGCGGCAATCACTGGCTCGCCATTCTCGTCGAGTTCCAGGATTGCCTTGAGAAGATTCTCTGACGCAATAGTTGCCAAGTTCGTTACCTGCCTTCTATCTTGACAAACGACGTGAATATTATTACATTAAATGTCATTGTTAATGTATATTAACTTTTATTAGAAGTGCAGATTAGATATGAGAGGAAGGCGATGGACAGATCATCTCAGAAACCAATTCCCTCCAGAAGCCCGGAGCCGGCACTAGCAATTTCGCGGCGGAGCCTACTAAGGGCTGGCATGGGTGGCGCGGGCCTGGTGGGCGCCGCCGCAATTGGCGTTTCGCTCAAGTCTGCCCCCGGGCCAGACGTACAGGCGCCGCATGTCCATGGCCAGCACGTCATGCCGGCCGTTGTGGGTGAAGTGGATCATGCCCGGAACGGCTTCAATCCGACTGAACTCCTGACCGACTTTGATGCAGGCAAGATCAGTGTCTTGCCGAACGGCCAGACGCTACACGAATATACTTTCGCGGCTCTTGACAAGGCCATTGAGGTCGTCCCTGGACTGGAATTCGCAGCCTGGACCTACAACGGCCGCATCCCCGGGCCGACCATTCGAGTGCGTGAAGGCGACCGAGTCCGGATCAAGTTTGTTAACGGCAGCGATCATGAGCACAGTATCCATTTTCACGGGATCCACCCCGGCAACATGGATGGAGTGTTCGACGCCGCCTCGGGTGTAGTCAGTCCCGGTGGCAGCTACACTTACGAGTTTGACGCTGAACCCTTCGGTCTTCACCTGTATCACTGCCATACCCCTCCGCTGTCCAAGCACATCGCAAAGGGACTCTATGGAGCGTTCATCATTGATCCGAAGGAGGCTCGGGCGAAGGCCGATCACGAGTTTGTTATGGTGATGAGCGGCTATGACGTGGACTTCGACGGCAAGAACGACTTCTATGTCGTGAATGGCATTCCGTTCCACTACGACTACGGCAAAAACCCAATCAAGCTCAAAGTCGGTGAGCTGGTCCGCATCTTTCTGGTGAATATTTTGGAGTTCGACCCGATCAATTCGTTTCACCTGCACGCTAACTTCTTTCACTATTATCCGACCGGCACCAGCATGAAGCCGAACGAGTTTACCGACACAATCGCGCTGATGCAGGGCCAGCGTGGCATACTCGAATTCCGATACAAGCATCCCGGCAGGTACATGTTCCATGCTCACAAGACCGAGTTCGCAGAACTGGGCTGGACCGGTGTCTTCGAGGTGGAGGCTTAGCCCATGAGTGCGACTGCTACCCCAGCGCCGGTCGGGCCGAAGAAACCCGGTCTGCATACCATCCTGCTTTTCTGCTTGCCCATCCTGCTGCTGGCCGGGGTAATCGGAGTGTTCGTGTTCACGAACGGAGCAGGCCTGAATATCACACCCGCTGTACCGGTTGAGAGCGTGCAGTTTGGGCAGACCATCTTGCGGCCCGGCCAAATCGAACTGCATCTGCGAAATACCAGCCCAAAGGAAATCATCGTCTCCCAGATCAACATCAATGAAGCGACGTGGCCATATGCCATATCTCCGAGCCGGACAGTTCCGCGCCTGGGCAGCGCGGTCATCACTCTCAACTATCACTGGGTGGAAGGAGAAGCCTACGAGATCACGGTGTTCTCCAACAACTCGATTCCGTTTAATGTTTCGATCCCGGTGGCGACCACAACCGCGCTGGCCTCGAAAGCAACGCTGTGGAGTTTCACCCTCATCGGCATCTACGTCGGCATCATTCCGGTAGCGCTCGGTATGTTCTGGCTCCCGGCGCTGAAAAGGCTCGGGCCCCGTGCCATGATGTTTTTGATGGCAGCTACAGTGGGCCTGCTGGTTTACCTGGGCCTTGACGCTAGCACCGAGGCGCTGGAGATCGGCGCGACGCTGAGCGATGCCTTTCAAGGAACTGGCATTGTCGGAATCGGAATTGCGGGCACGTTCCTGCTGCTGGATGCCATCAGCAGTCGCCAGATGAGCATCGGGCGGAGTGAAGCGGGGCAGCGGATGACTTTCGCTACGATGATTGCCGTCGGTATCGGACTTCACAACTTGGGTGAGGGTCTGGCGATCGGGGCGGCCTACGCCGTCGGCGCGGCGGCACTGGGCACATTTCTCGTGGTCGGTTTCATCCTGCAGAACATAACCGAAGGGCTTGGCATCATTGTCCCGATCCTGAGAGATCAGCCAAAGCTCCGCTCGCTGGCGCTGCTGGGGTTGATTGGCGGCGGCCCCGCGATTGCCGGCACCTGGATTGGCGGATTGGTTTACTCACAACCGCTCTCGGTACTGTTCCTGGCAATCGGAGCCGGGGCTGTATTCCAGGTCGCCTATGAGATTGGCAAGCAAATGATCTGGAAGGATTCTGCAAAACGGCAGATGCCCCTAGAAGTTTTCGGGGGCATCGTTACTGGAATGCTGATACTTTACGTCACCGGAGTGGCGATCAAATAGAAGCCCGCAGTGACCGACTCTTCTCCCCCCGGCGTGCACCACCGCTTCGGCGCCGCGCTAGTTGCCATTCTCGGCACCTCGATACTCTATCCCTTTTTGCTAAATCGAATGATAATGCAAGTGTAGAGCGGCACTCTTGGTGACGATCTATCCTAGTCGCATGACCCCTCCCACCCAATCGGAAGCCATCTCAATAACCGGCACAGCGGGACCGGAAACCCCTTCGCTGCCCGAAGTGTTTTCGAGCGTCCCGGTCCCGACCGGCCACTGGACGCGAAAGCCGTGCAATCACGAATGAACGAGTCGAACGAACAAACAAATCGCAACGAGCTTGACAAGCCCTCTGGAGAAGCCGGTCCGCCCGTAGCTGCTTCTGGTCCGCCCCCAAACCACGTGTCGCTGGAGGGAATGCATAGCACCGTGGAAGTGCCCCACCACCAAGCCGGCTTTTGGCAGCAATGGCGGGCGTTCGTGGGACCGGCCATTCTGGTGAGTGTCGGCTACATGGACCCGGGCAACTGGGGCACCGACCTGCAGGCTGGTGCTCAATTCAAATATGGACTCCTGTGGGTGGTGGGGCTGGCGAGTTTGATGGCCATCTTCATGCAGGTGCTCTCCGCTCGTCTGGGCGTCGTTACCGGCAAAGACCTAGCGCAATGCTGCCGCGATTGGTACCCCCGCTGGACTTGGCGGCCAAACTGGTTGTTTTGTGAACTCGCCATTGGCGCCTGCGACTTGGCTGAGGTGCTCGGCAGCGCCGTCGCACTCAACCTCATGTTCAATATTCCGCTGCTTTGGGCCGTCATTATCACCGGACTGGACGTATTGCTGCTCTTGGGCCTGCAAGGGCTCGGCGTGCGGACGATTGAGGCCGTGGTCCTGTTGCTCATAGGGACCATCGGTGTGTGTTACTTCATCGAGATTTTTGTATTGCCGCAGACCCAGCCCAGCTTCCTGGAGATGGGGAGCGCCCTGGCAGCTCCGAGCCTTCATCAAGCTGGGATGATTTATGTGGCCATCGGCATTATCGGGGCCACCGTCATGCCACATAACCTTTACCTGCACTCGGCCCTGGTGCAGAGCCGCAAGCTGCAAAAAGACGAAGCGTCCGTGCGCAGCGCCATTCGGTTCAACACCATTGACTCGATCACGGCTTTGACCATCGCCTTTTTTGTCAACGCCGCCATCCTGGTGCTGGCGGCCATGGTTTTCTACGGCAAGACCAGCGTTACAGTGGCTGGCGGCCAGGTCGCCACATTCAGTCCAGACAGCGACTGGATTCGCATAGCTTACCTCACGCTCGCGCCGCTGTTGGGGACACCCGCTGCGAGCACGTTGTTCGTAGTAGCTCTGCTCGCCAGCGGACAGAGCAGCACCATCACCGGAACCCTCGCCGGGCAGGTGGTCATGGAGGGCTTCATGCGTTGGAGGGTGAAGCCCTGGTTGCGGCGGCTCATTACCCGCTCGCTGGCCATCATCCCGGCGGTCCTCATCATCGGGATTCGCGGCAATAGCAGTGTGAATGATCTGCTAACGCTCAGCCAGGTCGTGCTGGCCCTGCAGCTCCCGTTCGCGATGTTCCCGCTGCTGCATTTCACCTCTTCCCGCAAGCGCATGGGAGCTTGGAAAAGCGGCTGGTTTCTATTGATCGCCGGCTGGGGCAGTGCCATCCTGATTACGGTGATGGACATCTCCGGACTGCCGGATTCGCTTCAGTCGGCCTGGCATGTCATCATGGGCGGATGAGGCGGCATGGCAGGAAAGGCTGATCGATGTATAAGACCATTCTCGTGACATTGGACAGCACTCCCACCGATCAGGCGATTATCGAACACGTCAAGCAACTCGCCAAGCTTGCCCAGAGCAAGGTGGTGTTGCTCCACGTCGCCGACGGCTGGGCGGCACGAACCTATGGCCCGGATGCGGTCAGCCCGGAAATCACAGAAGACACTGCGTATTTGAAAAAAGTTCAAGCAGAGTTCCAATCCGTGGGAATCACCGCGGAGGCCGAACTGGCCTACGGCGATCCGGTCACCGAAATCGTCAAGTGGGTGCAGCAGAAAGGCTGCGACCTGGTGGCGATGAGCACACACGGACATCGCTTCCTCGCCGACATATTTCTCGGCACCACGGCCAGCCGCGTCCAGCATCGCATCCGTGTGCCGGTGCTGTTGCTGCGGGCGAAGTAGGACCCAGTAGGCGTGAACCGCAGTCAGCGTCTCGAGTTGCGCACTCAAAGGGGGATGAGCTTCCCGCCCGATACCAGTACTAATCTGACCTGCCCCCGTTTTCTGTACCAATCATAATGTGAGTTCCTGGGGTGAAATCAACTGCTCTGTTATGAAGGCGAGGGGCGTGGGGGGAGACGCCCCTTGCGCGACGGCGTGGGCCGCGAACTCCTCCGGCGTCTGATACCCCAGCGCGCTGTGCGGGCGCACCTGGTTGTAATCCCTCCGCCACGCCTCGATCTTCATTCGTGCCTCCTCCAAGCTCATAAACCAGTTCTCGTTCAAGCACTCGTCTCGAAACTTGCCGTTGAAGCTTTCGATGTGGGCGTTCTGCGTCGGCTTACCGGGTTCGATGAAGTGCAGTTCGACGCCCTGTTCGAACGCCCACTGGTCCGCAACTCGGCTGGTGAACTCCGTGCCATTGTCCACCCGGATCCGCTCCGGCACCCCGCGCCTCTGGCGCAGCTGCTCCAACACCCGCACCACTCGCGCACCGGGTAACGAGGTGTCGACTTCAATGGCCAGCGCTTCGCGCGTGTAGCCGTCCATCAAGTTCAGGGTGCGAAACTTTCGTCCGCTCGCCAAAGCATCCTGCGTGAAGTCCATCGTCCAAACCTCATTGGCTCGCACCGGCAACGCCCGCCGGGTCCGCGCCGCCACCGCCACCCGCTGGCGCTTTCGCCGTCGCACCGCCAGCCCTTCTTCCCGGTACAGTCGGTACACCCGCTTGGGGTTCACCGCCTGTCCTTCTCTTCGCAGCAGCACCGCCAAGCGCCGATACCCAAACCGTCGTCGCTCCCCCGCCAAGGCGCGCAGCCGATCCCGCAGAGCGTCCTCGTCTCGACGCTCCGCCTCATATCGGCAGCTCGACCGGCTCATCCCCACCAGCCCGCAGGCCCGCCGCTCACTCCTCCGGTATTCCCCCCTCATCACGCCCACCGCCTCCCGGCCGGCCGTGGACGTCAGAACTTTTTTGCCAACACCCCTTTCAACGCCTGGATGTCCAAAACCTGCTCGGCCACGATGTGCTTCAGTCGGCGGTTCTCGTCTTCCAACTGCCGCAACCGCCGGGCCTCGCTCACCTCCAGGCCCCCGTACTTCGCCTTCCACCGCTAGTACGTTTGGTCGCAGATCCCGTGCTGGCGGCACAGCTCCTTCGCCGCCACGCCTGCTTCCCCTTCCTGCAACACCCCAATAATCTGTTCCTCCGTGAATCGGCTCTTCCTCATCGTGAGTTCTCCTCTCGGCTTTTATACCCGAGAACTCACATTTTCACTGGTCCAGTTTTCGGGGGGCAGGTCACCGTGGCTACCCCTCCGGCGGGGCTTCATTCTTGCTTGTTCGCATTTATTAGTCCACCCGCATAGCCAGCTATCGCAAACAGGATGTTCACGAAGACTTGAGAGCTTATTAGCCCAAACAGCAAAAAGAAGGAGGCCATAAAGACGACTACCGATAGGAGAACAACACTCGTGGAATACTTCCCGAACCCCCGTGTTTTTGTAAAAAAAATTCCGATCATGGTAGCTACAGAGAAAACAGTAAGGCCGACTACCTGCCACGCAAAATTATCCATGTAGTCTCTCCTTTGTTACCTATGACTCTTGTTTAGGCAACTACTT
>DATDPS010000181.1:0-6397 GCA_035292625.1 Lysobacterales bacterium | reverse complement strand
TGGCGTCAGGATGTTCATCGGATCGAGGCTGTAACCCAGCAGGCTCAAAGTTCCCATTTGCCAGACTACGGCCACCAATGAACAGGCTAGCGGTATAACTGTCAGCCACACTGCGCGGGAATAGATATACAGCAGGATGGCGGTCACGATGAATGCAATGAGGAAAAACCATACAACTGATTTGGCGCCATCCGAGATGTCGCCCACTATCTTGGCGAAACCAATTATGTGCACACTGTACGCGTCGCCCTCGAACTCGGTGCGAATGGCCTCTAGCGTCTCGGCTACTTGGCGGTAATCGAGTTTTTCACCGCTAACGGGATCTTCTTCCAGCAAGTTGGCCCACACCATGGCGCCGGAAAAGTCATTGGAGACCAGGCGACCAACTTCACCCGACTTGACGATATTCGACCGCACGCGCTGAAACATCTCCGCTGATGGAGAAAAATCGGATGGGATGACGTTGCCGCCGGCAAAACCGTCTTCGACGATCTCCACGAAACGCACGTTCGGAGTGAAAATGGAGCGCACACTGGCACGGTCGACACCTGGAATGAAGAACACCTGATTGGTAATGGCTTCGAAACTTTGAAAAAATTCCGGTGCGAACATGTCGCCTTCCCGTGCTACCAGGGCGACCAGGATGCGGTTAGCCCCGCCGAACTCCTGTTCGTACTTCAGAAAGGTTTGCATGTACTCGTGTTTGAGCGGCAACTGCTTTTTGAAGCCCGTTTCGATCTTCAGTTGTAACATCTCGAACACCATGAAAACGGTGACAAGCGCAAACACGCTGACCAGGGCGTAACGATAGTTGATCAGGAAGGTGGCAAAATCATGCAGTCGCTGGGTGAATTTATCCATTACGGTTTCCCTCCCGCGTTTTCCTGATCCGGATATAAATACAGCCCTTCTTCACCCACCAGCAAATATCTGCCGGCACCCAGGGCAAGGACAGCCGAAAAATCCACCCCGCTGGAATGCTCGTGAACTGAAAACCCACCCGCCTTGTTATAAATCAGTATCGCTCCACTGTTGCCTGCCAGCAGCACTTCGCCATCCTGCCCGGCCGCTCCCAGCAGCGTTGCCTCGGATCCGCTGTTTAATTCCTCCCAGTTATCCCCTTCATCGCAACTGCGCATGACGTGCCCGCGCAAGCCATAAAACAACACGCAGGAATCTCCAGCCATCACGGCGCCAAACATTGAACCCTCGTAGGGCAAAGCCAGACTTTCCCAGGTCTCACCGCCATCCCTGCTACGGTAGGAAAAGCCTGCCTCACCGGCAATCAGGAGGGTACCACCGGGCAGCCTGATGATCGCATTCAGGTGCGCATCATCTTCGTCATTCACCGCCCCGTCTTCCCAGTTTTGGCCACCATCTGCAGTCAGCAACATCAAACCATAGGCGCCAACGGCAATGCCGTCGCTGGCATTGAGGAAATACAGATCCATGATGGGCTGTTGCCGCTCCGGATCAAAATACTGCCGAGTCCAGGTGTTGCCCTGGTCGCCGCTGGTCAGGATTACCGAGTCGTGGCCAGCCGCCCATAACCGCCCATCGAGCGCAAAAAGTTTGGTTAACGTGGCGCGGGTTGGAACGGCCTCAGCCTGCTGCCAGGACTTGCCCTCATCATCCGAGAACACAATATGGCCACGTTCACCGGCAGCGATAAGACGGTTGCCCGACCTGATGACGTCCAGCAAGAGGGAGTGGGCTGCCAGAGGCACGTGCTCCGCATACTCGAGATCCAACTCGGCTTCCTGGGCAACTGCAGTCGTGCCTGGCAGCAAGGCAGGAAGTGTTGCGGTGAGAAGTACGAGTGCGGTAATGAAATTCCTGGTCATGGCAACAACTCGACAAAGCCGGTCACGCATAGCAGCGCGGATACCCGTTACCAATACCATCGTAGAGCAAAAAGGCCAGCAAAGCTGGCCTTTTCAATTTACTCATCGTCTGCCGCGGGTGCGCAGCGCTTGCGGTGTGAATTCACCGGGGTTCATGTCCACGTTGAATGTATTGACGGGCATCGTGTTGTCGAATCCCTGTCCCACGTAGCGTCCGGACTGCAAATCATAGTGAACTTCAAGGGTAGACCAGAATGTCGGCACATCATAGTAGTTGATGCAATGTGCTTCGGACGCGCGCCATAACTCCATGCGGGCGTCGTAGTGATCGGTTAACACGATTTGGTAGCTGTCTTCATCCAGGTAAAACGTGCGCTTTGGGTTGATGTGGCGCATGCCTGGCTTGAGGTTGGCTTCGAGGATCCATACCCGGTGAAGTTCATAGCGCATCAGGTCCTGGTTCAGGTGACCGGGACGGACGAAATCATCATACTTCAATCCCTCGGCATGTGCGGTATAGGAGTTATACGGGACGTACATTTCCTTCTTGCCAATAACTTTCCAGTCGAACCGGTCCATGGCGCCATTGAACATATCGGTCATGTCATTGGTGCGCAATCCATCCGATGCCGTGCCGGGATTATCGTAGGCCACGTTGGGAGCGCGCCGGACGCGGCGCTGGCCGGGATTGTAGATCCAGGCCTGGCGCGGCAGTACCACCTGGTTCATGGTCTCGTGCACCAGTAGGATGTTGCCTGCAAGGCGTGCTGGAGACTCCACTTCCTGGAAGAAATACAGCAGGATATTGTTGATGGTGTCGCTGGTTTCGCCTTCCTTGTAGTACAGGCCCAAAAGCTCTTCACGGATAACCACGGCTGAGAACTTGCCATCCGCGGTGGGTGCCACCTGGTTGTTATAACGCACCCCTCCGATCCCCTTGTATTTCAGTTTATGATTCCAGATCAGTTCGTAGGCATTCTCCGGGAAGGCGAAGGGGAAGCCTTCCGCCGCATCGACCACACCCTCACCATCCGCAGTCAACTTGGCGGTTTTGCCATTGGCCAAGGTCATGTCATACGTGCGTTGAGGAAATGAAGCGGTCCGCCGGCTTTCATAAACATCCATGAAGTAGGTGTCGGGATATTTTGCGAACATGCCTTTTTGGCCCTCACTCAGGCTATCCGCATATTCCTGGTAATTGCTGCCGGTAATCCGGAACAGGGGTTTGTCGTCCGGGAAGGGGTTTTGATGGTGATCGGCGGGTTTGTATCCAGCCGGCGGTTGGGTGATGCCTCCCGTCCATTCCGGTATGGTGCCGGCTGCATTACCCGCCCGCTCCGAACCCATGGGGGTCAAATCCCCACTCAGTCTTTGAATTTCGTCCGGTTTCGCGCCGGCGCATAGCTGGCCCGTAGCCAACACGAGGCCAGCAAAGGCTGCGAGTGTAATCTTGTTCATCATGCGCATGTGATTCTCCGGCGATCAGAATGAGTAACGGACGCTGGCACCAACAAAGTCGCGGTCCTCGAGCAGGTTGAACGAACCGGCTCCGAAATAAGTGGTATAGGAGAAGTCAAATACCCACTCCTGCAGGTACTGGAAGGCGACTCCCAGGGTCAGTTGTTTACGTCCTTCGATGAAAGCGCCCCCGGGGCCTGGTGTCGTCCCGTTGATGTCTTGTGCCCAGCCGATCGACGGCGCAATGGTTACAGAAGTACCGAATACATTGAAGTATTCAGCCCGCGCCGCCAGGCGGTAGCCCCAGCTGAAATCGTCTGCAAAACCGCCCAGCTGGGTTTCCGGATTGCGGAACTGACCCTGCAGGTAGTCCGGTCCGCCACCCGTATCGGTGCCGTCGCCATTGAATCGCAACCAGTCCTTGGAGGGTAAATCCGAGATGTAGTTGAAGCCTACTTCAGCGGCCAATGAAATCTGGCCGGCTTTGAGGAAATTCTCGGGGCCAAACAGCTTGGTGGTGGTGTACTGAGTCTGCCACACCTCGTGTCGTTCCCAACCCTGGATGTATTCACCCGGGCCATAGTCACCCAACTGGCTGTAAAAACGGAGTGCCGGCGCCGGGATCAGGGGGTTCAAAGGCGTGAGGCCCGCGAACAGTACTTCGACATCGTCAATTTGCAGTGGCGCGTTGGGACGATAGCTCAATTCACCGCTCAGGGACCAAAGGCCGATGGAAGTGTTGAAGCTGATGCCATAAAGATGAATATCTTCAGGATATTCTGTCCAGTACCGGCCACTGCTTGGCGCGGAGGTAGTGATCGAACGGCCACTGATGAGCGGCAGGCGGCTGTGATAGTTCACGAAATAAAAACCGAATTCCGTGCCGTTCAGTTCTTCCGCGTACCAGCGCAGGGCAGCGCCGAATTGTCCACTATCCTTGGGTTTCACGGTGTCCGCGCGCGGAAAAGAGCCAGCGCAGCCGGCACCGACCAATTGAGGCGGCAACAGGCTGTCAGAACTTGAGTAGCCAGCAGGACCCTGAAGACACACTTGCTCATACAGATCCGGATTGATCACAGGCTGTGGCAAGGTGCCGAAATTCAGCATCGCATAAGACGCGCCAGGCGTGGCGATGTCGTTGGTGGCAAAAAAGGAACCGGCCGGGTCCGGGTCAGTTTGTTTCCACTGGAAAATGTACAGGGCTTCCACGGAAACGCTGTCCGTCAGGTCATAATTGCCCGAAACAATGGGAATGCCCCGGAAGGCTTCCTTGAGTTCCGCGCCGGCCACCCTGAGTTTGGCGACGTCCACCGGGTTGATCACGTTGATGCCGCCCTGGATGAAGGTCGATTCGCCCCAGCTGACCACCTGCCAACCCAAACGCCAGTTGAAGGTCCTCTCGCCGAAATTTTGATCACCGTAAGCATAGGCATCCAGCACTCGGATATCCGAGCCGACCAGGTCCTGGGCTCTCTGGGAGAGAAAATCCTTGTCCGCGTTTTCGAAATCATAGAATGCGGTGGCGCGTATGAAGGCGCCGTAATTCCGCCAATTCACATCCAGTTCCGAGGTGATCTTGGCTGCATTGGATATCAGGTCGCCGCTGTTGCCGTAATTCAGGTTGCCGTCATCGCTGTTGACCGACCAGCGGCCGAGCGCTGCTCTCTGCCCCGCGTTGTTCAGCAGGAAAGTTGTGGGATTGAACACCGCTTTACCCACGTTGCTGTCACTGGGGTCACTCACGCGCCATGCAGCGCCGTAACTGATCGTCGTGTCAAAATGACCGGTCCACTCACCACTGGAGAACTCAATCGCCAAAGCATGGGTTGATACCAGGCCCAGCAAGACGGTTGCAACCAAGCAGGTACGGGCGTTCTGCTTGATTGTCCGGTGTTCCGGCGCATTGGTCCGCGCAATCTGACGGGAGCTTGGCTTACTCATTTACAGATCCTCCTGCTTGCACGACCTGGGGAACTGGCACCAGCAAGTCTGGGGTACCGACCTGGACGAAGGTGCCTAAAGAGGCGATGAACGAAGCCATCTGGCCTTGCATCTCGGCGGTGGCAGCCGGGGAGAAGGGCGGATAGATCAGCGAGCCGTGCATCGCTGGCGGCAGGAAGCGTGCCACCGCCCGCAAGCCGTCCGGATTTGCCTGACTGGTGCTGTAGCTGCCCAAACCCATCAGCCGGTTCAGGCCCTCACCGCCCGCCATGGGCGCGCCAGGCACGGTGTTGGGCACGGTGTCATCATTCACCACCTCGTTGTGCAGGATCGGAATCCTGGCGATGGCTTCCGCAGCCCAGCTTGCGGGGTCGGTAGAGCCGAGCACGGTCTGACCGACCAGCATGAACTGCTCGAATTGCGGTGTGCCTGGCAGCACGCCGGCGGCTGCCAGGGCGGCGCGAATCTGGATGCCGAAATATCCCGCCTCGACCGTCCTGAGTGAGATTGCACCGGCGGCATTGTAATAGGCCCGTGACACGATCGGCTCGACTGCCAGGAAAGCGGTCGCAGTAAAGGTACCCAGTGAATGGGCGACCACTGCCACATTGAAGGTATCCAGGTCCGGGGCCGCATCGCCGTCGTAGCTGACATTCTGCAAGCTGACAGCCAGCGTTGAATAGTCTACCTGTGCCTGGCGCAGGTTGTCGCGCACCGCGCGCATGTTACCGAGGTTGAAATAACTGCTGCCGGAAGCATCCATGATGCCATCCGGCGCCAACGCGCCGGTTGCGTTGTTGAAATAATCGGCATCGAAGGTGCGCTCGTTGGCAATGGGGCCGAACGGCGTGTTCTCGATGTAGAACGGCGCGAGCTGGGGGGCTACGTCAGGCACCACGCCATGTAGTGGCTGGTCGATCGCTATGAACGCATAGCCAACGCTGGCGATGGCATCGGCCATGGTCAGCATGTCGGTGCGGTTGCGCGTGATGCCGTGGATGTAGATCACCACTGGCCATCCCCCCGCAGGCTTGGAGAAGCCCGAATTGGCGTTCGGCACGGTCAACATGAAAGGCACCGTCTGCGTGCCGGTCAACACGGGAAAAGGGTTGGCAATCGTGACGTTGGTCGAGGTCGGATCCAGGCCAAACTGG
>DATDPS010000180.1:0-2913 GCA_035292625.1 Lysobacterales bacterium | reverse complement strand
ACCCACGCTGTCCCCTGGAGTGATGCGCCCAATCAGCACCGGCTGGTCCAGCGGGCCGCCTGCGCCGGCCTCCAGCCAGACCTGCAGGCGGCCGCGCACCAGCAAGTACAAGGCGTCACCCGCATCGCCCTGGCGAAACAGCCATTCACCGCCGGTGAGCATCTGGAATTCCAAACTGGAACAGAGCAATTGCAGCTGCTCCCCGGAAATGTCGAAGTAGGCTTCGAGAATGCTTAGCGTTCGCTGGTCCATGGATTTCCTGAAATGCAGGCCATGCCTTCGGCTCAGAACACGTCAGCCGGATCGAGCCGCCGCACCTTGCGCACCGCCAGCAAGCCGGAAATGGCGCACATGCCAAGGGTCATGAAAAATACCATCCCGGTGCGCTCTGCCGTCAGGTGGATCGGCAGGTTGGTGGCTGCGGCCGCCTTGCCATAGAGCCAGTACACGGCACCGACTCCAGGCACATAGCCCAGCACGGCGAGGATTACGGCCTGTTGCAGCACGATGCCGGAAACAAAGCGATTGCCATAACCCATGGCGCGCAGCGTGGCGTATTCATGCAGGTGCTCCGACACGTCCGCGAACAGGATTTGATAGACGATGATGGCGCCGACGAGGAAACCCATGATGGCCCCAAACGCAAAAATGTAACCAATGGGCTGCGCCGTGTTCCAGTAGTTGGTCTCGCGCTGGATGAATTCCTTGCGGGTCAGGACCAGCACATCCCTGGGCAGATAGGCACGCAGCCGCTCGCTCACTTCGCCGGCGTCAGCAGATGCCGCCAGCCGTATCAGGCCGAGCTGGATTTCCTCGCGTGGGCGGTCCGGGAACAGGCGCAGCCAGTTGTCGTCACTGGTAATCACGTTGCCGTCGATGCCGAAGGAGGTTCCCATGTCGAACAAGCCGACCACTTCCACTTCATGGTCATTGATTTCTGTGACTACCCTGCCCTGCCGCCGCAAGGTCTCCGCCACCGGGCCAAACTCGGGCCTGGACTTGGCGTCGAACAGCACCACGTCCTGCTGCTTCAACAGGCTGCGCCGCTCTTCAAACCCGGGAATATCCAGCAAGGTGTGGTCCGGGTCGAAGCCGATGGTGCCGATGCTGCGCCGGTCGTTGTTCCACGGGTTCTTCCACACGCTGGGGAAAATATACACCGGCGTCACATCTTCGACACCGGCCATGCCGCGTGCCTGGTAGAGCCGGCGAATGGAAAACGGCGCCGGCCGCACAATAAACACGCTGTTGGGGCTGAACAGGGCGATGTCGTAATCGAAGCGTTGGTGGAATCGGACCGCACTTTCGAACAGGGCGGAGCGAAACCCCAGTTGCATCAGGATCAACAGGACTGCAAAACCGATGCCGGCCAGAGCCACCAGCAAACGCAGGGGCCGGTGACGCAGTTGCAACCAGCCCAGCGGCAGGTTCATGCCTGTCCAGCGCACGGTTTTAGCTTCATGGCTGGATCAGCACGTCCACTTGCAGGTAGGTCAGGTTGGCGACCAGCGCGGGATCATCCAGCAGGATTTCGACTTCAACGATGCGGGCATCCTTGCGCGCGGCGGGGTCGGTGCCAATCTCGTCCTGCCTGGCGACCATGAAGCGGATTTTCTCCACGGTTCCCATCAGCTCCCGCGGCAACGCATCGCTGTTGACCGTGGCGCGTTGCCCGATCCGTACCCGGCCGATATCGGTTTCATATACCTCGGTGATGGCATACATGCGATCGACACGCGCCATTAAGAGCACGCCCTCGCCACCGGCAAGCTCCCCGGGCGCCGCCAGTATTTTCAGGATGCGCCCGTCGGCCGGCGCGCGCACGAAGGAACGTTCCCATTCAAGCTCGTGCCGTTTGACCCGCGCCGTGGCCACCGCAACCGCAGCTTCAGCCACGAGAATTTCCGACTGCGCGGCGAGGCAGGAAGCCGCCTGGGCTTCTGCCTGCCCTGCCGCCATTTCCGCCTCTTCTTCCCCCGCCATGCCCTTCTGCAACAAGGCGGCCCGGCGTTCCGATTCACGCGCTGCCACGCGCGCCTGCACGCAGGATTCATCAGCGCGGCTGCGCCGTGAGGCGGCCTCCCGCTCCGCCAGTTCGTACTCTGCCCGGGATTCGGCGACAGTCGCTTCCATCAAAGGGGCGGTGTCCGCAACAGCCAATAATTGCCCGCTCGTGACATCATCCCCGGCGGCCACCAACACCTGGGTAATCAGCGCTCCGGAGATGGACTGCGGCGTCAATGCCGCGCCGACGTGGATGACGCCGTGTTGCGGTTCCAGCCGGCCGAGAGCGGACACTGCCTGGCGAGCCAGGGGCTCCTGTGCGGCCAGCGAAGAAACCATCATGGCCGGCAGCAGCAGCATGGCGCGGACTGGCAGGCGGAAAAAGTATTTTGCGCAAATCATCATGCAATCATCCGGTTTCGTTTTCAGGATTTTCCCTCGTGTTCCATCGCATCAGCGTTTTGCTGCGTTACTGTAGCCCATACCGGAAACATCTTCTTAACAAAGTGGTTTCCTGACCTGTGTAAAATCCCGCGGAACAAGCGCCGATCCATGCAGCAGGGAGAATCTTCCGGAAATGCCACGCCTGTTTCAATGCTCATTGTTGCTTTCCGGGTTGCTCGGCATGTCGGGCAGTTCCGGCAATACCACGGATGTTCGCAACCTGAAGTTTTATCATACCCATACCGGGCGCTCGCTGGAGGCCAGTTATTACGTCAATGGCAGTTACAACCCGCGCGCGCTGGAGGAGCTGAACGTATTCCTGGCGGATTGGCGCGATGCCACGCAGGTTGAAATCGACCCGCAATTGCTGGATATCCTCTGGCAGATTCAGCAACAAAGCGGCAATGACGGGGTTTTCGAGGTGATTTCCGCTTACCGCTCCAGCCAGACCAATGCAATGCTGCG
>DATDPS010000179.1:0-5591 GCA_035292625.1 Lysobacterales bacterium | reverse complement strand
ACCGTTACCTGGCCGAGAGCATCCGCCAGCACCCGCCACAGGAAGAACTCGCCGCCATGATGGAAAAAGCCGGTTTCAGCCAGGTGCGGTTCCGGGACCTCACGGGCGGCATCGTCGCCATCCACAGCGGCCTGCATGCCTGACTACCGCACGCCATTGCCTGGCATTCTCGCCGCCACGCTGGAAGCCGCCATCAACCGCTTGCTGGCCCTGGATGAAAGCAGCCCGCGCCGGCTGCAGCAGTTGCAAGGCAAAAACGTGCGCCTCGAACTCGAGGGCCTGGGCATAGTACTCAATTTTTCATTTACCATGCACCGGGTGCAGGTCAATCTCGATGCGGATGGAGAGCCCGACACGGTGATCAGCGGATCTCCGGCCGCGCTGTTTGCCATGGCCCTGCCCGAGGGCGAAGGCCGCTGGGGTACACCGGGTTCCCGGGTGCGCATAGCCGGCGACGCCACCCTGGCGCGTGATCTTGAGCGCGTCTTTTCACGCCTGGAACCCGACTGGGAAGCCCAGTTATCGAATCGTTTCGGCGATGTGCTCGGCCACCAACTCGCCGCCGGGGCGCGCGGGGCCGCGGGCCAACTGCGTGATACCCTCGCGACTCTTGAAGACATGAGCGGTGAATTTTTTCAGCGTCCAGGCAGCCCACTGGCGCAGGCCGCTGAAATGAGCAACTTCGGGCAGTCCGTGGATGCCTTGCGCGATGCCACCGAGCGGCTGGAGGCCCGCTTGCGACTGGTGCGTGAGCGCCGGGCCGCGGCACCCGGTTCAAAGGATGAAGCTTCATGATGCACACGGTGCGGCAATTCGTCCGCATGCTGAAGATCAGCGCCATCCTGAGCCGCTACCGCCTGGATGAATTCCTCGCGGCTACCCACCTGTACCGACCAATGCGGCTGCTGCGGGTGCTGGCGCCGTGGAGCAGCGATCGCGAACTGGCCAGCCGGCCGCGTGGCGAACGCCTGCGGCTGGCCTTGAACGAAATGGGCCCGATTTACGTCAAGTTCGGCCAGATCGTTTCCACCCGGCGCGACCTGATACCCGGCGACATCGCCGATGAACTGGCCAAACTGCAGGACCAGGTTCCGCCCTTCCCCGGCGAGCAGGCCCGGGACATTATCGAGACGGCGCTGGAAAAGCCCGTCGATGAATTGTTCACGCAGTTCGATACCCAACCACTGGCCTCGGCTTCCATCGCACAGGTGCATGCCGCAACCCTGCCCGATGGCCGCGCCGTCGTGGTGAAAGTGGTGCGGCCCGGTATCCGCCGGCAGCTGCGGCGCGACATCGACCTGCTGCTGGCCATCGCCGGCCTGGCGGAAAAATACTGGGAAGGAGGAACGCGCATCCGGCCGACTGAATTTGTGCGCGAGTTCGAGACCTTCGTGTTCGACGAGCTGGACATGTACCGCGAAGCCTCCAATGCTTCGATGCTGCGCAGTAATTTCATCGGCTCGAAAGACCTGTACATCCCCGAGATCTACTGGCCCTATTGCCGTGAACCGGTGCTGGTGATGGAGCGGGTGCACGGAGTTCCAGTCAGCGACATCAAGGAATTGAAAGCCCGCGGCGTGAATATGGAGCGCCTGGCCAAGCGCGGCATCCGGGTTTTCTACACCCAGGTATTCCGCGACAACCTGTTTCATGCCGACATGCACCCAGGCAATATCCTGATCGATGTCAGCAATCCGAAAGACCCCAGTTTTATCGCCCTGGATTTCGGTATCGTCGCCAGCCTGACACCCAAGGACCTCTACTACATATCAGAGAATTTCATTGCCCTGTTCAACCGGGATTACCACCGCATAGCGCAACTGCATATCGATGCGGGCTGGGTGCCGTTCGATACGCGGGTGGATGAATTCGAAGCCGCCGTGCGGACGGTGGGAGAACCCAACTTCAGCCGGCCGCTGAACGAAGTGTCGTTTGGCCAATTGATGCTGAAACTGTTCCAGGTGGCCTACCGCTTCAAGCTGAACATTCAACCGCAGCTGATCATGCTGCAAAAAACCCTGTTGAATATCGAGGGCCTGGGCCGCGAGTTGTACCCGGCGCTGGACGTGCTGGCCGTGGCCAAGCCGGAGCTGGAAGCCATCATGCGCGAGAAGCACGGACTCGACCAGGCTGCAAAAGACCTGCGCGAACGCCTGCCCGGCTGGCTCAGCAAGGCGCCGGACATGCCTGGGCTGTTGCACGACTATCTCCAGCAGGCAACCACCGGCCAGTTGAAATCACGCATCGCCTCCGAGGACCTGGTACGCATGCGCGCCGAGCTGGAACACTCGCACGGCAAAGTCCAGGGCGCTCTTGCCGGCTCAGCCGTTCTGCTCAGCGGCGCGCTGCTGACCGGCCTGGAAGCGGGGCCGTGGAAGTGGTTCGGATTTTCCACCATCGGCCTGGTGGCACTGCTTCTCGGCGCCTGGATGCTGTTGCGCAACAGGCGTTGAACGGCGCCACGCGCGCTCACAATATCGGCTCGAGGAAGCCAAAGAACGAGCCCAGGAACAGCACGTTTATTTGCCGCCGCGTCTTGATCACCTCTGGAAAGCTGCCGACCGAGTAGTGGTTCTGGTAGAAATCGGTTGAACCGGGCGGAACCGGCTTCTTGCCGGGAATAAGTTCGAACACCGAAGTGGAACCGTAAAAGTGCGAGTCGTATTTGGGTATGAAGTTGCCGTTTGACTCGTGGTGGTGCCTGGCGCTGGTCGTATCATCCGGTTTCATCGCCACTACCCAGCTGTTCCGCGGCTCGATATCACGGCGGATGTTCGCTTCCAGCGCCCGGGCAAAAGCCGCATCCCAGACAATCAGGCCATTTTCCGTGTTGAACCCTTCCGATCGCGGATCGAAATTGTGCGATCCGATCATGGCCACCTGGCCATCCACCACGAAGGACTTGGCGTGCAGGCCGACCCGTGGAGCAGGCATCGGAATGGTTGAATTGTCGCCCGTTACGACGGAGTTACTGGTGATGCCCCGGGCTTTTTCCGCCAGCAGTTGTGGCCAGCGGGGGAAAAATTCCGGGGCGTCCAGGGGGAAGGGTTTGAACTCGTGCATGCGGAAACCCAGTTTCTCGACATAGCGTTTCTTGTGCTTGTGGGTATTGGCGTAGACCGTGTCGGCATCTGTCGAGGCCAGCGAATTGGTGGAAAACACCAGTTCGATTGCCGGGTTTCGCAGGCGCAGGTCGCGGAACAGTTCCCGCACCTGCCGGGACAGAACCATGTAGGGCGACTGGATCACCACCGAGCGGCGCGCCTCCAGCAATACCTTGAGCAGTTCCGGCGTGACGTCCTTCTCGATGTCGTCTTCCGCACGCGCAATCTTGCGCGGCAGGTCGGAATAGTAAGCCAGTTTTTCCACCTTGAAAGACGGGTCAATGAACAGGTCCCGGATGTGCTGCTCATGGGTAATTTGTTCCAGCAGGGGCAGCATGCGCGCCGGGGGATGATAGGCTTCGAGTTGGGTCGATGCCCCGTTAAGCAGTTCCCTGGCCACGTCGCGTAAATGCTGCACCGGCACCGACTTCTTCCCAGCCCAGAACAACTCGAAATACGCCCGCATTTCCTGGCCGGTGATGCCGAAAACCGCAACGTCGCGATCCTTGAAGTCGTAGCTGGTGTCGTAATCGAAATAGCGGTCGGCGAGATTCCGCCCGCCGATCACCCCAACCAGTTCATCGACCAGCAGCAACTTGTTGTGCATGCGCTGGTTGAAACGGCGGAAACAACAGGCCACGCCGCTGATCCAGTCGTGGTTGTTCGTTTGCGCCTTGTGGAACGAGGGGTTGTAGAACCTGATCTCGAAATTGGCATGCGCCATGGTCAGCTTGACCAGGTACTTGAGATCGGAAACCGTGAACATCTGATCGAGCAGCAGCCTGACCCGGACGCCCCGGCGAGCCGCGTTCACCAACTCGTTGAGCAACAGCTCACCGCTGTCATCGCGCCGCAGGATGAAATTCTGCATGTCGATGCTGCGTTTGGCGGCCCGAGCAAGGTGAATGCGGATTTTCAATGCGTCTTCACCCGTTTCCAGCAGGGTGACGTGGTGGCTGCCGGTCCTCACATCCTCTTCGGCCAGGGCCAGCAAGGGGGAATTTTCGCTGCAGGCGTCACGATTTTCAGCCGGGCAGGTGAGCGCCCCCTCGCGGGCTTTTTCTACGGTGGCATCGACCTGCTGTACTCGCGTGGGTGACAGGCTGCAGGCGGGCAGCAGCAACACGATACCGATGATAGCCAGCGCCCGGTTCACCGGATCACGCGGCGGGTAATAAGCGGAAACAGCTGATCCGGTTGACCGGCTGCCGGGTTGCCACGGCCCCGACGAAGCCAGCGGAAGGCCTGACCATCTTCAGGGTCCACTCGGCGGCGTTGCCATCTTCCATGGCAAGCACGGCCGGCGGCAGGTCAGGATCCATTTGCAGGGTGAAGCGACACAACTGGTTGGCGATGCCCAGGCCCGAGGCTTTGACCACGGCTTCGTTACCCGCCCAGGCATGCAGGAACGCGGCGTCCACACGTTCCGGGGCCACCGACTTGAGCTGCTCATACTCAGCGGGGCTGAAATAGCGTTCCGCCAGGCGCAGGGGCTCACGGGCCACGCGCCCCTCGGGCTCCAGGTCGACGCCGAGGGAGTGGGAAGCTGAAATTCCGATCAGGATCCGGTCTTCACTCTTGGCCATGCTGAATTGCAGGTCGCTGTCGTGCACCGAGAGGTCCAGCACGGGCTTGCCCCGGTTGCTGCGGTTGACTTCGACGTCCTTGCCGGGCACACCGAGATAGGCGCCCAACAGCAAGCGCAGGTAAAAACGCCGGGTAAATCGCAGTTGCCGGACCCCGGGCAAGGCATGTCCCACAGGTTCTTTGTCCCCCACCAGCGCGTGGCGCAGAGCCCCTCCCAACGTGCCCAGATGCAGGTACCACAGGTGCAACTCCCGCTTTCCGGGCTGCTCCAGCCGAATTACCGGCATGCGCAGCGGCCTGAATGCTTCAGGCCCGATCCATCCACTGTCATTTCCCAAATGTCTGCGCAACGCTCAACCCCGCACAATCGCCGTCAATGCACCGCCAAGAGCCTGGCCAGTCTAGCCCGGCAACGGGGTCAGAGTACATTTTCATCGACTGCGTTTCTGTTTCCCGAAGGTCTTGAATGAAAATGTACTCTGACCCCATCTGCCCTTGATCACCGGGGCTTGAGCCTATACCTTAGAAAGGTTCCCAGCCTCGCGAACTCCAATGAATTTCAAAAACGTCGTTATCCAGGCCGTGGCGGCCATTGAACCGCCGATCCGCGTCACTTCGCATGAGCTGTCCGAACGCTTGCTTCCCACTTTGCAACGGCTGGGGATTCGCACCGATCTGCTGGAAGAGCTTTCCGGCATTGTTGCCCGGCGTTTCTGGGTCAACGGCACCTTGCCTTCCGACGCGGCTACGCTGGCAGCAGAAAAAGTTTTGCAGCAATGCCAACTCGACCGTGAGCTGATCGGCGTCATCATCAACACCTCCGTGTGCCGGGATTACCTTGAGCCCTCTACCGCCTGCATCGTGCACGGCAACCTGCGCCTGGGGGAGGATTGTCTCAAT
>DATDPS010000178.1:0-8518 GCA_035292625.1 Lysobacterales bacterium | reverse complement strand
ACAGAGGATTCTTCGACCCCGAGTTCATTGTGTTTTGCCGGGACTACGGGATTTGTGAGTGATAATCGCAAGAGTGAAAATCCAGCAGGAGAAAATGATGAAAACCAGCAAGTACATCACGTCAACTGCAGTTGTACTGACCTTGTTTGCCCTGTGCTTTCCCGGTATCGCCTTGGCTGCCATTGACGTCGAACTCGTTGTAAACACCAGCGGGACGAGTCCTGTCCTCGAAGTAATCAGTAACTCATCACCGTGCCCCAATGATCCTGATAAGTCCTGCATTGCGGTGGCCAAGCGCTCCAGCCCCAACCTGCGCTTCAGCCTCGAGGACGCCTGCCAGCCTGGCGGCCCCGAATATAAGCTGGAAGGGATCCGGATCACCATGATTAACAAGGTTTGGCCTACAACAGCTAGCCCACTTCCACCCCAGGCAGCGGGTGATTTCTTTGCCGATGCGAACACCGGCGTGATCGACCTGGTGAACGGTAACGGCGGTGCGAACAAACTCCAGAACGACAGGATCAAATTCAAAGACAAGAATTCGCATGCCTACACCGTCTTCTACGAAATTTCAGCCAAACAATGTACCGGCACGGGGACGATCAAGCTGGACCCGTCCATTGGTAACACCGGGAAGTAGCGCTCCTCGATCGTGTACCTCAGCATTGGCGTCACCGGTCACCGCGATTTGCTGGAAGCGGAAACGCCCGGCCTGGAATCACAGGTGCGGGCTTTTTTCCAGTCCCTGGCAAAACGCTTTCCTCGCCTGGAACTGCAATTGCTTTGCCCCATGGCAGAAGGCGGTGACCAGCTGGCCGCCAGGATAGCCCTGGAACTGGGTATTGGCCTGGTGGCTGTTTTACCCATGGCGCGGGACGAATACGAGCAGGATTTCAGGTCACCTGCAAGCCTGCAGGAATTCCGTGATCTGCTCGCGTCCGCCAGGCAGGTCATTTGCCTGCCCGGAGCACCGGGTTCGGAAACAGTGGACTTCGGCGGCAGTGTCGCATCGCGCGACCGCCAGTACGCACAGGCTGGATTGTTTATCTCCGACCATTGCCAGATCCTGCTGGCCATTTGGGACGGCAAGACCCATGAAGCAGTGGGCGGCACGGCCCAAGTCGTGCGCTATCACCTGACGGCCGTCATCGAGGGCTTCGAAGCACAACAGTCTTCAGCGCACTTGCTGGCGGACAGCGAGAACGACCTGGCGTATCACATCGCCTGTTCGCGGGATCGCAGTGATGGCGCACCGCAGCCAGGCCTCCGGCCCATGCAGTCATATTGGCTCACGTCGCAGTCCGGTCGAACACCAGTGGGCCAGATGCCGGGCGAATATGCCCTGATGCTTGACCGTCTGCAACAATTCGAAGCGGACCGGTCAAGACACGCCGCCAGCCAGCACCTGGGTAGAACCCTGCTGACAGGTATTTCCCCAGGGCTTGAGGTGCCCGAAAGTGCGCGGTTCACCGAACGCCTGTTCCTGGTTGCCGATTGCCTGGCCATTCATTTCCAGAAACGGGTCAACAGGAGCCTCTACGCCATTCACGCGCTGGCGCTCCTGATGGGCCTGGTGTTCATTTTGTATACCGAATACAACCTGGCGAAATACGTTTTATGGATTTTCCTGGCCCTGTTTTTTGTTGGCATGGGCCTGCACTTCGCCAGCAGGCGCCGTGAATGGCATCGAAAATACCTGGACTATCGCGCGCTCGCGGAAGCGCTTCGCGTCCAGTTTTACTGGAACCTGGCCGGTGTGGTTGAAACCCGCTCGGTGGCGTTCGCCTACGAAAACTTTCTGCAGAAGCAGGACGTGGAGTTGGGCTGGATCCGGCACGTCATGCGGGCGGCCAGTACGCAACGCGCCCGCGGCATCGATCCCGACCCGCGCTGGGTGCCCTGGGTCATCGATCACTGGGTGGGAGACGCCGGCGGCAATCACGGGCAGCTGGCTTATTACGCGGACAAGGAGTTGCATAACTCAGTGAGTTACCGTCGCACGGAGTTCCTTGGTGCAGCGTGCTTATGGGCAGGTATTGGTGTGGCCATCATTCTGGCTACCGCAATCGATTATCTTGATACTGCCCAACAGAATTTTCTGCTGGTGCTGATGGGTATCCTGCCCCTGACCGCGGGTATGCGCGATGCCATTTCGCACAAGCGCGCGGAGAAAGAATTGATCAAACAATACCGTTTCATGGCGCGGATTTTTGCCAATGCCCGGCGCATCCTGGGTAGCGCCGGCACTGTCCCGTTCCAGCGCCGGGTATTGAAGGCGCTGGGAGAAGCAGCCCTGGAGGAAGGCGCGGAGTGGATACTGATGCACCGCTCCAGGCCGCTTGAGCACAAAGGGCTTGGGTAGGGAACCCCCGCTCGCGAAAACCCGATTAACCACCCGCTCCGGGAATGCGCAGCACCTGCCCGGGAAAAATCTGGTCCGGTGTCTTGAGCTGGTCCCTGTTCGCCTCGAAAATCTGCACGTATTTGGCGCCATCGCCATAACAGCCGGCGGCAATCTTCCACAGGGTGTCGCCGGACTGGACCGTGTAACTCTCGTTTTCCTGGCTGGTCCCTGCGGAGCTGTCAGGTGTTGCAGAATGGCCCTTCTGACTTCCGTGCTTCCAGCCGCCCAGGGCATCTTTCAAATTATCCAGAATTCCCATGACTCTCTCCTTGTGTCTTTCATCCGGATGCGGCACGACACCTGCTAGCGATTACAGCGGTTTTCGATCAATTGCTTCACCACGTCTGGATCCGCCAGCGTGGAGGTATCGCCCAGGTTGGCAAAATCATTGGCGGCAATTTTCTTGAGGATACGGCGCATGATCTTGCCCGAGCGGGTTTTGGGCAGGGCTGGCGCCCACTGCAACAGGTCGGGGGTTGCGATCGGCCCGATGGCCTCGCGCACGCATTGCTTCAGTTCGGCTTTGAGCTCGTCCGATGGTGCCTGGTCAAGTGCCAGGGTTACATAGGCATAGATACCTTCGCCCTTGATCTCGTGCGGGTAACCCACCACGGCGGCTTCGACTACCACGGCGTGTGAGTCCAGCGCGCTTTCAATTTCGGCCGTGCCCAGCCGGTGGCCCGATACGTTCAGCACATCGTCCACCCGCCCGGTAATCCAGTAGTAGCCGTCCTTGTCACGCCGGGCGCCATCACCGGTGAAGTAGCAGCCGGGGACGGTCTTGAAATAGGTTCTCGCAAAGCGCTCGTGATCGCCAAAAACCGTGCGCATCTGCCCGGGCCAGCTGCCGGTAATTACCAGGAGACCACTGGTAGCGCCTTGCAGCACCTCACCCTGGGGGTTGACCAGGGCCGGCTTGATGCCGGGGAGGGGGCGCGTGGCCGAGCCCGGTTTCAGGTCGGTCGCTCCGGGCAGCGGGCTGATCAGGATGCCTCCCGTTTCAGTCTGCCACCAGGTGTCGACAATGGGGCAGCGCCCTTCGCCAACGATGTGGTAATACCATTCCCAGGCTTCGGGGTTGATGGGCTCGCCCACGGTTCCAAGCAGGCGCAGGGATTTGCGCGAGGTGGATTTTACCGGCGCATCGCCATCGCGCATCAGACTGCGGATCGCCGTCGGTGCGGTGTAACAGATATTGACCTGGTGCTTGTCTATCACTTGCCACAGGCGGCTGGAGCTGGGGTGGTTCGGCACACCCTCGAACATCAGGGTGATGGCGCCATTGGCCAGGGGGCCATAAACGATGTAGCTGTGGCCGGTAACCCAGCCGACATCGGCAGTGCACCAGTAAACATCCCCGGCGTGGTAGTCAAACACGATTTCATGCGTATAGGCGACGTAGAGCAGGTAACCGCCGGTGGTATGCAGCACGCCCTTGGGTTGGCCGGTGGAACCGGACGTGTAAAGGATGAACAGCGGGTCCTCGGCGTTCATCGGCTCAGGCGGACAATCGGTACTCACGGTGCCTTCTTCTTCGTGGTACCAGTGATCGCGTTCTTCGCGCCAGTCGATGGCACCACCGGTATTGCGCACCACCAGCACGGCACGCAGGCAGTCACGCACGCCCGGCCGTTCACAGGCGGTGTCGACGTTGCGCTTCAGCGGCACAGTCTTTCCTCCCCGCCAGCCTTCGTCGGCCGTGATCAAAAGGCTGGATCCACAATCGACGATCCTGCCGGCCAGCGCTTCGGGCGAAAAACCGCCGAATACCACGGAATGTACCGCGCCGATGCGGGCGCAGGCCAGCATCGCCATCGCTGCTTCGGGAATCATGGGCAGGTAAATGGTTACCCGGTCACCCCGTTGCACGCCCAGTTTTTTGAGGACATTGGCCATGCGGCAGACTTTTTCATACACCTGGCGATAGCTGAGCGTGAGATCGTTCTGCGGATCATCGCCCTCCCAGATGATGGCCGTTTGCTCGCCCCGCTGCTCCAGGTGGCGGTCCAGGCAGTTGTAGCAAGCGTTGAGCACGCCATCATCAAACCAGCGTATGTGCAGGTCCTCGAGGTTCCAGGAAACGTCGCTGATTTTTGTTGGAAACCGCACCCAGTCCAGGCGCCTGGCTTGTTCTGCCCAGAAACCATCGGTATCGCTGATGGACCGCTGGTAAATTCGCTCGTACTCAGTCGCATCGACGTGGGCGCGGCTCGCGGCGGACTCAGGGACGGGGTAGATGCTGGACATGGGCATACCTTTGCACTGGCACAGGGATTCATTGTAGCCAATCAAGCCTGGGCGTTCATGTTTTTGCAGCTCCGGCTTCACCCGTGGTCTACCCCGGTGTCGCAAATGCTGGAATCGCTATAATCAGCCGGGTCCCCAGGCGAGGAGTTTCATATGCGCGGCTTACCCTTGGTCGTTTTGCTGGTGGTGACAATGCTGGCCGCGGAACGGGCGCCAGCAGCCGCAGATCAGCGGGTTGAGCAAACGGACCGCCCGAAGATCGGCCTTGCCCTGAGCGGGGGCGGTGCGCGCGGCGGTGCGCATATCGGTGTCCTCAAGGCGCTGGAGGAGCTGCAGATTCCTGTCGATTACATCGCGGGTACCAGCATGGGCGCCATAGTCGGCGCACTATACGCATCGGGATACAGCCCGGATGAAATCGAAACGATCATAACGGAAACGAACTGGGTTGAGGCCTTCTCGGATCAGTCCGACCGGCGTGCCATGACCATGCGCAAGAAGCAGCTGGATGCGGATTTCCTGATCCCGCACCGCGTGGGCTTCAACCACGGAAAAATCCAGCTGCCCCTGGGCGTGATCGAGGGTCAAAGGCTCGACCTGATTTTTCAACGCGCCTTCGAACCGGTCAAGGACGTCCATGATTTTGACAAGTTGGCCATCCCGTTTCGCGCGGTGGCGACGGACCTGGTCAGCGGGGCGGAAGTGGTGCTTGGCGACGGCAGCCTGGCGGACGCAGTGCGCGCCAGCATGTCGATCCCGGGTTTTTTTGCTCCGGTGGTATTGGAAGACCAGATGCTGGTGGACGGGGGCATGGCCAATAATCTGCCGGTCAGCGTGGTGCGCGAAATGGGCGCGGACATCGTCATCGCGGTGGATATTTCTTCACCCCTGCTGACTCGCGAGGAACTTGACTCGGTGCTTACCGTGACCGAGCAATTGACCAATTTCCTGACACGCAAGAATACGGAGCTACAGATTGCTTCGCTGGGGCCGCGAGATATTCTTCTCGTTCCGGAATTAGAAGACTTTGGCGCTACTGACTTCGACAAGGTGCTTTCCATCGTGCCGGTGGGGTATGAATCGGCCATGGTGAGCAAAGCGGCGATGGTGGGCTTGTCGCAGCCGGCGATTGATGGGATTCCTGCTCAGCGGCAAGCTCTGTCGCAGCAACAAGCCGAGTACATCGTCCAGTTTGTTGAGATCAACAACAGTTCGGTACTCAATAACGAGATCATCCGGTCCCGCCTGGATGTGAATCTGGGAGAGCCACTGGACTATGACCGGCTGGAAGCAAGCATCAGTTACATCTACAGCATGGATGTTTTCCAGACAGTAACCTATAACCTGGTGCGGAATGAAAGTGGCCAGACCGGAATCGAGATCAATGCCATTCCGCGCAGTTGGGGCCCGAACTATCTCCAGTTTGGCTTGCAGTTTTCTGATGATTTTAGCGGTAACTCTGACTACCAGATTGGCATGGCCTACACCCGCAGTGCATTGAATTCACTGGCAGGCGAATTGCGTATTGATCTGAACTTTGGCCGTAACGGCTTGCTGGAATTGGACTTCTACCAGCCGATCGATCAGAGAGCCCGCTGGTTTATCGAACCACGGGCTGCCTGGAGTCGCCGGGTGATTAACGTGTATGACGATGATGAGTTTCGTGCGCAGGTCGAAGTTTCCGGCCTGGGCGCGGCTTTTGGCCTGGGGCGCAATTTCGACACGGAAAATTTACTGCGCCTGGATTACGAGTTCTATCGTGGCAAAGCCGACATACTGATCGGGGATTCGAGTCTGCTCAGCGACGATGACGTGGATCTTGGGGAACTGGTGTTGCAGTACCAGCATGACAGCCTGGACGATCTCTGGTTCCCGGGCAGCGGGCAACTCGTCAGAGCCGCGGCGCGGTTTGCAATGGACGAGCTGGGTGCTTCATCCGACTATCAGCAGGCCTATCTCGGTGGTTTGCTGGCGTATTCCTGGGGCAAAAACTCCGGCCAGCTGAACTACCAGGCGGGCTACAGTTTCGAAGACGCGGTACCCATTGAACGCTGGTACGAACTGGGCGGTTTCGGCCGCTTGTCGGGCCTGGCCCCGAATCAGCTGGCCGGCCGCCAAATGGGCCTGCTGACCCTGGCCATGTACCGGCGTTTGAATGATGTCGAAGTTTTTCCGGTTTATGCCGGATTTACGTTGGAAACCGGCAATGTGTGGAGAGTGCAATCCGAGGTGAGTTTCGACACCTTGCGTTACTCCGGCAGCGTATTCCTGGGCGCCAATACACCCATTGGGCCCCTTTACGTGGCCTATGGTAAAAGTGATAACGGTGATGGCGCGGTGTACTTTTACCTTGGTAGTCCGTGGAAATTTGCTCGCTACTGATGACTTTGCTTGCGCTGGGTCAGGATAAAACCCGGCAAATGTCCTATGATCTTCACAGGAAGAGAGAAAACCGCACCGGGCTGGATTCCAGACGCGACTGCGTCGGTCTGGAATGACGGAGAGGTAAATGCGTCGATCTGACCCCCACCTGCCGTCATTCCAGGGTTTGCGCAGCAAAGCCCTGGAATCCAGGGCTTGGTTTTAAGTCAGTCTGTACTTTCCTACCGTCATTCCAGGGTTTGCGCAGCAAAGCCCTGGAATCCAGGGTTTGGTTTTTACCACAGTTGAAAGGAGAAAAAAATGTCAGTAGCTCGGGTAACAGAAATCATCTCATCATCGAAAGAGTCTTTTGACGACGCCGTCAAACAGGGTTTGAAACGTGCCAGCAAGACTTTGAAAAATGTTCGCGGCGCCTGGGTGGAAGGTCAGAAGGTGTCTTGCGACGCGGATGGTCACATCCACGAGTACCGGGTGATTTTGAAGGTGACCTTCATACTGGAGGACTGATTTCAGGTGGGCCGGGCGCTCAATCGTGGCGCCTGCCCTTGTGTTCGATCCAGCCGTGCTTCAGGCCGAAGCCGGGATCACGGTGCGTCCCTTGTTCATTTTTGCCAGCTCATTCCTGGCCGCCAGCCCCATTTCCACAACAGTACGACTCCAAAGACCATGCCGCCCAGGTGGGCAAAATGGGCAACGCCCGGCATGGTGCCGGTCAGTCCAAACAACAGCTCCGCCATGCCGTACAGCAATACGAACCATTTGGCTTTGACCGGCACAGGGAAGAAAATAAGGAATATTCGATTGTTTGGCCACATCACGCCATAGGCCAGCAACAGGCCGAAAACCCCGCCGGAAGCGCCGACGGTTGGATAGACATCGCCGCTGGTCTGTTGCACGGCGATCTGGGCTACGGCAGCACCCAGCACACAAACGGCGTAGTAGGTGGCAAACCGTTGGCTGCCCCAGGCCCGTTCCAGCGGCGTGCCGAACATCCACACCGCGAACATATTGAAAAACAGGTGATTGAAGCTGCCGTGCAGGAAGGCATAGGTGATTAATTGCCAAGGCTGGAAAAAGCCGCTTTCCAGCGGCCACAGCGCCAGTGCCGGAGACAGGTTTCGCGCCAGGAAAACGATGGCACACGATAAAATGATAGCCATGGAGACTGGGGTTGCGGAAGCCGTGGTCTGGAAGGAATTCAAGATCTCACCCCTTTCCTGGATCATGTGTAGCCAGGCTGAAATGTCCGTGCCTGGTTCATACTACAATATGGCTGTTTGAAATTCCCAGGTACAGCAAGCGCAACAGTGGGCCCAATGGACAGAAAAACGCAAGCAGGCGGGATGGAAGGATCAATTAAACGCGTGACGGTATATGCCTCCTCCAGCAATGCCTTGCAAGCGCTCTATTACGATGCTGCCAGGCGGCTGGGTGAGGTGCTGGGCCGTTCCGGGATGGAAATCGTTTACGGTGGCGGGGGCGTCG
>DATDPS010000177.1:0-25551 GCA_035292625.1 Lysobacterales bacterium | reverse complement strand
GGCACCAACGACCGCAACCAAGTGGTGCTGCATTTTGAAATTCGCGTTAACGGCAGTCCGCAAGACCCGCTGAAATACCTTCCAAAGCTTTGAATTTACGTTATTATTTCATTTGTCTCGCCCGGATCGGAGACAAGCCATCCGATTTGTGCTAATTTTTCTGGTCCGTCCTGTTGCCGTCATATCCTGAAGGCGATCGGTGATGAATATTGTTCTGACTGGACGGACCGATCGTCCAACGTCTTGAGGACGTGGGAGCGGGCATGCGAGAAGTCCACACCGGACACAGAGATGTGACCCGGCTGAGTGCCGACGACGTGCACATCTCCATGGCGTCCGGCATCGAGGGCAAGGGAACAAGTGCGCGCAAGGTGACGCCACACACCGATGTTACCCACCTTTACCTGAACGAAATCGGACGCGCGCGGTTGTTGACCGCGGCGGAAGAAGTCAAGTTGGCACGGGCAGCGCAGAGTGGCTGCCTGGCAAGCCGGCAGAATATGATCGAAGCCAACCTCCGCCTGGTGGTCAAAGTCGCTCGCGCCTACACCAATCGCGGGCTCCCCTTGCTGGACCTGATCGAAGAAGGCAACCTCGGCCTGATCAGGGCGGTTGAGAAATTCGATCCGGACCGTGGTTGCAGGTTTTCAACCTACGCTACGTGGTGGATACGTCAAGCGGTGGAGCGCGCCATCATGAACCAGTGCCGCACCGTACGTCTACCCATCCACGTGATTCGTGAATTGACGACCCAGCTGAAGGCATCACGGGCACTGGAACAAAAACTGAACAGGCAACCCTCCGCCGAAGAACTGGCCGATGAACTTGATGTCGATTTGCTGGCAGTGCAGCACCTGTTGGAACTGAAAGAGCCCACGACTTCGGCTGATGCACCCGTTGGGATTGGTACCAGTCGCGCTGCGCTGGATTCCATCGCGGACGAGAGTCGCTGCAATCCTGAACTGCACTATGCCGATAAGGCAGCGCAATGTTTGCTTCAGCACTGGCTGGGTAAGCTTACGGTACAACAAAGGCATGTCGTAGAGCAGCGATTTGGGCTTCGCGGAAACGGGCGGAGCACACTGGAAGACCTGGGCCGTTTGATGGGAGTGACGCGTGAACGCGTACGGCAAATACAAATGAGCGCTCTGGACCAGCTGCGGGAAATATCCAGCCGTGAAGGTTATGCTGAAATTCCATTCATGGACTAGGATTGGCTCTTGATTGCATCAAGGCCGCCACTACCCGGCGCCCTTCGGACACCAGTACATTGAATGTACGACAGGCCGCATCCGTGGACATGACTTCGACTCCAACACCCCGCTGGTAGAACTCCATCATGAACTCGGGAGGCAAAAAATGCTGACTTGTTCCGGTACCCAGGAGGACGACGTCTGGACCCAGGTTAAATATGGGTTCAAGCAGCGCCGCATGGTAGTTCTCCACGCGGTCCAAAGACCAGTCCGGGATCAGGCGATCGGCGGAGAGGATCAGTGAAGTAAGGTACCAATGCTCGCCAATCTGGATGCCTTGTCCGGAAACTGCCCGGATGTACAGGTGGTCGCCAGGTCTTTGCAGCGTCAAGTCCATGTGAACATCAACGCTCAGGCGTTCCCCGGCAAGGCGATGGCCGGCTTCTTGCTGTTGCGCCTGTAAAAGCAGGCAACTTGCCCGATCACGTGAATCCGCTCGACACCCGGAAGCTGCTCAATCTCAATGACCCACTGCTTCCGTTGCGCTCTTTCACCGCGCAGTTTTACCTTGATAAGCTCATGTTTGGCGAATGAGGCTTCAAGTTCCGCCAGCACATTTTCACTGAGTCCCTTGTCAGAAACGGTGACCAGTGGGTGAAGCTGGTGGGTCAGCCCCCGCAGAAAGCGTACTTGTTGGGTCGACAATGGCATGGCCTGCTTCCTGATATGGCAAACTGTAGATTGCTAATAGGGCTGGTGCGGGTCCGCTTCCGGGGAACCGCTTCGCAGGCGGCGAATTCTACCACGTGACGGAATATCATTGATGGCGCGAAGCAAAAGCAGCAAGCGTTGGCTGGCCGAACATTTTGATGATCACTATGTAAAGCAGGCTCAGAGGATGGGATTGCGGTCTCGTTCCGCCTTCAAGCTGATCGAAATCCATGAAAAACATGGCCTGATCAAGTCGGGGGCCTGCATGGTTGACCTGGGCTGCGCGCCGGGCGGCTGGAGCCAGGTGGCACGGGAAAGGGCCGGACGAACTGGCAGGATAATCGGGCTCGACATCCTGCCCATGGAGCCAATTGAGGGTGTCGAGTTCATCGAGGGTGATTTTACCGAAGCGGAACCCCTCTCCAGGCTGGAAGCCGCGCTGGGTGGCAAGGCTGTCGATCTTGTGTTGTCAGACATGGCCCCCAATATGAGCGGTATGACCATAACCGATCAGGCAAAAGCCATGTACCTCGCTGAGTTGGTGCTGGAGTTTGTGAAGGGGCATTTGAAACCGGGTGGTGATTTTTTGGTCAAAATTTTTCATGGTGAGGGCTTTGACGTATTTGTCCGCCACGCCCGGTCTTTGTTTGATAAGGTGATCATTAGCAAGCCAGAAGCTTCCCGCGCTCGCAGCCGGGAGGTTTATTTGCTGGCCCGGGGTCGCAAAGTCACGTAAATTGGTAACAAGATGAATGTATTACGGTGCTTTAAAACCCGCATAAGAGGGATTTGATTTGAACGACCTTGCCAAGAATTTGCTCACGTGGGCGATCATTGCCATCGTGCTGGTGTCCATTTTCAATCACTATGCCAGTGTCGGCAACGTGCCGGATTCCTTGTCCTACTCGCAGTTTCTAAGCAACGTCCGCAACGGGCAGGTTGCACAGGTACGTGTGGAAAGCAGCATGAGCGGCAACCAGATCACCGGGCGGGGCACGGATGGCAAGGACTTCCGCACCTTCGGGCCACCGGACCAGAAGCTGATCGACGACCTGGTGGAAAACGAGGTGGATATCAGCGCGGAACCACCCGCCGAGCGTTCTGTGTTGGTTGACTTGATTCTCGGTGTAGCACCGATTCTGCTGCTGATTGGCGTGTGGGTTTATTTCATGCGGCAGATGCAGGGTGGAGGTGCCGGACGCGGGGCCATGTCTTTTGGCAAGAGCAGGGCAAAACTGCAGGGTGAAGACCAGGTAAAAGTGACTTTTGCCGACGTCGCAGGCGTTGAAGAAGCCAAGGAGGAAGTGGGCGAACTGGTCGAGTTTCTGCGCAATCCGGGCAAATTCCAGAAGCTTGGGGGGCACATTCCCCGCGGTGTTCTGATGGTAGGTGCTCCCGGAACGGGCAAAACCCTGCTGGCCAAGGCCATTGCCGGTGAAGCAAAAGTACCTTTCTTCTCGATTTCCGGTTCCGACTTCGTCGAGATGTTTGTCGGCGTCGGCGCCTCCCGGGTGCGGGACATGTTCGACCAGGCCAAAAAGCATGCGCCGTGCATCATATTCATCGATGAAATCGATGCCGTTGGCCGGCATCGGGGCGCCGGTCTGGGTGGCGGGCACGATGAGCGCGAGCAAACCCTGAACCAGTTGCTGGTCGAAATGGATGGTTTCGAAGGTGGTGAGGGTGTCATTGTCATCGCCGCCACCAATCGCCCCGATGTGCTTGATCCGGCCCTGTTGCGGCCAGGCCGCTTTGATCGTCAGGTTTACGTGCCGCTGCCCGACATCCGCGGCCGTGAAGCGATTCTCAAGGTACACATGCGCAAGGTGCCATTGCACGATGACGTCGTGGCCAAGGTAATCGCTCGCGGAACGCCAGGGTTTTCCGGTGCAGACCTGGCTAACCTGGTCAATGAGGCGGCGTTGTTCGCTGCACGTGACAACGCCAAGTCGGTGACCATGGATCACCTTGATCGCGCCAAGGACAAGATCCTGATGGGAGCGGAGCGCCGTTCCATGGTCATGTCTGAAAAAGAGAAAAAACTCACCGCTTATCACGAAGCCGGGCATGCGATTGTCGGTCGCTTGGTACCGGAACACGACCCGGTCTACAAGGTTACGATCATTCCCCGCGGCAGGGCCTTGGGCGTCACCATGTTCCTGCCTGAGGGGGACAAGTACAGTATTTCGAAAAAACAGTTGGAAAGTCAGCTGGCCAGTCTTTTCGGCGGACGCGTTGCCGAGGAACTGGTGTTCGGAACGGAAAATGTCACTACCGGCGCGTCCAACGACATCGAACGTGCGACCGGTATTGCCCGCAACATGGTCACCAAATGGGGCTTGACCGAGAAGCTCGGACCTTTAACCTATGCTGAAGAAGAGGACGAAGTCTTCCTCGGCCGTTCCGTCACCCAGCATAAGCATGTTTCGGATGATACGGCGCGCTTGATCGATGAAGAAATCCGCACAATCGTAGAGTCGGCCCATGATACAGCGCACCAGTTGGTCGAGAACCATTTGCAGCAGCTGCACCTGATGGCCGATGCACTCATGAAATACGAATCCATCGGCGGCGAGCAGATCAACCAGATCATGGAAGGCCGTGAGCCGGATCCTCCGGAGGGGTGGAATGACAGTGAAACGGATGCAAAAGCCGGCAGGACAGATGATCAGGAAGGCCGCTCACCCATCGGCGGGCCGGCAGAGCAGGTCTGACGTGGTTCATCCGTTGGCCAGGTGGCTGACATTGGGTTTCTAACCTGCGCCGGTAACCTTTGAACATATTGACAGGCGCGTCGGTTTGAAACCCGGTTCCTTGAATTTTGCAGGCAGGATTCTGAATCTTGACCGCCCCTTGATCATGGGCGTGCTCAATACCACGCCAGACTCTTTTTCCGACGGCGGGCGCTGGCTGGACCTTGGCAGGGCATTGACCCATGCCCTGGATATGGTTGCAGCAGGGGCTGACATCATCGACATCGGTGGCGAGTCGACGCGACCGGGCTCAGACCCGGTTTCCGCCGATGAGGAACTCAGCCGGGTGATCCCACTGCTCGAACGCCTGCGTGTCGAAAGCGACGTTCCCGTTTCTGTTGACACCAGCAAAGCGCAGGTCATGCGTGAGGCCGTGAGGGCTGGAGCCGGAATGATCAACGACGTTTATGCGTTGCAATCCGAGGGTGCCTTGGCGGCGGCCGCTGAATTGCAGGTCCCGGTTTGTCTCATGCACATGGGTGGAAGCCCGCGCACCATGCAATTGGCGCCGGCGTATGATGACGTGGTTGAAGCCGTTACCAGTTTTCTTCGCGGGCGCATCGTGGCCAGTGAGGAGGCTGGCGTCGCCAGCAAGGCAATCGTATTGGACCCAGGCTTCGGTTTTGGTAAGACCCTGCAGCACAATATGGAACTTTTCCAAGCCATACCACGCTTGTGTGCATTAGGGTATCCACTGTTGGTCGGCATCTCACGCAAGTCCATGCTAGGCCAGATTGCGGGCAAGCCCGCCCAGCAGCGCATGCCGGCGTCTATCGTAGCGGCTGTCCTGGCAGCCAGGCAGGGAGCCGCCATTCTTCGCGTGCATGACGTGGGTGAAACTGCTGACGCGCTCAAGGTTGCGGCAGCGCTTGCACCACGATAAGACGCAAAGCGGCTACAGGGGTTAGAATCTGCGGATGAACAAGAAATACTTTGGAACTGATGGTGTGCGCGGTCGCGTAGGGGAGCCACCCATCACCGCGGACTTCATGCTGCGGCTGGGTCGCGCGGCCGGTGTGGTTTTGGCCAAGGGGCAGAAGCGCGCTGTGGTCATAGGCAAGGACACGCGAATTTCGGGTTATATGTTCGAGTCAGCACTGGAAGCTGGGCTGGCGGCTGCCGGGGCTGACGTTCTGTTGCTGGGGCCCATGCCCACTCCAGCCGTTGCTTACCTTACACGCACCCTTTACGCTTGTGCCGGAATCGTAATTTCGGCCTCGCACAATCCGTATCTCGATAATGGCATAAAGTTTTTTTCAGCGAGCGGTGAGAAGCTGCCGGATGAAGTGGAAGCAGCAATCGAGGCGGAGTTGCATCAACCCTTTACTACCGTGGAGTCTGCCAAGCTTGGTAAAGCTTCCCGCGTGGATGACGCA
The DNA here is from genome assembly GCA_035292625.1 of Lysobacterales bacterium. GTDB lineage: Bacteria > Pseudomonadota > Gammaproteobacteria > Xanthomonadales > SZUA-36 > SHZL01. Next base: position 19,518 of record DATDPS010000177.1, on the reverse strand, counting down.
GCGGGACGTTACATCGAATTCTGCAAAGGCACCACGCCCTTTGGCATGTCGCTGGGGGGGCTTAAGATCGCCCTCGACTGTGCCAATGGCGCAACCTACAAGGTTGCACCTGCAGTCCTGCGCGAGCTCGGCGCAAATGTTCATGTCATAGGAGGTGAACCAGACGGCATGAATATCAATGAAAATTGCGGCTCCACCCACCCGGAGCAGATGTGCAAGGAATTGTTGAAGTGTGGCAGCGATCTGGGAATCGCATTGGATGGTGATGGTGACCGGGTGGTCATGGCAGACCATGAAGGCACTCTGGTCGATGGTGATGAACTGCTCTACATTCTGGCATTGGCGCGCCGGCGGTCCGGTACTCTGGTGGGTGGCGTGGTTGGCACGGTGATGACCAATCTTGCCCTGGAGTTGGCCCTGGCCGAACGTGGCATTCCATTTGAGCGCACTTCTGTGGGTGATCGCCACATCCACCGGGCTTTGATCCGCAATGGTTGGCAGTTGGGCGGTGAGGCTTCGGGACACCTGCTCTGCCTGGATCGCACCAGCACAGGTGATGGCATCGTCAGCGCGTTGCAGGTGCTGGAAGAGATGGTGCAAACCGGTAAATCCCTGGCGGAACTCAAGCGGGGTTTGCAAAAGCTCCCACAAACAATGATCAATGTACCAGTCGGTAAAAGAGGCCGGGAAATGCTCGCCGAATCCGGCCGCATCCGCGACACCGTCAGGGATATTGAAACGGAGTTGAACGGCATGGGCCGGGTAATTTTACGTCATTCGGGAACGGAACCGCTGATCCGCGTGACCCTGGAAGGGTCGGATTCCGGACTGATACAACGTTTGGCCCAGCAATTGGCCGACACGGTGCGGGAGGAGCTCCAGGGCTGCTGACCCGGGTGAGCCCGGGCGCCAATTTATCCGTTCAGAACACCGAGCTTGAGTCCCACTTTGCGAAATGCAGCAATCGCATGGTCCATGTGTTGCCGCTGGTGCGCAGCCGAAAGCTGAACACGGATGCGAGCCTCGCCCTGGGGTACAACCGGGTAGAAAAAGCCGGTGACGTAAATGCCTTCCAGCAGTAATAGCCTGGCGAATTCCTGGGCGAGCGGCGCATCGTAGAGCATGACCGGAACAATCGGGTGCTCGCCAGGCTTGATATCGAAGCCACACTGGGTGATCGCATTACGAAAATAACGCGTGTTCTGTTCCAGTCTGTCACGCAAATCCGTGGATGCACTCAACATGCCGAACACGCAGATGGAAGCAGCCACCAGTGGGGGTGGCAGCGTGTTGGAAAAAAGATAGGGCCGGGAGCGTTGGCGTAAAAGGTCAATGATGGGCTTGCGTCCGGTGATGAAGCCTCCAGAGCCACCGCCCAGCGCCTTACCCAGGGTTGAAGTAAATATGTCCACTTTTTCCATCACGCCATGATGCTCAGCCGAGCCCCGGCCGCTGCGGCCAATGAAACCGGTGGCATGACTGTCATCCACCATTAACAGGGCATTATATTTTTCGGCCAGCGCCGTGATTTCGTCCAGCCGTGCAATACACCCATCCATGCTGAAAACGCCATCGGTTGCGATCAGGCGCATGCGGCAGTTTTGGGTTTGCTGCAGGATTTCTTCGAGGGCTGACATGTCGCTGTTGGGGTAGCGATGCCTTTGCGCCTTGCATAACCTGATTCCATCGATGATGGAGGCATGGTTCAGGGCGTCCGAAATCACGGCATCTTCCTCGCCCAGCAGCGGTTCGAACAAACCACCATTGGCGTCGAAGCAGGATGTGTAGAGTATTGTGTCCTCAGCGCCAAAAAAACCGGAAATAATGGATTCGAGTTGTTTGTGCAGGTCCTGGGTGCCACAAATGAACCGCACACTGGCGAGGCCAAAGCCGTGATCCTGCAGGGCCTTTCCGGCCGCCGCAACCACTGCTGGGTGATTGGCCAGACCGAGGTAGTTATTGGCGCAAAAGTTAAGGACTTCAGCACCATTTTCAACGCGGATCTCGACGCCCTGTGGCGTGGTGATCACGCGTTCGTCCTTGTACAGTCCGGCAGCCCTGATTTGCGAAAGTACATCACGGAAGAATTGCAACGGCGCCTCTTTTGGGCTGACGGTCATGGTTCAAATTTCTCCCGTCCAGTCGCAAACGACCTTGCCGCAAACTCCAGTACGCATCAGTTCGAACCCGCGTTCAAAGTCCTTGATCGGAATATGGTGAGTAAGAACCCGTCGCAGCGGAAATCCGGTTAGCACCATCTGCGTCATTTTGTACCAGGTTTCATACATGCGGCGGCCGTAGATGCCATGTAACTCAAGACCCTTGAAAATTACCTGATCCCAGTCACAGCCCGTGCCTTTTGGCAACAGGCCCAATAGTGCCACCTTGCCGCCATGATACATGTGGTGCAAAAGATCGTTAAATGCCACCGCATTTCCCGACATTTCCAGGCCAATGTCGAAACCGTCAATTTTTAGTTCACGCACAACATCGGCAATTGACTCTTGCTGAACATTGACTGTCCGGCTGGCGCCCATTTGCAGCGCCAACCCCAGGCGGTAATCGTTGATATCCGTGATGACCACATGTCGCGCCCCCACGTGCCGACAAATCCCCGCAGCAATGATGCCAATCGGTCCGGCGCCGGTGATCAGCACGTCTTCGCCAACCAGGTCGAACTGCAGCGCACAGTGTGCAGCATTACCGAATGGATCAAAAAATGCCGCGAGCTCAGGGGCGATTTCAGATGGGATAGGCCATAGATTTGATGCCGGCACGACCATGAACTCCGCAAATGCGCCGTTTCGATTGACGCCAATTCCAACTGTATTTGGACACAGGTGCGGCCGGCCGGCACGACAGTTGCGGCAATGCCCGCAAACAATGTGGCCTTCCGCCGATACACGGTCACCCACCTGGTAGCCAGTCACGCCTGGTCCCAGCGCCGCTATGCGGCCGACGAATTCGTGGCCGATCACCAGGCCAGGGTGAATGGTCCGCTGGGCCCAGTCATCCCAATTGAAAATATGCACATCGGTGCCACAAATAGCGGTTTTTTCCAGCCGGATCAGCACTTCGTTGGTTTCAGGCTCCGGTATGTTCACCTGTTCCATCCAAATGCCAGGCTCAGCCTTGCTTTTTACCAGCGCGTGCATGGTCGATTGCATGGTTTCTCCCAATCCCGTGTGGCCGGTGGTCGCCGGAACTCGATTCGCCAAACCGGGTAACGTTCCAACAGCAGTCCGCCCCACGCGCCCGGAACGTGGCGGCGGCGAGCGCTAAAGTGTATTCTACGCGGTCCGAAAGATCGCTGGATACTCATTGCAATGGGGGGTTCAATCCGACGCCCGGAAGAGTGACAACGCAGAGCCAGGACCGTCATGAAACGCAAGCTTTACATCAAGACACATGGGTGCCAGATGAATGAGTACGATTCCGCCAAGATGCGGGACGTGCTGGTGGCCTCGCACGACTTTGAACCAGCGGGCAGCGAAGAAGACGCGGATGTCATCCTGATCAACACCTGTTCCATTCGAGACAAGGCCCAGGAAAAGGTATTTTCCCAGCTGGGGCGATGGAAAAAGCTCAAGAAGAAAAACCGCGGATTGATCATTGGTGTTGGTGGTTGCGTTGCCAGCCAGGAAGGATCGGCCATAATTGACCGCGCACCGTATGTTGATATGGTTTTTGGCCCGCAAACTCTCCACCGCTTGCCGGCGATGCTCGACGCGGTCCTCGATACCGGCCGGCCAGTGGTCGATGTCTCATTCCCTGAAATTGAAAAATTTGATCATCTGCCGCAGCCCGGAGCCAAAGGCCCAAGCGCTTTCGTTTCCGTGATGGAAGGTTGTAGTAAATACTGCACTTTTTGCGTCGTTCCCTACACGCGTGGCGAGGAAGTCAGCCGGCCGTTCGACGACGTGATTGCCGAGTGTGCGGGGCTGGCCGCCCAGGGGGCGCGTGAAATTCATTTGCTGGGCCAAAATGTGAATGCCTACCGCGGCCTGATGCACGATGGCATCACGGCAGACCTGGCGCTATTGATCCACTATGTGGCTGCCATCGAGGGAGTGGATCGTATTCGTTTCACCACCTCCCACCCTGTCGAGTTTTCTTCCAGCCTGATTGAAGCCTTTGGAGAAGTTCCGCAGCTTGCTAATTACCTGCACTTGCCTGTGCAGAGCGGGTCCGACCGGATTCTCGGTCTCATGAAACGGGGCCACACTGTTCTTGAGTACAAGCAGAAAATCCGTCGTTTGCGTGAGAAGCGCCCCGATATAAGCCTGTCGTCGGATTTTATCGTCGGATTTCCGGGCGAAACGGAGAACGATTTCAACGCCACGCTCAAGCTGATTGAAGAACTCCAATTTGACCAGAGCTTCAGTTTCATATTTTCATCTCGTCCCGGCACTCCCGCTGCCAGCTTTCCGGATGAACTCGGGCTGGCGACGAAGAAAGAACGCCTGGCGCGTTTACAGGAGTTGGTGAACCGGCAGGCGGCTCTCATCAGCCGGGGCATGGTGGGCACCGTGCAACGTGTTCTGGTGGAAGGACCCAGCCGGAAAAGCCTTCGCCAGCTGGCAGGTCGGACCGAGAATAACCGCATGGTAAATTTTGAAGGTCATGCGCGACTGGAAGGCCAGTTTGTAGACGTGCACATCACCGAGGCCATGAGCAATTCCCTGCGTGGGCGAATAACAAACTTCGACCCCGAAATGGCGGTTGCGTAACAGCGGGCATGGTGGAGCAAGCAGAGCTGGTACTGGAGTCTGCCGATGCCCGGAGGCTGGCTAATCTGTGTGGACAATTTGACGGGCACCTCAAGCAAATCGAGTCCCGCCTTGGCATAGCTATATACTGCCGGGGAAGCCAGTTCTCATTTGAAGGAGAAGCCGGACCCGTCGCCGCCGCCCGTAGCATTCTGCAGACCCTTTATCTCCTGACTGAAACAGAAGTTCTGACCGCCAGCCTGGTCAACCTTCATTTGCAGCAATCCGGCGTTACGGAACTGATCGAGGGTTCAGCAACGATTTCGTCGGGGCAGGAAATCGGCATCAAGACCAAGCGCGGAATTATCCGCGGCCGAGGCCCCAACCAGAAGGCGTATCTCAGGAGCATCACCGAAAACGCAATAAATTTCGGCATAGGACCCGCAGGAACAGGAAAGACCTTTCTCGCGGTGGCTTGTGCCGTGGGCGCTCTCCAGGAGGACAGCGTGCAGAGGATCGTGCTGGTCAGGCCGGCAGTCGAAGCGGGTGAGCGTCTTGGATTCCTGCCTGGCGACCTGGCGCAAAAGGTCGATCCCTATCTTCGCCCGCTCTACGACGCGCTGTATGAGATGCTTGGATATGACCGGGTCGCGGCCTTGATTGACCGCAACGTGATCGAGGTGGCGCCGCTGGCATTCATGCGCGGGCGCACGTTGAACGATGCTTTTATTATCCTTGATGAAGCACAAAACACCACGCGTGAACAAATGAAGATGTTTCTCACGCGCATTGGCTTCGGCTCAACCGCCGTGGTTACAGGTGACATGACCCAGATTGATTTACCGAACAAGCGTCTGTCCGGCCTGCAACATGCCGTCCGGATTCTCGAAGGCGTTATGGGAATCAGCTTTACCTATTTCACTGCCAGCGATGTGGTGCGTCATCCATTGGTGCAACACATTGTCGAGGCCTACGAGGCGGCGGCCAGGAATTCTCCTGATGAATGATACGGGTTCAATTGAAGTGGATGTCCAGGCAGTGTCAACCTGTAGCTCAATCCCCGAGATTTCCTGTTTTCAGTGTTGGGCCGAAGCAGCCCTGAGTGACCGGGGTGAGACGCTACTTTCGATTCGTTTGGTGGATCGCACGGAAAGTGCCGAGCTCAATCAGCGTTTTCGCTCGAAGCCGGGTCCCACCAATGTGCTTTCATTTGCTGCCGAATTGCCCGCAGAAGTGTCAGTTCCATTGTTGGGCGACATCGTGATTTGCGCTCCGCTGGTGGTGGAAGAGGCAACCAGTCAGGGCAAGGAGATCGAGGCCCATTGGGCACATCTCGTGATTCACGGGATATTGCACTTACTGGGATTTGATCACCAGTCGAAGGCAGATGCAGAGGAAATGGAAGCACGTGAAGTTAAGCTGTTGGCTTCCCTTGGATATCCTGACCCATATGCCTGAACGTGGAAATTTGGCGTTGCGAGTGCGGCATTTCAATAGAAAAGACTGGAATACGAGCACCGTCACCCCTATATTCGGGGTGACGCGAATGGCGTTGCCAGCTTAATACCGGGCTTCCGGGCTTTTTAGACGGTTCAGGTCCGGGTTTGCATAATGAGTGAAGACCAATCGAGTAACGGTTCCGGGCGAAAATCCTGGGTCGAAAAAATCGGCAAGGCACTTTCCATACTGCCCCGGAACCGCGAGGAACTGATAGAACTTCTGCAGGAAGTCCACCAGGAGGGTGTGCTGGATGCCGACGCCCTGGCCATGATGAAAGGCGCGCTGGAGATGTCCGAAACGCAGGTTCGTGACGCGATGATTCCGCGCTCGCAGATGGTGGTTGTGCCAATCAACGTTGACATCCAGTCATTTCTCCCCCGCATCATTGAATCCGGCCACTCGCGCTTTCCGGTAGTGGGCGAGGACAGGGACGAGGTTATTGGCATATTGCTGGCAAAGGATTTGCTGCCGTTTGTGGCTTCAGGCGGTGAGCATTTTGACCTGACTTCTGCGTTGCGGCCCGCCATTCTCATTCCCGAAAGCAAACGGCTGAATATGTTGTTGCGCGATTTTCGCAGCAGCCGTAATCACATGGCCATCGTGGTAGATGAGTATGGCGGGGTTTCAGGACTGATCACCATTGAAGATGTGCTGGAAGAAATCGTCGGAAATATCGATGACGAATACGATTCAGAGGAAGAAGCACTGGTTCTGTCGCTGGGGCCGGGTTGTTATCAGGTTCAGGCACTGACGCCGATCGATGAACTGAATGATATCGTAGGGGGTGATTTCAGCGATGACGACTACGGAACCATTGGCGGATTGCTGATGGCGGAGTTTGGCCGCGTACCCGAAGTTGATGAAGTTGTGGTGCTTGATCAACGCTGGGAATTCCGTGTTACGCGCGCCGACAAGCGACGTATTGTCACCCTGGAATTGAAAGTCCTTGCCTGAAACGCGCAGAGGCCACCGTGGCAATGCGGCGATGGCCTGGCTTGGGTTTTTTGCAGTGGCATTTTCGCTGGGCAGTCCGGTGATTCACGCCCGGGAAGCCCGTGAAATTGGCGATCGCACCGAGGTGTGGTTGGTAACTTACGCGCCTGGTGAGATCTACTGGCAACGATTCGGGCATAACGCAATCTGGATCAGGGATTCTGGCCTCGGTCTCGACCACGTCTTCAATTTTGGTTTCTTTGATTTTGAGCAGGAAAGTTTTTTTCTGCGTTTCCTGCAAGGCCGCTTGCTCTATTTTTCCGCCGCAGTGCCTGCTGAGCGGGAGTTTGCCCAGTACATAGATGAAAATCGCTCCATTCGCGCGCAGCGCTTGGACATGACACCGGCGCAGGCACTCAGTCTGGCGGACTACCTTGTAAATGAAGTGCAGCCGGAAAATCGCGATTATCTCTACGATTACTTTTGGAATAACTGTTCGACCCGTGTGCGGGATGCACTGGATGCGGTTCTCGGCAGTGCGCTAAAAGAAGCTTTTGACCCGTACCCCGCCGAACAGAATATGCGCGAAATTACCCGGCGGCTGACCGTGGCGGACTATTGGTTGTACCTTGGCCTGGAATTAGGTATGGGTGCATCCGTGGATCAACCGATCAGCCGTTGGGATGAGTTTTTCATCCCTGGTCTGCTGGCGGATGGTATGGCGCAACTGCCGGATGCACCTGGTTCCTATGACCACGGTGTGGTGCTGGAAGATGTCATGCTATATACCTCCACTCAGCCAGAACCACCTTCACATCCCGAGCAGTGGTGGCCGCAATACTTGCTGTTGTCTGCGGGGTTGCTGGCCCTGGCTTTGGCCCTGAGCCGGATGGTCAGGCTTGTGCAGCCCCTTCACCTGGCGCGCCTGTGGCTCCTGGTGTCTGGCTTGTTGGGAATTGCCGTGTTTTACCTGGGGTTCATGACCGACCATGACGCAGCGGGGAACAATCTGAACCTTGCTGTTTGCAACCCACTATGGATATTGTGCTGGATGGGGCGAAAGTTTCTCCGCTCGATCGCTTGGCTGGTGCTGGGTTGTGGAGCTCTTGCGGTCGTGATGATGTTGTTGCCACCCCACCAATACACCGCTGACGTGCTGGCTTTGGTACTTCCACTGAATGTCGTTTCGGCCCTGGTCCTGTTACGGACCGGGCGGTAGCCGCACCGCCAGCCTCAATCTCCGATTTCTGATAGTAATACTGCCTGCTGCTCCTGCAACAAGGGATTTACAACGAGATCCAGATTTCCGGAAAGGATCTCTTCCAGTTTGTACAAAGTCAGGTTGATGCGGTGATCGGTCAAACGGCCTTGGGGAAAATTATACGTGCGAATCCGCTGTGAACGATCACCACTGCCCACCTGTAATCGTCGTGATTCTGCAGTTTCACTGGCCTGCCGGCTCTGTTCCTGTTCCAGCAGGCGCGCCTGCAGCAAAGACATTGCACGGGCACGGTTCTTATGCTGTGACCGCTCTTCCTGGCACTCCACAACGATACTGCTGGGGAAATGGGTAATGCGAATGGCGGAATCAGTCTTGTTGACGTGCTGACCACCAGCCCCGGATGAGCGGTAGGTATCAATACGCAGATCAGCAGGATTGATCTCGACAGATTTGATGTTCTCCGTTTCGGGAAGTATGGCCACTGTGCATGCCGAAGTATGGATGCGTCCCTGCGATTCGGTTTGCGGCACACGTTGGACTCTGTGGGTTCCGGATTCGAACTTCATCCGTGAATAAGCACCCCGCCCCTCCATGAGGACGATGATTTCCTTGAAGCCGCCGTGCTCACCATGACTTTGGCTTATGACCTCGGTATTCCAACCCTTGTTCTCCGCATACTTCTGGTACATGCGAAACAGGTCGCCGGCAAACAGAGCCGCCTCATCCCCACCGGTGCCCGCCCTGATCTCAAGGAAAATATTGCATTCATCATTCGGGTCAGAAGGCAGCAACAAAACCTGAATCTGGTCTTCCAGTACCTCTGCCAAGGCAAGTTTGTTGTCATACTCCTCTTGCGCCAGGCCACGCATTTCGGCGTCCGTTTCACCCAGCATCTGCCTGGCCTCCTCGGCCGAAGCCACGGCAGCTTTCCAGCGTTCCCAAGTCTTGACCATGGGTTCAATCTGGGCAAGTTCGCGCGACAGGTTGCGGAAGCGCTCTGGTTCTGAAAACGCATCGCGTTCTGCCAGTAACAGGGCAATTTCCTCGCGCCGGTCAGCCACCTGTCGCAGGCGATTTTGGATGGACTCTTTCACTCGTCTTCCTGCGGTGTCTTACTCCTGAAGAGCCAGTCCGCTGCCTTGAGGATTTCATACCGTTGTTCTTCGGCGGCCTCGCGCAGACGCTGTGTTGGCTCATGCAAAATCCGATTGGTCAAGGTACTCGCAAGCTGGAACAGGACTTGCTCCGTGTTTTGACCCGCCTGCAACCTCTTGCAAGCTTTTTCGACCAGGTCCAGCTCATGTGCATGAGATTGTGCTCGAATCCTTTTCAGAGAGCGGGCAGCACGGATCCCATATAACCATCGCATGAATTGCTCCACGCTGCTTTCAACTTCAACGAGTGCGGATTCTGCAGCGTTCTGACGATGTTGCATATTCTCATCAACTACCTGCTGCAAATCATCAATGGTGTAGAGGTAAACGTCGTCGAGCTGTCCGACAGCGGAGTCGATGTCGCGCGGTACGGCGATATCCACCATGAACATGGGTCTGTGCCGCCGTTGCTTGAGGGCGGACTTTACCGCTGCCTTGCCGATGATGGGCTGCGAACTCGCTGTTGAACTGATCAGAATATCAGCTCTCGGTAATATCACGGGCAGGGATTCCAGGGTCGCTGCTTTGGCGTTGAGCGTTGCTGCCAGTTCCTGGGCGGCTTCAAGGCTGCGGTTGATAATTTCGATGCTGCCAATGCCCTGGTCGAGCAAATGTTTGCCGCATAGCCGAATCATCTCGCCCGCACCCAATAGAACCACGTTTTGCCTGGATAGGTCACCGAAAATCTGCTTGGCCAGAGTTACCGCGGTAAATGCAACCGAAACTGGATAAGAACCGATACCGGAATGGGTTCTGATGGCCTTTGCCGCGGCAAAGGCGTGCTGGAACAAGCGATCCAGGACTTTACCGGTCCCACCTGATTCCTGTGCAGCCTGCCACGCTTCCTTGATCTGGCCAAGAATTTGGGGCTCCCCCAGAACCAGCGATTCCAAGCCGCCCGCCACGCGTATCAGGTGGCGCACGGCGTGTTCGCCTGTGTGGCAATAAAAATACTCATCGAGCTCACCCGCAGGGAGACCATGGGCGCGGTGAATCCAACGAAGGACCTCATGTTCCGCTTGGCTGGCACAAAGGCAGTAGATTTCGGTCCGGTTGCAGGTGCCGAGGATGACTGCTTCCTCGATCCCCTCAAGACCCAGTACCTGCTGAACCCTTTCCGCATATTCTGGTCGATTAATCGCCACTTTCTCCCGGATTTCCACCGGTGCAGTGTCGTGGCTGATTCCAATGGCGATTAGAGGCATGGGGTTGGATTGAACTCAGGCTGGGCAAAGATTCTGCGGCCGGAGTGGGGTAATATCAAGGTTGTAGCAGAGCGTGTACGCCCGTCGGTGCAATCATGAAACGGTTGTGGGTCGAGGCGCTGCAAGCGCATATCCTTTGGGCAGTGCTATTCGGGTATTGTTTCATGATTCGACTGACTTTTGTTGCGGCATTCATTTCATTTTTGGCGACTGCTTGTTCCAGTTATGCCCAGCCGGCTGAAACGCCGGCTGCCAAACCAGAGGCCACCGAAGCACCGGCTCCGGCGACAGTGCCTGTCAATCAGCCGGGCACGGAACCTACAGATCCAGATGTCATGTACCGGGTGTTCGCTGGCGAAATCCTGGGTGGCGAGGGTGACCTTGCGGGTGCTGCGGGTGAATACCTCGAAGCAGCAATGGAGTCAGATGATCCAGCCATAGCGATGCGCGCCACTCGCGTGGCTTTTGCGGCGCAAGCCTGGCTACAGGCTGCAATGGCCGCTGATCGCTGGGCGCAGCTTGCCCCGGCAAGCGTTCCGGCACGGGAATCAGCTGCTCTGGCAATGCTTGCCACTGCCGATTATGTAGGTGCTGAAGCGCATTTGCTGCAACTGTTGGTCCTCAGTCCGGACAAGGATGCAGCCTGGACGCTTGTCTCGCAATTGTTGGCCAAGTCAGCCAGTCCGGAAAAAGCAGAAAAAGTACTGGACCACCTGCTGGCCGAGCAAGGAGAAAAGGGTAGTGCCGCAGCTTACTTTGCGCAAAGTCAGCTTGCCGTGCGGGTCGGTGATTTGGCGCGCGCGTACCAATTGGCGCGCAAGGCTGTGGAGCTGCAACCCGGACGTGTCGATGTCCTTTCCTGGGCCGGCCGCCTGGCGCTCAACCAGGGGGACCAAAAGGCCGGAATCGAGTACATGCGCTTAGCGTGGGAGGCCAAGCCAGAAGATCATGACCTGACCTTGGCATACGCTGACTTGCTCGCAAGAGATGGACAGCAAGAAGCGGCGCGAATCCTGTTGCAGGAAATGGTACAAACACCGGACGTCATGTTGACCCGGATCATCTTCGAGCTTGGTTCAAACCAGGTCCAGGCCGCCTTTGACCTATATTCAAAGTTTCAATTGATGTCGTTTCCGGATACCAGGGAAAAGGCATTTTTCCTGGCGCAAGCGGCGGAGAGCCTGGATCGCTTGACAGATGCTATAGAATTTTACCAGCAGGTGGATGACGGTGAGCACTTTCCGGCTGCGACAGCCCGTCGAGCTGAACTGATGGCGATGAAGGGTGATCTCGAAGGAGCCAGGGAAACCCTGGCAATACTGCGACTGAATCCTGATCCGGTTATTGTGGAGCAATCCTGGCTGACTGAGGCCCGTATTTTTCAGCAAGCCGGGGATAACAAAAGCGCATTACAATCACTCGACATGGCGCTTGAACAATCCCCCACGTCTATTCCCGTTCGTTACGCGCACGCTCTCCTGGCCGCTGAATTGGGAGAGGTTGAAATTACCGAGATCGACTTGCGACTTATTCTGGTTGAACAGCCAGACAACGCCACTGCACTCAATGCTCTGGGGTATACGCTGGCAGACCAGACTGATCGCTATACCGAGGCTGAGGATTTGATCCGGCGTGCTTACTCCTTGCAGCCAGGCGACGCTTCAATTACTGACAGCATGGGCTGGGTTGCTTACCGCCTGGGTCGGCTTGAGGAGGCTGAAAAATTCCTGACCGATGCCTGGGAACTGGACAAAAACCCGGAAATTGCCGCACACCTTGGGGAAGTTCTTTGGCGCCTCGGCAAGAAAGAAGAAGCAAGGGTTGTCTGGAATGAAGGCTTGGCTGTCGACGGGAGCAATGCGCTGTTGAAAAAAACAATAGAGCGCCTGGATGACCAGCCTTGATGCCAAGGATTGTCACCGCGCTTCTCCTGGTGGGAATACTTCTGGACGGGTGTAGTACCGTACGGACACGCATGGCAGAAGATCCAATATCGGTCCATGCGTATGATTCCCGCGTTGAAAAGTTGGGATCCCTGACGGACTGGGCCCTGATTGGACGCCTTGCCATAAGCGACGGCAGCGAAGGTGGCAGTGGCAATTTGTCGTGGGCCCAAGTGGGGCTGGAAACGCAAATGTCATTTCGCGGCGCATTGGGGAAGGGGGCTTGGCAATTGCAATCGGATGAATCCGGAGCGCGTCTTGAACTCGCAAACGGGACTGTAAGCTATGCGCCCACGGTTGACGAACTGGTAGTGGAGCATGTCGGCTGGAAGGTGCCGGTTGATGCCTTGTCCTGGTGGATCAAGGGGTTGGCCCAACCTGGGGAATGGGAGACGCGAACACTGGACCAGGAGGGTCGGCTGACGGAGCTGAGGCAGTTTGGATGGGAAGTGAAATTCGCTAATTATTCTGGTCAAGATGATGCATGGCTGCCCAAAAAATTAACTGCGCAGCGTGGTCATTACCAGGTCAAGATGGCAGTCCGTGACTGGAAGCTGGGCCCCGAGGGCGTGCCGATTGACTGAACCGTATCCCGCCGGTTGGCCTGCCCCGGCAAAACTCAACCTATTCCTGCATGTTACCGGGCGCCGACCGGATGGTTACCATGACATACAGACCCTGTTCCAATTGATTGACCTCGCTGATGAACTGAGTTTCGAGGTGAATGACTCCGGTAAGATTAGGCGCACCGGGAGCAGATATGGCGTTGCGGAGTCACAAGACCTGGTTGTCCGGGCGGCCCGGCTATTGCAATCTCAGGCCCAAACGCACAAGGGCGTTCGAATTTCAGTAAAAAAGCGGATTCCCCTGGGAGCTGGACTCGGTGGCGGCAGTTCCGATGCAGCCACGACGTTGCTGGCTCTCAACAAGTTATGGAACTGCCAATTCGGCATGGATGAATTGGCGTCAATGGGTCTATCCCTCGGTGCGGATGTGCCGGTTTTCATCCTGGGTCATTCCGCGCTCGCGACCGGCATCGGTGAGCGCTTGCAGTTCGTTGACTTGGGTCCACGCCACTACCTATTGGTGCTCAGCGAGCGCGCCATTTCCACGGCGGAAATTTTTGAGCGCCACGACCTGGAACGTAATTCCCCCGTAATCAGCCTTTTTGAAGCACTCGAGGGGGCGGGGAGGAATGACTGTGAAGCCGTCGTGAGGGCAATGTTTCCGGACCTGGAAGAGATGTTCCGTGAACTCAAAGCTTGGGGTCAGCCGCGCCTTACCGGGACTGGTAGTTCTATTTTTCTGCCGATGTGTGACGAAAAGGCCGCACACACGGCGGCGCGTGAAATAAAATGCCGATATAATGTACGCGTTGTCCGCGGTTTGAACCGGTCGCCGGTGCATGACATGCTGGATTCGAGCTTCCGTTAAACCCGGAAAGTCGATTACAAGGCGCAATGATCGCGAAGAGATCTGGATTCACAAGGGGTTTTCTGCCGGAACGCAATACCGGGAGCTATATTGCCGACCGAAGAAAATTCCTTGTGGATTCAAAGATCGAGCGAGGGTGTGTCTCCTAATGGACTTTCCGGGTTAAAGCCCGATATTCAGTCAATTGGGACGTCGCCAAGTGGTAAGGCACGGGGTTTTGATCCCCGCATTCGCAGGTTCGAATCCTGCCGTCCCAGCCACTGGCTGCGTTCTTCCGCTGCAGGAAAACGGCGGTTGCAGGAGGGTAGTTCCAAGGTTTCATAAACAGGGTTAAGTATTCCTGGACCGGTATACCCATGGCCCAGGAACGATTCGGTGAATCTACCAGGGGAGTAAAGGCAGGTGGCCGCGCCATCACTGATGATTTTTTCTGGTAATGCAAATCTGGGCCTCGCGAATTCTATCGCGCACGAATTGAATGTCCCCATGGGCAAAGCAGTCGTGGGGCGGTTCAGTGATGGCGAAGTCATGGTGGAGGTAATGGAGAACGTTCGCAGCCGCGATACATTCGTCATCCAGCCAACTTGCGCCCCCGCCGCGGATAACTTCATGGAACTGCTGGTGATGATCGACGCTCTGAAGCGTGCATCTGCATCCCGCGTTACCGCAGTTATCCCCTATTTCGGGTATGCCAGGCAGGATCGGCGTCCACGATCAGCACGCGTTCCCATCACAGCGAAAGTCGCCGCCAAGATGATTTCAACCGTGGGCACGGACCGGGTGGTCACGATTGATCTCCACGCCGATCAGATCCAGGGGTTCTTCGATATTCCCGTGGATAATGTTTATGCCTCGCCATTGACCCTCGCGGACATCTGGCAGCACCAGCCCCATGACAACATTATCGTGGTTTCGCCGGATGTGGGTGGAGTGGTCCGGGCGCGGGCCATTGCAAAACGGCTGGATGCCGACCTGGCGATCATCGACAAGCGGCGGCCACGCGCGAATGTAGCCACGGTAATGAACATCATTGGCGATGTAAGGGGTAAATGCTGCGTACTGGTCGATGACATGGTGGACACTGCCGGTACATTGTGTTCTGCCGCCGCGGCACTGAAGGAAAAGGGGGCCAGCAGGGTTGTTGCCCATTGCGTCCACCCGGTGCTCTCTGGCCCGGCAGTTGACAATATAACCCAGTCCCAGCTTGATGAATTGGTGGTGACCGATACCATACCACTCAGCGAGGCAGCGCGTGCCTGCAGCAAGATTCGGCAACTCAGCGTCGCGCAGATGCTGGCTGAGACCATTCGCCGCATGGCACTGGGCGAATCGGTAAGTTCCATGTACGTGGACTGAATCGCCTGTTACCGGTGCAAATCCTTTGTTTCCTGGTTTTGCACGCTTACGCGAGAAGCTTGACTCACCCTGGGCTTGTTCAGGCTGGCAACTGGTTTTGACCTTTTTGTAATCATCCGCCCTTACAAGCCACCACAGCATGGGCTATAATGCGCGGCTGTTTTTGGTGCCGGGCCTGGTCGCGGGCTCGGCAATTTGGCCCAATGGGTCCGTTGCCGTCTCATGGCGGTTGATTCAATACGAGGTTAACCATGTCAATTCATCACTCTATCGTCGCGGAATTCCGTGAGGACGTAGGGAAGGGTGCGAGCCGCCGCCTGCGTCGCCAGGGGAAAGTTCCCGCGATTATTTATGGGGGTCACCGTGATCCCGTTGCACTCACGCTGCACCAACACGAGCTAATGCATGCTTCTGAGCACGAGTCGTTTTATGCCAGCATTATCGAGATTCGGGTCAGTGATGATCTGACCCAACAAGCGGTGGTGCGCGATATGCATCGGCACCCATTCAAACCCTTCATCATGCACGTTGACTTCATGCGGGTGTCGGCTGATGAGTTGCTGAGAATCGCTGTGCCGATTCACTTCGTGGGTGAAGAGATATCACCTGCCGGCAAGACCTCCGGGGTAGTCATTCAACATCACATGACCGAAGTTGAAATCGAAGCCCTGCCAAAAGATCTGCCGGAATTCCTATCGGTTGATCTTTCCGCCATGGAAGTGGGTGATTCTGTCCTGCTGTCACAAATCCCGTTACCAGAAGGAGTCACCATTCCGGTACTGGAAAGTGGCGAAGGCCACGATACTGCGATCGCCAATGCCATTCATGTCAAAGAAAGCCAAGGCAGTGATGCGGACATGGAAATGGCCCCCAAGGTTGAAGCCGAAGCCGTCGTGGCCAAGCCTGAAGCCGAAGGTAAGAATGACGGAAAAGCCAGTTAGCAGGATCTGACGGATAGGGCATTGGCCGGACTATTTGCGATTGCCGGTCTGGGAAACCCAGGCCCCAAATATGCTGAAACCCGGCACAATGCCGGGTTTTGGTTTTTGGATGAACTGGTTCGGCGCCACGGCCTCGCCTTCAGGATGCAAAGCCGTCTGCAGGCGGAGACTGCGCGAGTCTCCCTGTTTGGTCGGGACTGTTTGCTGTTCAAGCCCAACACCTTCATGAACCACAGCGGACGGGCAGTCCGAGCCGTCAGCGATTATTACCAGGTGTCGGCCAAGAATCTGCTGGTCGCCTACGATGAACTGGATCTTCCCGCCGGGATAGCCCGGCTGAAATCGGGGGGCGGACATGGCGGGCACAATGGTCTTAAGGACATTTTTCAACACCTGCCCGACCACGAGTTTCTGCGCCTGCGCATTGGAATTGGACATCCGGGCTCCAAAGACGCCGTGATCAACTACGTATTGGGCCGGCCTGCGGCAAATGAAGAAAAGCTGATTCGGGCAGCCATCGCCGAGGCGGTTGTTGTCCTGCCGGATATACTGGACGGACGTCTGCCCCATGCGATGAAAGTATTACACACACCGGAAACTGGAGATTGACCGGACCGGTGGGGGTTGGCGTCGCCTGCCCCGCTCAGCCAAACATGCAAGATAATTCACAGCCAGGGGCGCGAGCCTGAAAGTAGGCTCAGGTGGTGATTTGATCCGAAATCATCACTGGATACTCGAAAGATTTTCAGACTGGAAACCAAACCATGGGATTTAAATGCGGAATTGTCGGGCTGCCGAATGTTGGTAAGTCCACACTGTTCAACTCGCTCACCAGGGCTGGCATTGCGGCGGAGAACTACCCATTCTGCACAATTGATCCCAACATCGGGGTCGTGGCAGTGCCGGATCCACGGTTGCACCAGTTGGCGCGTATCGTCATGCCCCAGCGTATCCTCCCTACCACTATGGAATTCGTAGATATTGCCGGCCTGGTGGAAGGCGCTTCCCGCGGCGAAGGATTGGGAAACCAGTTTCTAGCGCATATCCGCGAAACGGATGCCATTGCCCATGTCGTGCGCTGTTTTGAGAATGATGATGTCGTGCATGTAACCGGGCGGGTTGATCCGCTGGAAGATGTGGCTGTGATCAATACCGAACTGGCCCTGGCCGATCTTGAAGCTGTCGAGCGCGCTATTCAGCGGGCCGAAAAGCTGGCGAAAACCAACCCAAAGGAATCGAAAACCAGGCAGGATGTCCTGTTTCGAATCCAATCAGCGCTGAATACTGGCTTGCCGGCCAGGAGTGTGGATCTCTCACCGGATGAGATACAGGTAACGCGGGATCTGCATTTGATAACGATGAAACCGGTGGTATACATCGCCAACGTTGCGGAACAGGGAAAAGAAACCAACCCCTGGCTTGAGCAACTGCGCCAGGTTGCATCGCAGCAAGGTGCAGAAGTCCTCTCCCTGTGCGCCGGGATCGAAGCTGAAATTTCCCAGCTGGATGATGCTGATCGAATTGATTTCCTGAAAGAAATGGGATTGAAAGAGTCTGGCCTCGACCAGGTGATTCGAGCCGGGTATCGCGTACTGGGTCTGCTGACGTTTTTCACCGCCGGGAAGAAGGAGGTCAGGGCATGGACCGTTCGCGCAGGCTCAACCGCCCCACAGGCGGCAGGGAAGATTCACACAGACTTCGAAAAGGGATTCATCCGGGCAGAAGTCACGGCCTTCGATGACTTTATCGCTTTTGGCGGCGAGCAGGGAACCAGGGAAGCGGGAAAGTTGCGGCTCGAAGGAAAGGGCTATGTTGTGGTTGAGGGTGATGTCGTGCACTTTCGTTTTAACGTCTGAAAAGGGTAACCGTCATTTTTTGGACAAAGTGCTTTGCACACCACTTATTTTGCGCTATAAGCACTGCAGAATTTCCGATGAAAAAAATCGGGGACTGTGGGAATGCCACGTGCAAAGAAAAAAGTAAACTCCAAACCAGATTTGCAGCGTGCGGAAAAGCGTGTCCAGGAAGTGGCGCGGCCGAAAATCAGGGCGGCGCCACCCGCCACGTCGTTCGCAAAACCAAACCCGATAAAGAGCAGCGAACGTAAACGCGGTTGGCGTGATATTGAAGCGATAAGGGAGCGGGCGCGGCTAAAAAAGATGCTCACCGACATCTGGCACGAGGATATCGAGTTGGATGATGATATTTTCGGCGAGACAGATCATTTATCCGGGTATTACGCCAATAACGTCGAAGAAATAGAAGTGGAAATTGACGAAGTTGAGGTTGAGGACGCGGAAGATTTCGAAGAATCCGAAGAATGATTCCTGGTTTTCAATCTCCCGGTGGCAGGATAAGCACCATTGTGCGCCATAAATCAATATGTCTTCCGCAAGATGTCATCATTCCATTGAGTTATGAGGTGTTTCTGTATTGACACTTATGACACCGTAAGCCAAAATACACGGCTTGCTTGACTTATCCCAGGCAGGTCTGCGTGGGTTTTTTTGGGCGAAAAGTCCAAATCAATGACCGGGGTGGCGCTAAGGTTCGAAAATCTTGATGCACATTCAAGTTACCGGAGGGGTACTCAAGCGGTCAACGAGGGCAGACTGTAAATCTGCTGGCTACGCCTACGTAGGTTCGAATCCTACCCCCTCCACCACTTCACAAAAAACCTGCGGGGCTCTTAAGCCGGCAGGGCTAACGAAGTGAATTGCGGTAAAAGGGGAAGCAAAGGAAACCGGGCGGGTGTAGTTCAAGGGCAGAACCTCAGCCTTCCAAGCTGATGATGTGGGTTCGATTCCCATCACCCGCTCCAATTGTGAGAGCTGAGTGTACGGCGAAACAGACAAGGCCCGCATAGCTCAGGTGGTAGAGCACTCCCTTGGTAAGGGAGAGGTCACTGGTTCGAGTCCAGTTGTGGGCACCACAATTTAAATGAATTGATTAATGATTGAAGGCATATTTCGGAGACTGGCATGTCAAAAGCAAAATTTGAACGTACCAAGCCCCATGTGAACGTGGGAACGATTGGCCATGTTGACCACGGCAAGACGACGCTGACGGCGGCGTTGACGAAGGTATGTGCGGAAGCGCGGGGAGGCGAGATCAAGGCCTA
>DATDPS010000176.1:0-3173 GCA_035292625.1 Lysobacterales bacterium | reverse complement strand
CTGCACCAGCCCAACATCCAGACCCACCAGTATGATGACTTCGTTTCGGTCAACATCCAGGGCACGCTGAACCTGCTGGAAGCAGCCGTTGCAGAGGGCTCAAAAGTTGACCGCTTCATTTTTACTTCGACCACTTCCCTGATGATCTCAAAGATGATCAGAGCCGGTTTGTCTGGCGGCGCCAGCAGGGCAAAATGGATTACCGAGGAATTGCAGCCCTTGCTGCCGCGGAACATTTACGGCGTGACCAAGCTGGCGGCGGAAGCCCTGTGCCGCATGTTTCATGAAACCCATGGCCTGCCCGTCATTACGCTGCGGACATCCCGGTTTTTCCCTGAGGAAGACGACATGGCGCACGTCATACCGCATTCCAAGGCAAACACCAAGACCAATGAACTGCTGTTCCGCCGTCTGACCGTGGAGGATGCAGCCGAATGCCACATCGCCGCGTTGGCCAGGGCTCCGGAAATCGGCTTCGACACCTTGATCGTTTCAGCGAAAACGCCATTCAAGCCAGGGGACTGCGAACAACTCATCGTTGATGCCCCGGGCGTCGTCGAACGTTATTTCCCACACTATCGTGCGGTGTACGAACGCCTGGGATGGACCATGTTCCCATCCATCGACCGCGTGTACGATACAACAAGACTGGAACAAAGACTTGGCTTTGTCTGCAAAACGGGCTTTCAGCAAGCGCTTGAAAACCTGTCCGCGGGCTTGAATTAATCAAGGAGTTAAAAACATGGCTCGATATGTAGATGGATTTGTGGTGCCAGTGCCCAAAAAGAAACTGGACGCCTATAAGAAGCTGGCCCGCAAGGCCTCAAAAGTCTGGCTCGAGTACGGCGCGCTGGAATATTGCGAGGCCGTTGCCGACGATGTGAAGCCTGGCAAAGTGACCTCGTTCCCGCAAAGCGTCATGCTGAAAAAGGATGAGACGGTGGTGTTTGCCTGGATCGTGTACAAGTCACGCAAGGATCGTGACCGCATCATGGCGGCAATAATGCAGGACAAGCGCTTTGCCGGCATGGAACCCAGCACCATGCCCTTCGACGCCATGCGCATGTTCTGGGGCGGCTTCGAGGTGATGGTAAAAGCCTCAGCCGGCTGAGCGTTGTCAGTCACCGGCTGGAACGTGCGCCGGTCCGTTGCATTTTATTTTGCCTGGGCCCGTGTTGCGGGAGTGACGTAGTGAGCAACCAGGGGCTGGCTGCCAGCCACCAGCAAGGTGCCGATTTCGGCCTGCAACAATCGATCGGCGTCCGTCACCCGTTCGTGCTGGCGGCGGTGCTCGAGCCAGGACTCGACATTGAAGGTCTCAATGAACAAATTGGGCTTTTCGGTGTGCTCGAAAATGCCCCAGGCAAATGCGCCGTCCCGTCGCCGTCCCTTGCCAAGCCTGTGGATGGCGCTCAGGAATTCCTTCACCTTGTCACTACGAACTTCGTACTGAATCGTCACCAGCACAGGTCCGCGTTCATCACTTACCTGGTCGTGTCCGACCAGTGCCGGCCAATGCATGGATGGCGACAAATCAGTATTCCCTGCCCCGGCAATACGCCAGCGCCAGGTCAGTGCAACGGCCACCACGCCGCCAGCCGCTGCCATCAGCAGGGACAGGCTGATGCTGGTTTCCTCCGCGACCTTGCCCCACAGCAGACTGCCAAATGCCATGCTTCCCATGAAGACCATCATGAACACCGCCAGGCCACGTGAACGCACCCAATCGGGCAAAACCAACTGCGCAGTGACCTGCAGCGAGGAAAGCGCCGCAATCCAGGCAAAACCGCTCAATGCCATGGCCAGGCACAGCAGGTAGAGCTGGACCGAAGTAGCCAACACCACCATCGTACCGGCATAAAGCACACTGGCTGCCGCGACCAGGACATCCCTTGAGAATGTTTGCCGTATCTTCGGCAAGGCGAAGGCACCGGCGACCGCACCCGCTCCGATGGATCCAACCAATATGCCGTAGACTTCTGGCCCCCCATTGACAAGATTGCGCACGATCAAGGGCAGCAAAGCCCAGGAGGCACTGGTGAACAGAAAGAAACCCAGGCCACGGACCATGGCCGCCTGCAGTTCAGGAGCATGGCGGGCGAAGCGAAATCCGGAACGCATGGCGCTGAAGAAGCGTTCGCTGGGCAGTTCGCTGCGCACCGTTTCACGCCGCCAGCGTACCAGGACGTAGATCACACCAAGGTAGGACACGGCATTGAGGATGAACACCGGGCCGGTTCCGGCGAAGGACACGATCACGCCGGCCAGTGCGGGGCCGATGGTGCGTGCGATGTTCATGCCCATGCTGTTGAGGGTGATCGCGGAGGGTAGTTCGCTGCGGACTACGAGTTCGGGCGTCAGAGCCGCCCAGGCTGGCAACATCATGGCCGAGCCGACACCCATGGCAAAAGTCAGGCACACCAGCGACCATGCGGTCGTATTGCCGTTCAAAGTCAGCACACCCAGGCAGGCCGATACCAGCGCCAACCAGACCTGGACAACGATCAGATAGCGCCGCCGGTCGACGATGTCCGCCAAGGCGCCGGCCGGCAGCACCAAGAGGAATATTGGTAAAGTGGTTGCGGTTTGAACCAGCGCCACCATGACTGGTGTGGGTGACAGCGTGGTCATCAACCAGCCCGCGCCGATGTCATGCATCCAGGCGCCAATATTGGATGCAAGAGTCGCCAGCCACAAGTTGCGGAACAGCGGCAGGCCCAGCGGCGACCAGGCCGACGGGTGCATGGTTTCCATTGCGACGGGTTTGGACATGGGTTTACCCGGGACTCAAGGCGTGTTCCGGCCTGGCGGGTGGCGCCTGCCTTTCAATCGTTTCCACCGGGCAGCGGAATAAACCCGGTCTCTCCCGGCACCTGGCCAAACCGGCCGTTCTTCCAGTCTGCCTTGGCCGTTTCCAGGCGTTCGCGTGAACTGGAAGAGAAATTCCACCACACGATACGATCGCTGGCCAGCGCAGCCCCGCCCAGCAACATGACGCGGCTCGCGGAACTTGCGACAAGCACCGGGTTTGACCCTTCCCGTACCACGGCCATGTGGTTGGGGCCAATGCTTTCGCCTTCAACTTCGATCTCACCAGCCACCACGTATAGCGCCCGTTCCGGATAGGCCTCGGGCAATCGAAGCTTCGCGCCTTTGTTTGCCTCGGCGTGAAG
>DATDPS010000175.1:0-4153 GCA_035292625.1 Lysobacterales bacterium | reverse complement strand
GCATTCCCCAATACCGCCTGCCGCGTGATGTACTGGAAGCCGAAATGCAGCGCATCATCGACCTGGGCGTGGCCGTGCGGCTGAACGCGAAAGTCTCGGCCATCGGCCAGACGATGATCGATGGCGGCTTCGACGCCGCGTTCCTCGCCGTCGGCGCCCACATCGCCAGGCGCGCCTTCATCCCGGCCAAGGATTCCGCGCGCATTCTCGACGCCATCTCGGTGCTGCGCTCCATGGAAGGCGAGGAGCGGCCGATGCTCGGCCGGCGCGTGGTGGTTTATGGCGGCGGCAACACCGCGATCGACATGGCGCGCACAGCCAAACGCCTGGGTGCCACCGACGCCATCATCGTCTATCGCCGCACGCGCGAGCGGATGCCGGCGCACGACTTCGAGGTCGAAGAAGCGCTGCAGGAAGGTGTGATGGTCAAGTGGCTGTCCACCATCAAGCAGGCTGATGGAGGCAAGTTGACCATCGAGAAAATGCGGCTCGACGAAAAGGGCAGCCCGCAGCCCACGGGTGAGTTCGAGACGCTGGAAGCGGACTCGCTGCTGCTGGCGCTCGGCCAGGACGTGGACCTCTCCCTGCTCGATGGCGTACCCGGGCTGCAGGTGGAGGATGGCGTTGTGCAAGTCGACCCGGCAACGATGATGACCGGCCACCCCGGCCTGTTCGCTGGCGGCGACATGGTACCGGCGGAACGTAATGTGACGGTCGCCGTCGGCCACGGCAAAAAAGCCGCGCGCCACATCGATGCCTGGCTGCGTGGCACGCGCATCGGGCAGGCCCCAAAACATGCCCTGGCCACTTTCGAGAGGCTGAACCCCTGGTACTACAGCGACGCGCCGAAAACCGTGCAGCCGCAACTCGACCTGGCGCGCCGCACCAGCAGCTTCGACGAAATCCAGGGTGGATTGACCCAGGACAATGCGCTGTTCGAGGCGCGCCGCTGCCTGAGTTGCGGCAACTGTTTCGAGTGCGACAACTGCTACGGCGTCTGCCCGGACAATGCCGTCATCAAGCTGGGGCCCGGCAAGCGCTTCGAGTTTAATTACGACTACTGCAAGGGCTGCGGCATCTGCGTGGCCGAATGCCCCTGTGGTGCGATCGAAATGGTGCCGGAAGAAGTGTAGGCCCTGATTTGAGTGAAACAGGAGCTGATGAAGATTTACCTGGTACGACATGGCGAGGCCTCGGCTTCCTGGCAGGAAGCGGATAACCCCGGCCTGAGCGAGCGCGGCCGGCAACAGGCGGCGGCCACGGCTGAACAACTGTTTGAGCTTGTCGATCCCGCCATACAGCTGGTGAGCAGTCCGATGCTGCGCGCCCGGCAAACGGCCCAGCCCCTGTCGCGGAATCTGGGTGCGGAAGTGGCCATCGTCGAGGCCTTCCGTGAAATCCCCACGCCGGTGCCACTGCCTGAACGCCAGGCCTGGTTGAAATCGGTGGCGCGGCAAAGCTGGAGCGAGCAGCACCAGATGGTGCGCGGATGGCATCAGTCACTGCTGCAAGAGCTCAGGCAAATCAAACAACCCACCGTCGTGTTCACCCATTTCATGGTGCTGAATGCGATCGTGGGTGCGCTGTCTGAAAAAGACAGGGTCATCTGTTTCCTCCCGGACAATGCTTCTGTCACCACCCTGCAGTGGAGCGATGAAACCTTGCAAGTGGTTGAACTGGGCCGCCAGCTGAAGACCATCGTCCACTAGAAAATGTTTCCGGTCCCATGGAAACGGGATTCCCAAACCGGCAGCTCAGGCCCGCCCCTGCACTCCGGCAAAAAAATGCACCAGCCGCACCATCGCCTCGGTATCGTGTTTGCAGTAGCGCAGGAGATCACGGCGGATTTCTTCCCTGCGTTCAGCGGTCGTTTGCGGGGAGATTGCCTCGAAGTACGCGGCTGAGGCCGCGGTGCCTTCCCGGATACCGCCGAGTAATGAATAATCCATGTCCGGCGCGATGGTGGGCAGCACGGCCTTGATCGACCAGGAGCCGAGCATGTCCGGGTGGTAGTAATTGGCGCGGGTTACGGGATGGAGATCGACCAGGCGGGCATCGATGGCCTGCAGTGCGGCAGCGAGGTCCGGGAACATCGCCATCAGGCCCTGGATGACGGTGCGTTCATAAGCGGTGTACATGAGCACAGGCCCCGTGGTCTCCAGGGCCACGATCATTCGCTCGGCCAGGGCACGCATGGGGGGCTCCCCGGACAAATCGAGAAATTCAGCATGTTCCATCTCTCCAGATGCGCGCTCGATATGGCACGACCACTGGAACGGCAGCGTCTGGTAGGGCCGGGTGCCCGCCCACTTCGGAATGGCCGGGGCCACCGTCTCGAAGTCGAGGTAAAAGCGCGGGAGGGCAAGATCACCAACAAACGCACGGCCGCCTGGTAGAACCTCCGGCACGCCTTTGGTAGTCACCCGGTGAATGCGCTGCTGGGTTTCACTGCTGATGGCGGTGAAGGGCACGTCGCGGATATCGCGGTAACCATCCATCACCCAGATACCAAGTTGTTTCCTGCCGCCGCCGAGACCATGGATCGGGTAGTCACTTTCACGGGGCCAGCAGGTGGACATGAACGGGCACTCATAGGGATCGCCGCAGTGCTGCCCTACCGGCACCTCGGGTAGCTCACCCGCGGCGGCCTCGCGCGCCCGCTCGACCCACACCGGCACCGCGGGCAGCAGCGCAAATACCTCTTCGGTCAGGTCCTGCTCGAGCAGCAGGCCCTCGTAGTTGCCATCACCCGGGTAGATGAATTCGGTGTTGATGTGCGCCAGCGCCACGCCGCTCAGAGGATAGCCCGCCTGCAGGTGGACCCAGGCCTGCACCGCACAGTCCTGCACGTGTTCGGGCTTCAGGCGGGCCGCGGACTTGACCTCGACCAGGCGCCAGCTGCGCTGGCCATCCTCCTCGCAGGGTAACAGCACATCCTCGCGCACCAGCACGCCGTCATGCTGCAGCGTCGCCTCGAAAATGGCCGCGGGGAACATCGACTTCATCAAGGCTTCGGTCCGGGCCAGCGCCCTGGCGAAGCTCCCGCCCGCGTAAGCGATGCGGGCGCTGTCTTCCCTGCCGTAAAGCCGGATTGCGATATCGCCCACTTCGTGGCCGAGCGCAAACGCGGCTTCGGTGGCGCTGGAGTACTGCGCCAGCTCCCTGTGGTTGACCTCCAGGTGCACCCGCTTGAGGCATTGCAGCGAAGACATGATGCGGGACTTGGAGAGCCTGGGTAGATTCATCATCTGCATTACCCGGTGCATCGGTTGAGTTCGGAAAGTATTGTGGAGCCAATCTCCCCAATATAAAGGATAGCTCAGCGGTTTCTCAAAAGCAGAGAAGCTTTACTGCACTGCGAAATTCATCCTCAACTTGGTTAACATGGTACCGGAGAATCGGCCAGGGGCCCGTTCATCAAACCCGGGCAGGACGAGCCACAGGAAAACGCCATGCGACTGAAGGATTGCTACAACACGGGTGACTTCCGCGAGCTGGCGCGACGACGCCTGCCTGGGCCGCTGTTTCATTACATCGATGGCGCGGCCGACGACGAAGTCACTTACCGGCGCAACACCGAGGCCTTCGAGCGCTGCGACCTGGTACCCAACGTGCTGGCCGGCGTTGAGCGCATCGACATGAGCACCACGGTGTTTGGCCAGCGGCTGGAGATGCCGTTTTTCCTCTCGCCGACAGCACTGCAGCGTTTGTTTCATCATGACGGCGAGCGGGCAGTCGCCGCAGCCGCGGAGAAATTTGGCACGCTGTGCGGCATCTCCTCCCTGGGCACTGTCAGCATCGAAGAGATCGGCAGCATGATCCGCACCCCAAAGCTGTTCCAGCTCTATGTGCACAAGGACAAGGGCCTGACGCGCAGCATGATCGAGCGCTGCAAAGCTGCCGGCTTCGACGCGCTGGCCCTGACCGTCGACACCATCGTCGGTGGCAACCGGGAGCGCGACCTGCACACCGGTTTCACCACGCCGCTGCGTTTGAATGTGCGCAGCCTGCTGAATTTCATCGGCCCCCCCGCCTGGGCCTTCAATTACTTCAGCCACGAGCGTTTCGAGCTGTCGCAGCTCAAGGACTACGTGAAGCAAGGCACCAACGTGGCCGTGTCCGTGGCGGAGTATTTCAACACGCTACTGGACCA
>DATDPS010000174.1:0-7324 GCA_035292625.1 Lysobacterales bacterium | reverse complement strand
AGAGCCCACAAAAGCCCCGGCAGCAAACAGTTTCTCAGCAACATGGATACACCTCGTTCAGTGGCATTATCGTTCGGGTAAGGTCGGCAGGTTCGGCTCAATGCTTGCGCAGCAGCGCATCCAGGGTTTCCAGGATCAGGCTGATGGACTGCAGGAAACGGCGGTAACGGCTTTCATCCTCCGCGTCGAAGGGTCGGCCGTCCCGGCGGTTGAGCAACTGGGCTACGGCAAAGACGGTTCCGGCGCGATTCGCCACCGGCAGGCAGAGGATCGAGCGGGTGGAGTAGCCCAGTTCTCTGTCGACCGCAGGATTGAAACGCGGATCGGTGTAAGCGTCATCCACCCTGATCGACTCGGCGCTGGCCGCCACTGCTCCGGCGATGCCACTGCCGACCGGGATGCGGATTTCTTTATCCGGCAGGTCTTCGGTGATTCGCAACCACAATGTGTTGGTGTCATGGTCCACGATGAACAGCGAAGAACGATCGGCATTGAGCAAAGACCCGAGTTTGCGCGTGAATGCGAACAGGCCCTGCTCCAACATGCTCTGGAAAGCGGCGTCGTTGGCCAGGGCAGTGGTTTGCAGGAAGCGCTGTGATTCATCGGTAATCTCCCCCAGCAAGTGGCTGAAGCCGGCTTCGTCGAGATCATCGACCACGTTGCCAATGTCCTGCTTACCGCGATTTTCCGCCAGTAGCCCCATCATCAGCTGGTTGTTGGCAATGACCGCATCGGTAAATGTAGAAAGGCGTCCGTCTTCGAGATGCACGATCCGGTCCGCGATATCCAGGATGCGGTTATCGTGGGTCACCAGCAGAATCGTGGTGCCCTGTTCTTTGGCCAGGTTTTTCATGCGATCAACCACTTCGCGGCCGGAGTGCTTGTCCAGCGAGGCAGTGGGTTCATCGGCCAGCAGGATGGACGGTTCAGCTACCAGCGAGCGGGCAATCGCCACGCGTTGCCGTTGGCCGCCGGATAGCTGTTCCGGCTTGTGGTCAATGCGGTCAGCAAGGCCCACGGCTTCGAGCATTTCGGTGGCTTTACTGCGCAGCGCCGAACTCTTCAGTCCACCACGAACCCGCAAGCCCAGCTCGACATTCTGTACGGCGGACAAGGCGCCCAGCAGGTTGTGTTGCTGAAAAATGAAGCCAATCTGCCTGCGCACCTTTTCCAGCGTGCCGGACTTTGCCCCGCGCAATTCCTCGCCCAGCACTTTGACGCTGCCTTCCTGGGCGGATCGAAGCGCGCCGACCAGAGTCAGCATAGTGGTCTTGCCCGAACCCGAAGGTCCGGTGACGATGACGATCTCACCGCGGGGAATTTCAGTGCTTACATCGAACAGGATTTGCTTGCGCAGGCTGCCTTTGCCGAACGAGTGGTTGAGATCCTGGACCTGGATCGGCGCGGCGACTGTCATGTTCTGCTTTTCCCCGATTTCTTTAACGGTTGGCTCTTGCCTGGAGGCAGTGTCCTGCCGCGCCGCCAACAATAGCGCTGGCAGTATGGATCAAGCAGCATTTTGCTTGCAAGCGAACCCGAATGCTGGTCCAGGCGCCTGGTAATCGACAGCACCGCCAATAAGGAGACTTCCTGCCCAGCCCACGCCCTCAGCTCCAAACAATACCTGTGTGCTCCAGCGCACCGACTGCCGCACCACGGCCAAGTATCCTCACTTCAGCCACTTAGATGGCGCCCAACCTGATTCCGCTATCCAGTAGCCGACTTATCCGTTCTAAAGGCATTCACCAGGAGAATTCCATATGAAGGCGAAAGCTGCAGTGTCCGCCAATGGTGGCAGTTTTCAACATACCCTGGAACACGGTGTCGACACCGCGGCCACAGCGGCGCATCACACCATCGATTCGGTGTCTGATGCCGCGCGGCCCGCACTCGACCACATGGTATCCGGGGCACACGGGGCAGTGGACCGTGCCGGGGTTGCAGCGGCACATGCAGCCGGGACCCTGGGCATGAAGGGCGATCAATGGAATGACAGCGGGAAGAAAATCGTCGAGCGAGCCGGTTTTTACGTACGCCAACATCCCGTTGCTTTCCTGGGAATGGCAGTGGCCGCCGGATATTTTCTAAGCCGATTGTTGTCGCCCCGCTAGCGAGTGATCAATAGTGCCAATGCCCCTTGAATCCAGCACCGAACGGCCAGTGATGGACGAAGATCGCGCCGCGCTGTCGACCAGCCCACTGGATGACTTGAATACCCTTCAGCGGGAACTGCGTAACCTCGTTCACGATCAGCTGCAGCTGGCCGCGCTTGAGGTGCGTCTCGCGGCGAAGAGCCTGATTATCATGGTCTCGGCCGCCATCTGCATTGGCGCCCTAATGGTATTGGCGTGGGTGTCGTTGATGGGCGCAGCTGGGCTTGGCCTTGTTCTCATGGGAATTCAGCCCGCACTTGCATTGCTGGTGTTGGCCGCGTTTACGCTAGCCCTTGCCTTGCTGCTTGGCGGTTTCATTCGTCACCGGTCCCGGTACCTGGGTTTTCCGGCCAGCTTGCGTACTTTGAATCCGTCGGCTTCAGACCACCACAACCGTGAAACAACATGATGGAAGCCAGGGTGCCAAACAATTCGCAATCGTTGAGGAACCAAGTCACTGGCCTGGAAAGGCAGCTCATGTTGCGCCACCGGCGTGTGCAAACTTTGGTGGTGGAAATCAATGGGAAAGTTGCTGCCCGATTGTCTTCGTCAGGCATGCTGCTGGCGGCTGTTGGTATCGGGGTGGCAGTGGAACAGACCAGCCGTCATCGCGGTTGGTCGCTCGCAACCATGCTTGATGCAGCAAATGCATGCATCGGCCTGCTCCTGTCGTTCTCTTCCTTAGTGCGGCAAGAAAGCGAAAACGCGCCACGGATTGACCCTTGATTTCGCAAGACGACAAATTCCGGTTGCCTGTGGGCACCGATGCCGTCTTCGCGTCCAAGGCTGTTGCTTCACCGCCAGCAACGGTACCTGGCGAAATGGGCGTCATACAACATGCATCGACCAACGTGCGTAGTGCCTCGCTAGTGGTGATTGCGGTGCTGATCAGCCTGGCCGCGCTGCGCTATGCTGGTGCAGTATTTGTGCCGCTGGTTTTGGGACTGATGCTCAGCTATGCATTGACACCGCTGGTCAACCGAATTGTCCGGCTGCACATCCCGCGCACGTTGGCGGCCGCATTCCTGCTGATTGGCATCGTGGGCGGAATTGGCACGATGGCCTACTCGCTCAGCGACGACACGGTTGCATTGATCGAGACGCTCCCGGACGTAGCACAAAAGCTGCGCCGTGCCGTCGATCGCCAACGCACGCAGGGGCCGGCTGGCGCCTTCGACAAGGTCCAGAAGGCTGCCAGCGAAATTGAGCGCACCGCAGCAGAGGGCAGCAGCGACCTGGAGCCCAATCGAGACGTGGCCAAAGTGCAGATCGAAAAACCCAAGTTCAATGTGATGGACTACCTCTTGCCCGGCACACTTGGCGTGGCAGCGTTTGCTGCGGAGTCCGCCGTCGTTTTATTCGTGGCGTTCTTTCTGCTGGCGGCGGGCAATAACTTCCGGCGCAAGATGGTGAAGCTCGCTGGTCCGACGCTCAGCCAGAAAAAACTGACCCTGCAGGCGCTTGACGAGATCGACGAGCAAATCCAGCGCTATCTGCTGGTACAGGTGTTCACCAGCGCGCTGGTGGGCGCTGCCACCTGGATGGCGTTCCTGTGGATCGGCGTAGAGCACGCTGCGGTATGGGGCGTCCTGACCTTCGTGCTTAACTTTATCCCTTACCTTGGCAGCATTATCGCCAGTGGGGCGACGATGTTGATAGGTTTCGCTCAATTCGGCTCGTTCGAGATGGCGTTACTGATCGGGGGGGTTACGATGGTTATCAACACCTTGGAAGGTTACGTTTTCACGCCGTGGCTTACCAGTCGGGCCAGCCGCATGAATCCGTTCGCGGTGTTTGCCGGTGTGCTCGCCTGGGGCTGGCTGTGGGGCATCTGGGGCTTGTTCCTGGGCGTGCCGATCCTGATGGTGATCAAGGTGGTCTGCGACCGTGTCGACCAATTCAAGGCGGTGGGTGAACTTCTGGGCGAATGAAGAAGTTCTGAATCTGCCTTCTGGCATTCCGCGCTCTGCGTGATGTAAGCGCCATGGGTGGGTCACCAGTTGAGACTCGTTGTGCTTTGCCTGTTCTGGGGACCAATATTCACGTTATGCGCGCCAGCGCACCGACACCGCACGGGAGGTAGTTCAGAATAAAATTTAGTACGTGGCTTATCTCCAGATCAAACCGAAGAGGTGAGTGGTTGTTACCCGCTCAATTTCTCCCGGAAGACGATTCTCTCCACGCCCAAGCATCAACACCCCTTCTTAACAATGGATGAGCAAATATGTATACGAAATCCCGTAAATT
Source organism: Lysobacterales bacterium (assembly GCA_035292625.1). GTDB lineage: Bacteria > Pseudomonadota > Gammaproteobacteria > Xanthomonadales > SZUA-36 > SHZL01. The sequence continues at coordinate 2,924 of DATDPS010000174.1, read as the reverse complement.
GGTACTCGCGTTGGCCGTAACCCTGGCGTTGGCTTCGATCAGTGGCACAGTTGTTGCAGACTCGCTGTCACAGGACGTGGTCGAAGCACGCCAGGAATCGCAGATCTCGACGACCTATGCGCTGAGCCCGTACCTGCGCGCCAATGACCTCGAAGTATCAGTGGACGGGGAGACCGCGACCCTCACCGGTGTGGTGGAGGAAGATGTCAACAAAGAACTGGCTCAGCAAATCGCACTGGGCGTAACCGGCATCAAGACTATCGACAATCAGATCGTGGTAGCGGCTGACTACACTCCGGCGGTACGATCCTCCGAAGAGCGCAGCTTTGGTGAAGTGGTTGACGATGCCACGATCACAGCAACCGTTAAGTCAAAACTCTTGTGGAGCAAGAACACCGAAGGAATGGAAATGGATGTGGACACCAGGATGGGCAGGCTGACGCTGAATGGCGCTGCCGAGAGCGATGCCTCCAGGGAGCTCGCCGGGCGCATGGCCGTGAATACCGACGGTGTCGTGTCAGTCGACAATCGCTTGGTGGTAAATTCCTCGAAGCCAGCGCCCAAAGTCGCGGTTGAGGATTCTGAGCATGACACTTCCCAGGACATGTCCGACAGCTGGATCACCACGAAAGTAACGTCCACCTTCATGTTTTCCAGCAACGTCGAGAGCCACAACATCCTCGTCAGCACGGATAGCGGAATTGTCACCCTGAGCGGAAAAGTGGACAGCGGCGCCGAGCGCGCCCTGGCAATCGAGCTTGCAGACAACATTCGCGGCGTGAAAAGCGTCAATTCGGCAGCCCTGACGTTCTGATGAACCTCTGAGTAACCCAGAGCTCGATTAGCACAGAGAATCTCCCGCATGAGTCGCCGCGTATCCCTCCCAACGAGGCTGCGCGGCGATTGTTTTGTGGACCAAGGAATCATCAGCCATTGCACCAATATTCCTGGCAGGAAATTTCAAACAGCATTCGTATTGCTGGCCTGCGCTTTCATCAGTGCCTGCTCATCGCTGCCCCCGGGTCACGATTACCCCAGGATCGCTTCATCAGCCATGAGTCATCCGGAAGAGACGGCACTTGGTGCTCGGCTTGAAGAGGTTTCTCGAGAACACGACGGCAATTCCGGATTCTTTCTGCAGTCGTTCGGTGCCGACGGATACTTGACCCGAATGCAGATGATCAATGCCGCCGAGCGAACCCTGGACCTGCAGTATTTCATTCTGCGCGGGGACGATTCCGGCCGCCTTTTGACCGACGCGGCCCTGCGAGCGGCTGATCGCGGGGTGCGAGTGCGCCTGTTGATTGATGATGGTGAAACGATCGCCGGTGACGAACAGATCGCGCCGCTGGCCGCCCATCATTCTGTGGAGATCCGAATCTTCAATCCGTTCAGGTATCGCGGATACAAGAAATCGATAAAAGCAGCTGAGTTCCTCCTCAACAAGTCGCGGCTCAATTACCGCATGCACAACAAATTGCTGGTCGTCGATAATTCAGTAGCCTTGGTCGGCGGACGTAACATCGGCGATCAGTACTTTCAGGTCGACGCCGAAGAGCAGTATGCCGACAGCGATGTATTTGCCGTAGGTCCGATTGTCAGGCAGCTTTCGGCTTCCTTCGACGAGTTTTGGAACCACGCACTTTCCATTCCCAATGAAGCCCTGACGTCTGGCAAGACCTCGCGTACTGCCTTGAGTGAACATCGGGAGCTGACGATTGAGGAGCCGGCGGAGGTGAATCCGGACGGAATCGACTTTGTCCAACGGGTTGACTCCGGGGAGCCGTTCATCGGAATGTTGTCTGGTCGATTACCCCTGGTGTGGGCCCCCGCACGACTTATCAGTGACAGCCCGGACAAGAAAAGCGTTAAAGAGGGCACCAGGGTCGGAAGGCTGATGCTTCGGCCGGTGGCCGTAGCCACCTCGGCCGTCCAGTCAGAGTTGCTGATGGTCACGCCCTACATGGTACCCGGCAAGGAAGGCATGCAGCTGATCAACGATTTGCGCCGCCGCAACGTTCGCGTGCGGATCCTGACCAACTCACTCGAGTCTTCTACAGTTGTCTTCGCTCACTCCGGCTACATGGGTTACCGGGTGCCGCTGCTCGAGGATGGTGTGGAACTGTACGAGATCCGTTCCCAGTTGGGTAACACCCGTGGCAGCGGTCAAACGGCAGCAATGTCCCGCCACGGAACCTATTCGCTGCACGCCAAGATGTTTGTATTCGACCGTCAGAGCATATTTGTCGGTCCGATGAACTTCGATATGAGATCGATGCACCTCAATACCGAGATCGGGTTGCTGATTGACAGCTCCGAGCTTGCCGAAGAGCTGGCGCGTCGTTTTGAGGCCATGGTGCAACCGGCCAATGCCTATGAGCTGCGGTTGCAGCCGAACAAATCGGGACACGGTCAGCACTTGATCTGGCGCACCCTCGAGGGTGAAAAACTGGTTGACATTCAAAAAGAACCCGCACAAAGCGCTTGGCAAAAGTTCTCGGCGGGATTCCTCTTTTTGCTGCCACTGGATAAAGAGCTATGAAAATGCGATCCATGTTCCTGCTGGGCATCGCATTGGCACTCTCGCATTGCCCCCTGGCGTTCGCAGAGCCACTCACCACCGCGCATCGGGAAATCCATTACCTGCTCGATTTCGTCGAGATATCCGGTTGCGAGTTCTATCGCAACGGCACCTGGTATGACTCCGTGAAGGCGCAAGAACATTTACGCATCAAGTATGAGTACCTGGCTGCACGAAACCGCCTGGCAACGGCTGAAGATTTTATTGAGCTAGCGGCATCGAGAAGCAGCTTGAGTGGTCTCCCATATGAAATCCGATGTGGAGTGTGCACCACGCATTACACCGGTGAATGGCTGACGGGCGTGCTGGAGCGATATCGCACCGTAACGGCACGATCGTTGCG
>DATDPS010000173.1:0-6867 GCA_035292625.1 Lysobacterales bacterium | reverse complement strand
GCCGAGGCCGGCCATGATGCACAGTGAGCCCGCCATGACAATGACCCAGCCGTAGTAGAAGGGCAGGTGTTGGGAATTCGGATGGATCATTTCAGGCCTGCATAAGTAACGGGTATGCCGCGCGGGCCATTCTATTGACAGTTCCGCGGTGGGTAAACCCGTTGGCCAACGATCAGCGCCGGGAACAGCGCCCCGCACGACGGGTGATCCGCCGGTACCAGTGACTTGTAACAGGCAAATCGATAGCGCAATGTGCGTGATCCATCACCCAGATTGCCACCGTTTTGCCTGATTCAGGTCACGAGTAGTTGAATTCCAAGTGCCAAATAGTCGATGATTCTTCGGAAAGTGCTTATACTGCCGTGCAAAACCAAAACGAGGATGGGTACAGTGAACCACAATAATCACGTTTCTTTGAAGCAAAAGTTTCTTTTGAGCCTTGCCTGCAGCGCTGTGCTTGGGACCGGGACTGCAACCGCGCAAAATGCGCCGGTCAACACTGCAGGTCTCGAGGAAGTCATGGTTACCGCCACCAAGCGAGCCGAGTCCATCCAGGAAATCGGTATGTCAGTAACCGCTCTTGGGGATGTGGAACTGGAGCGAATGGGCGCCTACACACTGCTTGATTTTGCCGTGCGGGTTCCAAACCTGGGTGTGGCTTATGAGGCGGACGGGCGGTTTGACTCGAGCTCACCGTCCATACGAGGAGTTTTCGGCAACGACACCACCGGCTTTTATATTGATGACACGCCGGTCAATGCTACCCTTTTACCGCGTGTGCTGGATGTCGAGCGCATCGAGGTTTTGCGCGGGCCCCAGGGTTCTCTGTATGGCGCCAAGTCGATGGGTGGCACGATACGCGTGATCACCAAGCAGCCGGATCTCAACGTAGCAGAGAACAAGGCCCATGCCACGCTGTCCACGGTGAATGAGGGTGGCGCGAACTATAACTTTGACGCCAGCTTTAACATCCCGGTGGTCGAGGACAAGTTTGCGTTGCGTGCCGCTGCGTATTATGGACAGAACTCCGGTATTTTTGATCGCGAATACATTCCCAGTTGGGTCGACTCCTTTGGCGATCCTCGCGAAAGCCCCGGGCCGGCGTTTGCGCCTCAGAAAAACGTGGATGATGAAGAGTTTTACGGCGGCCAGATCGCTGGCAAGATCGTCTTTACGGACAGTCTGAGCCTGGACCTGAGGCTCATAGGACAGAAAATCGAAGCCGATGGCCTGCCGTTCGCCGACATCGATGCTGACAATACCACCGAACAAAGATTTTTCGACCTGGATGAACCCGGAACCGACAAGTGGTACGTCGCCAACGGCACTTTTAACTGGGACACTGGTGCGGGTAGCCTGCTGTCAACCACATCCTGGTACGACCGCACAACCAGCGAGTGGGAAGAGGAGACCGCCTTCCTGCATTTCCTGTTCGATCAGGTCATAGGCATACCCATCGATCCCCTGGCTTCGGTCATCAATACCACTGAGGAGTACAGCAGTTTCGTGCAGGAAATCCGTTTCGCCAGCAGTTTTGATGGTCCTTTCAGTTTTATCGCGGGCGTCTTCTACCAGGACCTCCAACTGGACCATCATTACCCGCGGGCAGTGCAAACGGGTCTGCATGAAGCAATCGACGAGTTTACCGGGGTCCCGGGCCTGGGCCAGGATTGCGAATTCGGGTTTTGTCTGACCGATGATGACCTGATCTTTACCGACGTCCAGGAAGTGAAGACGGAAGAAGTCGCGGTTTTCGGTGACTTGAGCTACCAGATCAGCGATCGCTGGTCCGTTACCGTGGGTGGCCGTTATTACGACAACAAGGTTTCCGCCGCCGATTCATCCGATGGGTTCGCCAATGGCGGCCCCAGCAGTTTCAGTGACAAGCAAAGCGAGTCAGGCTTTAATCCAAAGTTTCTGGTGGAGGCCGATGTCAACGAGAATGTCAACGTCTACACCAGCGCCACCAAGGGTTTTCGTATTGGTGGTGTCAATGGCAACTTGCCGCTGGGTCTGTGCGGGCCGGAACTGGAAGAGCTCGGTATCGAGCCATCCAATGCCACGACCTTTGAATCAGACACGCTCTGGAGTTATGAACTGGGTGCGAAGTCACGCCTCAGCGAAGACCGGGTGACACTCAATGGTGCTGTTTTCTTTGTTGACTGGTCCAATATCCAGCAACTCCATCGCCTGGCCTGTGGTTTCCAATTCACCCAAAACGCCGGCTCGGCGGAAAGCAAGGGTTTTGAAATCGAACTGCTGGCGGCCCCCTCTGAAGGTCTGAGCCTGTCACTGGGCGTGGGTTATACCGATGCTGAAATCACCGATAGCGGTGGTGTCCCCGGCGTTAGCGAAGGTGACAAAATCCAGGGCGTGCCCGATTGGACAGTCACCAGCGGTGCGCAATACCTGTGGCCGCTGACTTCGGGTTGGGAAGGACTGGTCAGGGGGGACTTCAACTACTACGGTGACAGCTTCAGCGCCAATAATGGGGAGCAGCGACTGCGCGAATCGTGGTCGGCCCTGAACCTGCGTGCCGGCATGGTTAATGAAAAATGGGACCTGATCCTGTTCGTGGATAACGTAACCGACGAACGCGCCAACCTGGCAGACAGCCGGTCCATCGCGGCGGAAACCCCGGGACGGCAGAGGCTGGTGGTCAACCGCCCGCGCACTTTTGGCATTGAAGGCAGGATGCGGTTTTAACTGCAGGCTTTAATTTGCACCGGAACAACGGCCTGGCTCAGACAATGACGCCGGGCCGTTTTTCGTAAGCAAGCCAGGAGTAGCTGGGTGAACAGTAAATTTCCAAGGGCTGGATGGTTGGCGATTGCGGTCGCTTTGGTATTGCTTGGCGGATGTGAAAAAGCCCCTGCGCCCGTTCCCGCACTCCATGCAGAAAAACCGTCCAGCACGCCGCCCCCTGGCTGGATAGATGCCGCAAGACTTTCCCGGATAAGTACTGAACCCGGCGCCTGGCTGACCGGTGGCCGGGATCAACAGCAGAGCTACCATTCTCCGCTGCAACAGATCAACAAAGACAATGTTTCCCGGCTGGGCTTCGCCTGGCAGTATGAGATCGACACGGAACATGGTTTTGAAGCCACCCCCATCGTGGTCGACGGGGTGATGTACGCCAGCGGCCCTGGCGGTGCTGTTTATGCGGTCCATGCCGGAACAGGCGCTGAAGTATGGAAATTCGAGCCAGAGGTGGATGCGGATTTTATGCGCAAAGCCTGCTGTGGCGTGGTTAATCGGGGCGTGGCAGTGTGGCGTGGCATGGTTTACGTTGGCTCCCTGGACGGTTATCTCTATGCCCTCAATGCCGCGGACGGCTCGGTTGCCTGGAAGGTAGATACCATTACTGACCGGGAGCGTGGTTACACCATGACCGGTGCCCCCTACATCGCCAAAGATCTGGTGATCATCGGCAACGCCGGCGCCGAGTTCGATGCCCGCGGTTACATCACCGCCTATGATCACGCTACGGGTGAACAACGCTGGCGCTTTTTTACCGTACCGGGTGATCCCAAGCTGGGTTTTGAGCACCCCGAACTGGCAATGGCGGCACAAACCTGGGACCCGGACAGCCTGTGGGAAGTCGGACTGGGTGGCACGGTGTGGGACGCCATGGCCTATGACCCGGAACTCAACCTGCTCTACGTAGGTACGGGCAACGCCGCGCCGTATCCGCGTAAGTTACGCAGCCCGGCGGGCGGCGACAATTTGTTTCTCGCGTCTATCCTCGCCATAAACCCTGATGATGGCCATATGGTGTGGCACTACCAGACCACTCCGGCGGATAACTGGGACTTCACCGCCACCATGAAAATGATCCTGGCGGACCTGGAGATCGATGGCAAAACCCGCCAGGTGATCATGCAGGCGCCCAAGAATGGCTTTTTTTATGTGCTGGACCGGCTGAGCGGTGAGCTCATCTCGGCGGAACCCTATGTGACCATCACCTGGGCCAGCCATGTAGATAAACAGACGGGCAAGCCGGTGGAAACGGGACAGGGCGAGTATTTCCATGGGCCCAAACTGGTATTTCCCAGCCCGGCCGGCGGACACAACTGGCAACCCATGGCATTCAATCCCGCAACCGGCCTGGTTTACATCCCGGTCATTGAGGCCAGCACCATCTGGGTCATGCCGGAAGAACCTTTTGAGTATCAGAAAGGAGGGCTTAACTCCACCTCCATTTATATATTTCCCATGCGGGGCGAATGGGGCCTGGATGGAGCGGCCGCCAAAAAACTCCCTCCACTGGCTGAACTGGCGCAAGACCAGCCGGATACCACCATTCGCGGATTCGTCAGGGCTTGGGATCCGGTTGCGCAAAAACTCGCCTGGGAGGTGGAAACCTCGGGGCAGTGGGTTGGAGAATTGTTTGCCACCTGGAACGGGGGCGGCCTGATGACCAGCGCCGGCGGCCTGGTTTTCCAGGGCCGCGGCAGCGGTGAGTTTGTTGCACTGGATGCCGCTACCGGTGAACAGCTACACAGTATCGATACGGGCACCAGCATGATGGCGGGACCCATGACTTACACCGTGGGTGGTGAACAATACGTGGCCATCATGGCTGGCCTGGGCGGGGCGGCGGGTCAGGAGTACGTGCCGGGTACCGCAGCCTATAAGTACGGCAATAAGGGGCGCATCATCGCGTTCAAACTGGGCGGTGGCGCAGTTCCCAAGCGGCCCGAGGTGGAACACGTCATTGCAGACGTACCGATGCCGCCGGTGGCGCGGCGTGGAACGCCGGAACAGGTGGAACTGGGGGCGGATCTGTACGTGCGAAACTGCACCAAGTGCCATTCCAATATGGATGGCCGCAGTTCGGGTATTCCGGATCTCGGCCGCTTGAGCGCCGAAGCCCACCGGGACTATGACGATGTCATGCTCAAGGGCACCCTGGCCGGCAAGGGCATGGGGAGTTTCGCCGGCCTGTTATCACCGGACGAGATCGAGGCGATCCACGACTACCTGATCGACCTGGCCTGGCAGAACTATGAAACAGCGCAGGCGGCAGACCCGTCGCGGCAAGCCACGGCGCCCCATACGCCAAAAACTGATGAACCGCCGGAAGAAGCAATCCCTTACGGCAATAATCCGCAAGCAGGCCATTATGCCGATGTCAACGGCATTGCCCTGTACTTCGAGACCTATGGCAACGGCAAGCCGCTGCTCCTGATCCATGGCAACGGGCAAAGTATCGCCGCATTGCGTTTTCAGATCGCCCATTTTGCCCAGAGTTACCAGGTCATCGTCGCCGACAGCCGGGGGCATGGGAAATCCGGCCTTGGAACAGATCACCTGGTCTATATGCAGATGATGGAAGACTACAACGCCCTGCTGGAACATCTGAACGTCAGCAAGGCCAACATTATCGGCTGGAGCGATGGTGGCATCCTCAGCCTGCTGCTGGCAATCCACCACCCCGACAAGGCCAATAAAATGGCCATTATGGGTGCCAATCTCCGCCCGGACGAGACCGCCATCAATTCCTGGACGCGCGAACTGCTGGAACCCTTCAGCAAGACGGTCGATGAAATGATCCGCAACAAAGACACGACCGCAGACTGGCCGTTGAACCGCCAGCTGCTCGATTTGCTCATGACCCAGCCGGACATTCCGGTCGAAAGCTTGCACCAGATCGAGGCTCCGGTGCTGGTCATGGCCGGCGACAAGGACATTATCCGCTCCGCGCACACGGTCGAAATATTCGACAACCTGCCCCGGGCGCACCTCGCCATTTTACCTGGCCAGACACACTGGGCACCCCAAACCGACCCCGTTGCTTTCAACGCGGTGGTAGAGAAGTTTTTTGACCTGCCATACACCCGGCCGGAAAGCCGGGAGATACTGGCCAGGGAACTGGGGTCTGCTGATTAACCTTGTCTGATTGCCGACACGATAAATCGGATCTGCCGGTCCATCGCCGCTTTCATGGCAGAAAACTCCACGGTTTCCTGCGAGACATATTCAATGAAATGCTGATTGAATATGTAGAAAATGATCAAGGCCGCGTCGTTGATATCAATATCGGCCCTGACCTTGCCCGCCCGCTGGTAGAGTGAAAGCAGGGCGACGAGCTGGCTCATCACCCTGCTTTCCGCATCGCGGGCCAATTCACCCAGTTCTGGTTCTGCCGATAAACCCGGGCCCATGACCGCGACCAGCATGTGCCTGGGTTCCCAGTGGTCCTGGAATTGCTGGTAAAGTTCAATCAGCTCGAGCACGCCTTTATCCAGATCCCCCGGCTTTTGCGCCAGCATGGCTTCGCCTCGTTCGAACAACAGGTCAAAATCAGCCCGCAGGATTTCCGCCAGCAGGCTGCCCTTGGTGCCAAAGTAGTTGTATACCGTGGCAATACCTACTTCGGACGCCTGCGCAATTGCCTGCATGCTGGTAGTGGAGTACCCCCGCCGGGAGAACAGAGACTTGCCCGCTGCAAGTATATCCGCCCGGCGGCGGGTCTTCTGCCGTTCCCTCAAGCTGGATTCGACTGCCATTTCCATAAGCTTAGCTGTAACGGATATCGCCTTTTTTGGCGCCTCCCCCGGCAAGAATCTTTTCGGTCACTTCGCGCAGGTCCGCCAGGAACAGTGCCACGTCTTCATCCGATAAGGCCGGATCGACACAAATGGTGATGGCTTCGGGAGCGACCAGTCCGAGCATCAGCCAGCCTTTGTCGAGCAAGCCCTGGTACACGGCGGCCGTTGGGGCTTTCTCGGAATGGAAATGCATGGGCATGACGTCCACTTGCCACACTTTCAGCCCCTCAATGGCGCTCACGCCGGCGGTAAGCCGTTGCTTGAGTTCGAGTACACGCCGGGTCAGGCGCAGATACCCTTCTTCGCCCAGATA
>DATDPS010000172.1:0-6158 GCA_035292625.1 Lysobacterales bacterium | reverse complement strand
TGAACAGCAGCCTGGCGCCCCGGACCGAACCACTCGGCGTGTCAAACGACACCTGGTATTCGCCGTCCGGATAATCCGCTTGCAGATCGGCGAAGCTCGCATACCTCGCTTTGCCGATTACCTTGAGGATGTTGTCGCGCTGCCCGCCCTCGGCCTGGCGGTAATCCTCAAATGCCGTTTCAGACCCGTTCGGCAAGGTCAAGCGTCCGTTTGAGGCATCCCCGTTCTGGCTCAGGAAAACTTCCGCAAAAAACGAATAGTCGACCGGAGTACGCTCGCCAGAAGCATCCTGGCTGAAAGTCGCGTGTTTGCCGATGACGAAGAAGGTGATGTCCGCTTCTTGTGCCTTGAGACCGGACACGCTCGCCATCAGCAACGACAGGATCACCGGCGCTAATTGTGGTGTTTTCAGGTTCATGATGTTGTATCCAGGAAAGTCAGGAAGCTTTTATTGCATTATGCGCGGAGCGCGTTTCTGCCGCAAAGATTCCTGGCACCTGTGCAAAATGAATGAGTCGTGCCAATCTTTACGCCAATTCATCCAGCGCCTCGATCAGGCGCGTCACTTCGCTTTCGCGGGTGTAGTGCACGAAAGACGCGCGCAATGCGCCTTCATCGGGATCAATGCCCAGCGCTTCAAGCGCCCGGTTGGCGTAGTAATCGCCTGCGCCGACACACAGTTTACGTTCCGCCAGCCGGGCCGCGAGCTCGCGTGGCTTCCAGCCGTCCACGGTGACGGCCACCGTCGGTGCGCGTTCGGCGGCTGTGCGACGGCCGATCAGCTGAATGCGCGGATGCTGGTGTATGAAATCCAGCACGGGTTGCAGCAAGCGGCTCTCGTGGCTGCGGAACAAGTCGTGCACGGCCGCGGCACACTGGGCAATGCCGGCGGATTGCCCGAAATGATGTTGATACACCGCTTCGAAGTAGTCGACCACGCCATTGGTGGCGGCAATCTGTGCGTGATCGGGGCCGGCCGGAGTAAAACGCGACGTTGGCTTGCCGGCATTGAAGTAATGTCCCTGGTTGGGCAGTTCCGCGTTGAGTTCTTTGCTCATGTACATCACGCCCAGGTGCGGGCCGTAGACCTTGTAGAGGGAAAACAGGTAGATGTCGGCGCCGAGCGCGCGGATATCGGGCAGGCCGTGCGGGCAGAATGATACGCCATCGACGATGGCGATGGCGCCAGCGGCGTGGATGCGTTCAGTCAATTGCCGCACCGGGTTGATGCTGGCAACCACGTTGGAGCAGTGGGTGAAGGCCACCACGCGGGTCTGGGAGCCCAGCCAGGTGTTCAGGTCGTCGGCATTGAGTTCACCACTGTCCGGGTCGATCCTCCATTCGTGCACGATGATGCCGTCGGCCGCCAGGCGCCGCCACGCGCCGATATTGGCCTCGTGGTCCTGGTTGGTGACGATTACCTCGTCGCCAGGCTGCAGGTGCTGGCGCAGGGCCTGGGCAATGACGTAAGTGTTCTGCGAAGTGGACGGGCCAAAGTGAAGCTCTTCGGTGGCCACGTTAAGCCAGGCTGCCAGGCGCGAGCGCGCCAGGTCCATCTCCTGCCCGGCACGGCGCGAGGCAGGAAAGTCATAGTAGGGCTGTACCTTGGTTTCCCGGTAGTAACGCCCCAGCCGATCGATCACCGCTCCACAAGCATAGGAGCCGCCGGCGTTTTCGAAGTGGGCGAACCCCTCCAGCGAGTTCTCGGAAAAAGCCGGGAACTGGTCGCGCACGAAATCCAGGTCGAGAGCTGTCATGGTTTTCCTCCAAATTAGCTACAGCGATGATAGCAGCAGTATCCAAAATTTTGCGCGGCATGAAGGGATTGATGGCGCCCGTTTTTTACAGCCCTTGCCATGTTGGGGCCGGGGATGAATTTGACACGACCCGCAAGTCGAAATAGGTCGCGGATTCCTTGAGTTCCCGCCCCGTCCTGGGGGTGGAACTGCGGTTGCCGGGAACTGTTCAGTGTCGCCCGACAAAGCGCTGCGGGTGACATCGTTGAAACGATCGATTAACCAAACCAGCGCCGCTACCCGGGACAACAAGTCCATTTGATAGCGATGGAGGACTACATTCGGAACCGACCGTCTCGCTGCACTCGGCAGCAGGTGATGCTAGCGGGCCAGCCCCGCCAGGGTGATGTACTTGATCTCGATGAATTCGTCGATGCCGTACTTCGAGCCTTCGCGGCCGGTGCCGGATTCCTTCACGCCGCCAAACGGCGCCACCTCGGTCGACAGGATGCCGTCGTTAATGCACACCATGCCGTATTCCAGTTCTTCGGCCACGCGGAACACCCGCCCGAGGTCACGCGCATAAAAATAGGATGCCAGGCCGTACTCGGTGGCGTTGGCCAGGTCGATGGCCTCCTGCTCGGTTTTGAATTTGAAGATCGGCGCGACCGGCCCGAAAATTTCCTCAGTGGCGAAAGCCATCTCCGCCGTCGCGTTTTTGACCACGGTGGGTTCAAAAAACAGGCCTCCGAGCGCGTGACGCGAGCCCCCAGCCGCAATGATGCCGCCTTTGCCCACCGCATCTTCCAGCAGTTCCTCGACTTTCTTCACGGCGCTGGGTGAAATCATCGGGCCTATACTGACACCCGCTTCCTCGCCGCGGCCGATCTTGAGCTGCTGCACGGCGGCAGTGAATTTTTCGACAAACTCGCCGTACACGTCTTCCTGCACGTAGATGCGGTTGGCGCAGACGCAGGTCTGGCCGGCGTTGCGGTACTTGGAAATGATGGCGCCCTTGACCGCGGCATCGATATCCGCATCGTCGAACACGATGAACGGCGCGTTGCCGCCCAGTTCCATCGAGACTTTCTTCACCGTGCTGGCGCACTGGCGGATCAACAGCTTGCCGATGCCGGTCGAGCCGGTGAAGGAGAACTTGCGCACCAGCGGGCTTTCGGTCATTTCCTTGCCCACGTCGGCTGAGCGCGTAGTGGTCACCACGTTGAACACGCCGGGCGGAATGCCGGCCTGGTGCGCCAGCTCGGCCAGCGCCAGCGCGGACAGCGGTGTTTCAGAGGCGGGCTTGATCACGATGGGGCAGCCGGCCGCCAGGGCCGGAGCTGCCTTGCGCGTGATCATGGCATTGGGGAAATTCCACGGCGTGATGGCGGCAACCACGCCCACCGGCTGCTTGATCACCATGATGCGGCGATCCGGCAAGTGGGTGGGGATCATGTCGCCGTAAATACGCTTGCCTTCCTCGGCAAACCACTCGATGAAGGATGCGCCGTACATGACTTCGCCAGCCGACTCCGCCAGCGGCTTGCCCTGTTCGGCGGTCATCAGTGCGGCCAGGTCGTCCTTGTTGGCCACGATCAGTTCATACCAGCGGCGCAGCAGCGCGGCTCGGTCCTTGGCCGTGCGTTTGCGCCAGGCCGGCCAGGCCGCGCTGGCGGCCTCTATGGCCCGGCGGGTTTCGGCCACGCCCAGTTGCGCCACTTCGGCCAGCAGCGTGTTGTCGGCCGGGTTGGTCACGGGAAAAGTCCCGCCATCTGTGGCGGACACCCATTCACCATTGATATAGGCTTGTTCGCGCAGCAATTCGGGCCGGGCCAGTTTCAGGGTGGTTTTGATCTTGTCCAACATGGTCAGGGTCCTGTGAGTTTTTCGCTGTTATGTGAATTTCAAATCAGTGGTTCTTTACAAGCTGGCGTTTGCGGCCGGAAAAGTCAATAGCGAGGAACAAGGGTTTAGAATACCCGAATCACTGCATACCGATTACCGAGACAGCACATCTATGAACCAGGCCCGTTCTCTCGACTTTACATTCCTGCGCACCCAGGTGATTGGCGCCGATGCCCCCATCGAGACGCCGTTTGGCCAGCGCCTGATGGTTTACGCCGATTACACTGCTTCGGGCCGCTGCCTGACGCTGGTCGAGCGTTACATCCAGAACCTGCAGCGCATCTATGCCAATACGCATACCGAGGATGATATCAGCGGCCGCTCCATGACCCACCTGCTGGACGAGGCCGAAGCGGCCATCAAACGTTCGGTCAATGCCGGACCTGCTGGCCGCATCATCCCCATAGGCAGCGGCGCCACCGGGGCGATTGACAAGTTTCAGCAGATCATCGGCGTGATGTTGCCGCCGGCCACGCGGCAAAACCTGCAGCACCTGATGGACCGCGTGTTGGGTCCCGAAGCGCGACAGAAATTCGAGATGGGAATCCTGCAGCACCAGCCGGTGGTGTTCGTCGGGCCATATGAGCACCACTCCAACGAAGTGTCCTGGCGCCAGGGCCTGGCCAGCGTGATCGAAGTGAAACTGAACGCCGAGGGCGGCATCGATCTCGCCCACCTCGAGGAGTTGCTGCAGGACCCGGCCTACCAGGGCCGCATGCGCATTGGCTCTTTCTCAGCCGCCTCGAATGTTACCGGCATGCGCTCGCCGGTGCATGAAATCGCCGCCCTGTTGCATCGTCATGACGCCATGGCGTGTTTTGATTTCGCCGCCAGCGCGCCCTACGTCGAGATCAACATGAACCCACCCGGGGGCGCGTATGCCGGTGACGCGACGCTGGACGCGGTGTTCATTTCCCCGCATAAATTCCTCGGCGGGCCGGGAGCGAGCGGCGTGCTGGTGTTCAACGAGCGCCTGTACCACGAGGAACTGCCGCCCAGCGTCAGTGCCGGAGGCACGGTGGATTATGTCGGCCCCACCAGCCAGGATTTCATCCAGGATATCGAAGAACGTGAGAAAGCGGGCACCCCGGGCGTACTACAAATCCTCAAGGCCGGCCTGGCGTTTGAGCTCAAGGACGGTATCGGGGTGGAAGCCATCGAATTACGTGAACGCGAACTGCTGCGGCGTGTGTTCAACAGCTGGCTGGCCAACCCCGCGATCGAGATTCTGGGCAATCCGGACCCGGACCGGCGCATCAGCATCATTTCTTTCAACCTGCGGGAACCCGGGGGCAAGTACCTGCACCCCAAGTTTGTCACTACCCTGCTCAATGACCTGTTCGGCATCCAGAGCCGCGCCGGCTGTTCCTGCGCCGGGCCCTATGGTCACCGGCTGCTGGGCATTGACCATGACTCTTCCGAGCAATACCGCAAGTGGATCAGGAAAGGTTATTCAGGAGTGAAGCCAGGCTGGTGCCGCATCAGCCTGCATTACGTCATGGACGATATCGAGGTGCAGTACATCATCGATGCGGTGGGTTTTGTCGCCCGCCACGGCCACCTGTTCCTGCCTGAATACAATTTCGATTTGCATACCGGCGCCTGGCTGCACAAGTGCGATTGCGTTTGCCTGGAAGGTTTTTCACTTGAAGCGGCCCTGCGCTGCAGCCATCCCGCACCGACGGCCCTGGGGATCGAGGAGCGCGCCGTGCACTATGCGGAGTTCCTGCGCGAAGCGGAGGAACTGGCCGCCGGTCTGGCTGGACAGGAAAAGAACGCCGAACTGGTTCTGGACCCGGAACTGGAAAAACTGAAGTTCTTTCCGCTGCCAGGAGTTTGCGTGAACCCGTAGTGAGGATTGACAGGCCGTTTCAGGCGCAGCCGGCAAAACCCTCCGAATCCATTTTCGCTTCGTACCTGGCCGCCACTTCACTGCCTGGCGTGAGCGTACCGCGAACCGCGGCCCAGTCCGTGGGCTTGAGTTCCACCAGCCAGGCAGAGTAAGGATCCTGGTTGGCGAGGTTGGGCTGGCCCTGCAACACTTCATTCACCGCAACCACCTCGCCAGCGGCTGCCGACTTGGCCGGCCCCACCCACTTGCCCGATTCAACAGTAGCGCAGGATTTGCCTGCTTCCACCGAACGCCCGACTTTCTTGGGGGTAAAAGCCACCAATTGACCTGCCATGGCGGTAGCCACCGCTGTCATGCCGATGCGCACATTGCCGCCATCCACTTCCTTGAACCAGGTGTGGTTGGCCACGTCGTACAGGAGCTCGTCCGGTAAATTACATCCACGCACAATTGGCATCTGTGAATCTCCTCGCCGCTGTTCGGTAATAAAGTTGCGCCGCTTCTCAACCGGCTGTTTCAGCCTGCGGTGCCCCATCCCGCAAAGGCCTGGACGAGCAGCAGAAATCGCCCAACTGCCGTGTTTCCATCTTGCCGCTGACAAACAGAAACAGGTGATTGGCCACCAGTGCCATCATGCTGGGGGTATTTTTCGCACCTGCCTCGCC
>DATDPS010000171.1:0-8004 GCA_035292625.1 Lysobacterales bacterium | reverse complement strand
CCCTGGCGCCCAGCACCATGCAGCAGATCGCCGGGCCCGACGCGTCTGCCTGGCGCGCCATCACGCGGCTGGCGAAGAATGTGCCCGGTTACCGGGTCGATCTCGGCTCGGAGCTGGAAATGATCCCGGAAGTCATTGCCGGGCTGCTGGAGCGAATCCACTGAACCCCGCCGCCCAAACTGTCAGCGTCATCATCCCCACCTGCCACCGGGATGAGTTTCTTGCCGAGGCCATTGGCTGCGTATTGGCGCAAAGCTCTCCCGCGAACGAAGTCATCGTGGTGGATGACGGTGCGGACGATGCAACAGCGGCCCTGGTGAGTGGTTTCGGCCACCCTGTTCACTATTTCCGGCAGCCGGGTTCGCGGCTCCATTCAGGCCCGGCAGCCGTCAGGAACACTGGCCTTGGTATCGCTGCAGGGGTTTACATAGGTTTTCTTGACGATGACGATTTATGGCCCGTGGACAAACTCGAATCCCAGCTGAAGTATTTGCGGGAGAATGCCGCTTGTGAGGTCGTGCTGGGATACACGCAGCGGATGCTGCAGCGAACGACGGCCGATGAGCACGCGTATTTCGAGAACTACCGCGAGCCGCTGCATTTGTTCCACCTGGGATGTGCGCTGTTCCGCAGATCGGTCTTCGAAAAAGTGGGCATATTCAATGCAAAAATGCGCTTCGCCGAAGACGATGACTGGTTCATGCGCGCCAGGGAAATGGACATTGACATGCAGTTTCAGCCTGGCGTGAGTTTTTACTACCGCTTCCACCAGACCAACATGACACGCGACATCGAGGCGAAAAGGGCCCATCTTCTTCATCTGGTCAAGTACCGGCTGGACAGAAAGCGACAATAGAGATGAATCCCCGGCACCCGACCATCAGTGCGATCATTCCCGTTTACAATGGCGGGAGGTTTATCGCGCAGGCACTGGACAGCGTGTTCGGGCAAGCTCACCGGCCGCTGGAAATCATCATCGTCGATGACGGATCGACCGATTCCAGCGCCGGCATAATCCGCGACAGCATCGAACGCCTGGATGAAAACATCACCTTCGTTGCACAGGCAAACAAAGGTCCCGCGGCAGCTCGTAACCGTGGTTTGGACCTTGCCAGGGGTGAGTTCATCGCCTTCCTCGACGCCGATGACCTCTGGGCCGAAGGCATGCTCCAGGGGCAACTGCAGTGGCTGTTGCAAGATGACTCGCACCAGCTCGTGGTGGGCTGCACCCAAAGAGTGCGGCAGGAAAGCAACGGGCTGGAGGCCTTTGGGCCCCGTTGGATGGCTTTTTTGCTCGGGGCAGGGCTGTTCAGGCGCCCGGTGTTCGATACCGTTGGTTTGTTTGATGAGAGCCTGCGGTTTGGAGAAGACGTCGACTGGTTTTTCCGTGCCCGGGAGTTGGCGGTGCCGATGGGGATTTCGAACGCAACCACCCTGCTGTATCGTAGCCACGAGCACAACATGACGCGCGACACCGCGCGCTCGGATGGCCATTTCCTGCTGGCCCTGAAAAAATCGCTGGATCGCCGGCGGCAAGAAGACGGCAAGGCCGCGGACCTGCCTGCAATAGCCGCCCTGGAGAATCTTGCCCTGGAGGAATCTGGATTGGATAAAAACGAAACAACGCATGAACCGCGGAAACCGGACAGGAACCTGAAGTGAGCGCACTGCCCCTGGTCAGCACCATTATCCCCTGCTACAACGGCGGCGCATTCCTTGCGGACGCAGTATCCAGCATCCGGCGCCAGAAGCACGCGGCGGTCGAAATCATCGTCATCGATGATGGATCGACCGATGACAGCGCCGCGGTGGCTGCAAAACTGGCTGGCCCCGACCTGCACTACTTTCGCCAGGAAAACCAGGGGCTGCCCAGCGCGCGCAACGCCGGCCTGGAACGGGCCCGCGGTGAGATCATCGCTTTCCTCGACGTTGATGACCTGTGGCATGACAACACTCTGGAAATACAGTTGTCCCTGTTGAATGCTCACTTGGAGATTGACATCGTGATCGGGTATTCACAAAAAATGCACATCACTGGCCATGAAAACGGCAAGCCCGTATTTGAGCCCTGGTTCGAACCCGCCCCGCTCCTCAGCTTGTGCTGCGCCGCAGTAAGGCGCACGGTTTTTGACACCGTGGGGGGATTCGATCAGACGCAGCGTTATTGCGATGACTGGGACTGGTACATGCGGGCGCGTGAACTGGGGGTTGCAATCAAAATCCATGAGGCGGTGGTGCACTATTACCGGCGGCACGAAAGCAACATGACCAACAATGTCGAGATCGGCAACAAGCACACATTGCAGATGCTCAAGAAATCGCTGGACCGGCGCCGGCGGCAACAGGGCGGACAGGCCAGCTCCCTGGCGAACTTGCTGAACAAAGATGATTGACGGTAGGGCGTCAACATCCCTGGTTACGGCGGTCATACCGGTGTACAACGGCGAGAAGTATTTGCGCGAGGCCATAGTCAGTGCGCTGGCGCAGGATTACCCGGAACTGGAAATACTGGTCATCGACGATGGTTCCACCGATGGTAGCGCGGAAATTGCCCGCTCCTTCGGCCCGCGGGTCGGCTATCACTACCAGCCCAATGCCGGGCTCAGCGCGGCTCGCAACACCGGTGTATCCCTGGCAAGGGGCGAATTCATCGCATTTCTGGATTGCGATGACCTGTGGGTTGCAGAAAAAACATCACTGCAAATGGAGAGTTTTCGAGCGCGGCCGGAAACCGACCTGGTGTTTGGGCTGGTCGAGCAGTTTTACAGCCCGGAACTCAACGAGCGTGGTGTTTTTACCGGCCCGGACGGAACCGCCGTCATGCCCGGTTACATCGCCGGAACCCTGCTGGCACGGGCCGGAGTTATTGCGCGCGCTGGCTGCTTCGACAGTGAATTTCGTGTCGGCGAATTCCTCGACTGGTATGCACGGGCTTGCGATGCGGGGCTCACCAGCACGATGCTGCCGGAAGTCTTGCTCAAGCGCAGAATCCACGACAACAACATGGGCATTCGCGACCGGGACAAGCGTTCCGACTACCTGCGGGTTTTCAAGGCGTCCCTCGACCGGCGGCGGCGCCTTCAAGAGGAATGACATGAAATCCGCCACATGGTGAATGCTCGGGGTAAATGGTGGATCTTCCGCTCGCGCGGCTTGTTGCTGCTGCTTTGGCAGCTTGGGGCTTGCGCCGCTTTCGTGCTGGCTGGGGCTGTCCTGCTGGGGCTGCCGCCCTGGCTGTTCGGTTGGCTGGACGCGGTGCAGCTGGGCATCCTGTGCCTGGCTTACGTACTCAGCACGGTGGTGCCCCTGGCATGTGCCTTGTTGCGCATCAGATGGCATCCCGCCCTCAACCTCGTGCTTGCAGCGGTCTTTTTTGGATGCGCCTGGGTTTACGGCCACCTGTCCCATACTGACATACCCCCTGCCCTGGCCATACAACTGGGCATTGTGTGCGTCCTGCTGAACGGGGCGCTCGGTTACCTCAGCAAGTCTGATCGCTCCCGCTGGCTGATCCGCGCTGTTGGCGCCCTGGCGATCGCGATCGCGCTGATCGCTGTTCCCGGCCTTGCGCCTCTGCGCCACTCGACCCTGGCGCATGTGGTGTACCGGGCCCTGGAAGAGCCCCGGTCCCGGGTGGTCGATACCGCGCTGCACCGGGTGCAAATAAATATTTTCCGCGGGCGGATTCCCCTGCCTGAAGCCTTGGGAGGTGGACTGGCGGTAGCGGATGAAAAGCTGCTGCTGGTCACCGGCGACGGCTTGTTTTATCTGCTGGAGCTGTCAGCAGACAGCGAGCGACTGACGGTCCAGGCACTGGATTACACGGTTCCTGCCAATAGCGCTGAATTCCAGGAAGACACCAAGGGTTCCTTCGGCAAAGAAAATTTCCGGGTGCTGGGTATCCAGATCCTGGATGGGTCACTGCCCGGCCAGAAACACATGCTGGTTTCGCACCACTACTGGCACCGCGAAAAAGCCTGCTACGTGGTGCGGGTTTCCGCGGCGCTGATTCCGTGGCCGGATTTTCAGGCCGGCAGCGCTCCACCCGGGTGGCGAACATTGTACGAGACCACACCCTGCCTGTCCCTGAAAAGCAGCCAGCGTAAAATCTTCGTGGGACACCAGTCGGGCGGCCGGATGATCCAAACGGGTCCGGCGCAGATACTGCTGACTGTCGGAGACCACGGATATGACGGCTTTAACGCCGCTCCAGCCGTTGCACAGGACATGGCTGTTGCTTACGGCAAGACCATCGAAATCGACACGGGGAGTGGCGAGCACAGGATCTTCACCTCCGGCCACCGCAACCCGCAGGGGCTCCACCGGGATAGCGAGGGAAGGATTTGGTTAACCGAGCATGGGCCCAAAGGCGGCGATGAATTGAACCTGCTTCGTTCCGGCGGGAACTACGGCTGGCCGGTGACTACCCTGGGCGCTGATTACGAGGGCTTTTCCTGGCCGCCGGCCACGGAGTCAGAGCCTTCCCCGGATTTCATCGAACCCGTTTTTGCATGGACCCCATCGATCGCGGTAACCGCCTTGACCCACATTGAAGGCGGAGATTTTGAGCGCTGGCAGGGCGACCTTATCGCGGCCTCATTGAAAGCCAGATCGATCTACCGGATTCACCTGGTGCGCGACCAAGCCATCATGGCGGAGCCTATGGTCAGCCATGAACGCACGCGCGATATCGTACGGGACAGCGCGGGCCGGATCGTGTTCTGGACCGACAGGGCCGCCGTTGGCGTCCTGAAAAGAGCGGCAGAAGAGGACTGAGTCAAATGGCGCCCCCGGCAGTTCGTGCGCAGCGGCGCATGCACCAGGATCGCGCATTCACCTTTTACCAGGCCGCCAGGGCCATCCTGCACCGCTTGAATCCGCGCACAGCCCTCCGCTGCGGCCAGCAGAAAGATCGCAAAATCATAAAATTCTCGGGCATAGCCAACGTTCCCGGCCGCGTGGCGTTTTATGCCTCAAGCGAGCATTTTCGCCAGGACATTCCTGCCTTGGTGCCGAGGAAATGCCATGATTATCTGGTTGCCCAGAACTTCATGCACGAAGAATTCATGCAGGAAGGCCGGCCGAAAGTTTACTTCTCCCGGGAACCCAGGGTCTGCCTCAGCCCGGAAACGCGGGAGAATTTGTCACGCAAAGACGCTGCACGGTTTGTCGTTTCGTTCGCCGAGGAGGATATTGACCGCCGGATGTTTTACGTGGCCTTGCCTGGTCGCAAAGGCAGATTGATAAAAAGGCTCACCCGCTCACTGAGTCACCAGCGGGCAAGGCTGTGCTGCATCATCAACCGGTACGCGGAAAATGATCAGCTGGCCTTATTGCAGGAGCGCGTCAGGTTCGTCAAGGCCATGGGCGCTGACATCGATATATTTGGCCACGCGCCATGGTCCGGCGCAAACAAATGGACCGGATATCCGGGCTACCGGGGCGCAGCGCGGGACAAAATGCGCACGCTCACGCAGTACAATTTCAACCTGTGTTTTGAGAACTGCGATGAAGACGGCTACATCACGGAAAAAATCATCCAGGCCCTGATGGCCGGGTGCGTGCCGCTGTACTGGGGCGGCGGCAGCTACCTGGAACAGACCATTCCTGCAGCCTGTTTCATCAATTGCAGGGACCAGGACCCTGTGGAAATTTACCAGCGGATCCGCACCATGTCCCGGGACCAAATAGTGGAATACCGTCGAGCCGGGCTGGATTTCATTTCCTCACCACAAGCCGATCGCTTCACCTGGGGCCACTGGGCCCAACTGCTCCTCCGGCGGCTCGAAGCCCAATCTTGATTCCGGCCTGATTTCGTTTTCACTCGTGCTGGGGATTGATTCTCACGCCTTTTACGGTGATGGAAACCTTCTTGAAATCGAAGCTCTTGGCGCCCCATTTTTTCTTCACCAGCACGTCTTCACCATCATCACGCTCGATATGAAAGGCGTCCTTGGGCAACTGGGCCTTGAGGCTTTTCACCAGCGCTTTGGCCACTCCGTTTTCCGAGGTACCCTTCTTGATCGGAGTTTCCGTTACGATCGGCTCACCACCTTTGGGCGTGAACTGCAGGGTGATGACCCCGGCTGAATTGGCGCCGCCGCTGCACTGCAAACGCCACTTGTTTGAGTTGAAGGCGCTGGCCGATGAGGCAACAACAAGCAGCAAACCAAACAGCAGGAAGAGGATCAGGTACTTCAACCTGGACGGGGTGGGCTGCACAAAATATGACATTGCGGGACTCCTGATTTTCCAAATTTCATAGTCTAAACCAGCCAGCCTCATGCTGCCTGATCCATCTGCCGGTCGGCCCGCACCAGCAGGATCAGGCCGGCGCCAAGCAAGGCGAACGCAGCGCCGATGGCAATGGCGATAGTCCAGCCCAACCGGTCAGCCACCAGTGACAGCAGCAGCGCATTGATGAAACCCATGCCGTTGGCCCCGGTATTCATCAGGCCGCCAGCCGCCCCCGCATGGCGGCCGCCCACCGCGATGCTGCTGCCCCAGTAGGGGCCTTCCGTCGTCTGGTTGAAAAAGAAACACAGCCCCAGCATGCCCGCGGCGAGCCAGGCGTTGGGAGTTAAGGCCACGCCGAGCAGCAGCAGGGCCGAGATCACCATGCTGATGAAGATGGGCAGGCGGTAGCCCCAGCGCAGGCCCAGTTTGCGGCAGCGCGAATCCCCAAACCATCCGCCCAGCGCCGCACCCGCACCGGCAAAAATCCATTGCGCCGAGGTGAGGAAGCCGGCTTCCTGCTCGGCAAACCCGCGCACTTTCACCAGGTAATAGAAACCCCAGCTGAACACCACGTAAAAGACGAAGTTCATGCACGCATAACTCAGCGTCAGCAGCAGGGCATCCCGGTTTTTCAGCACCCGCAGCCAGGCAGGACTCTGCGGCTGGTGCTGCGGCACTGCTTCTCGTCCACGGGCAATGAGTTCGGCTTCGGAAGCGTTTACCGAGGGATGATCCGCCGGCTTATCCCGCCCATACCACCACCACAGCGCCGCGCCCAGCAGGCCCACGGGTGCGAGAATGAGAAAGGAAGTGCGCCAGCCATACTGGCCCATCAGCCAGGGTAGCAAGGATGCGGTGCCAGCCAGCCCCAGGGTCAGGCCGGAACTGCTGAGGCCATTGGGCAAGGCCCAACTGCCGACCGGAAACCAGCGTTCGATACCGGCACTAACTACCGGGAAGATCGGCGCATGCGTCACTCCCACCAGGAATTGCACCAGCATCAGTGAGCCAAGGATCAACATCGCCGACACCCCGTTCGCGCCCGGCACCAAGCTGGTGACGGCGATCAACACCGCCCAGGCGGCCGTGATCCCGGTGAGTACTTTGCGCGGACCGTAACGGTCGCCCAGCAGTCCGCCGGGGAATTGGAAAATGGCGTAACCCAGGGGAAAGGCCGCCATCACCCAACCCCACTGGATCTCGCTCAGCCGCAGATCGGCCATCATGGTGGGTGCGGCGATCGAAATATTTCCCCGCAGCAGGTAGGAAACGAAGCTGAGGAAGATCAGCAGTGCCATGATGCGCCAGCGGACAATGGTGGGCCGGCTTCCGCCAGCGGGTGGTGGCATATCTTTGATGGCTGTCATGGGCTGGCTTTGGCCTCGTTGTTTTTATCCACCCGCCGCATGATGGACTAACTCGGCGTACAGCTCAAATGCCAGCAGCCCTGACACAGTGGAAGCCCGGCAGGAATCTATCCACAATAGGTAACTACAAGCGGCTAATGGCTCACTACCCATGGTAAAAAGCACCAAACGCAGGGCGAAAAAAGCCCTCATCATCGGCGCTGGCCACAACGGCCTGACCTGCGCGTTCTACCTGGCCAAGGCCGGCATCCACACGCGCGTGTTCGAAAAACGCCACGTGGTGGGCGGCTGCGCGGTGACCGAAGAAATCGACCCGCTCAATGCGCCGGGCAACCGCGTCTCCACAGCTTCCTACATGGCCAGAATGCTGCGCCCGGAAGTGATTCGCGACATGGAGCTC
>DATDPS010000170.1:0-6862 GCA_035292625.1 Lysobacterales bacterium | reverse complement strand
GCCGCTTACTATCTTGCCGCGGTCGGGTACCGCCTCGAGGGTCGTCCCCTGTTCATCGACAAGTACCCCTTCAACTTTCTCTACCTGGGCTTCATTGCCCGGGCCTTCCCGCAGGCGCGTATCGTCTACCTGCGGCGCAACCCGATGGATGCCTGCTTTGCCATGTACAAGCAGTCTTTCTTCCGTTTTGCTTACACGCTGGAGGACCTCGGTGCTTATTACATCGCCTGGGAACGCCTGCGGCGTCACTGGCAGGTGGTGCTTGGGGAGCGGATCATCGAAGTCGAGTATGAATCGCTGGTGGCCGAGCCAGAAGCGCAGATCCGCACCCTGCTGGAACGACTTGGCCTGGCCTTCGAGCCGGCCTGCCTGGATTTTCACCTCAACACGGCGCCCAGCGCGACGGCCAGTTCGGTGCAGGTGCGTGAGCCGGCGCACACCCGTTCGGTGAACAAGTGGCTGAACTTCAAGCGCCAGCTCGAGCCCCTGAGAGCGCAGCTTGAACAGGCCGGATTGGCTGTCGGGGGGACGGGCTCATTTTCCGGCTAGCAGCGGATAAAAAGGGTTTTAATGTGGGGCTGGCAAGGACTAGAATGCGGTAACAATAATCCTGGAGGGACCCTGGCAATGAGTGATATTCCAACCGATTTACGCTACCGCGAAACGCATGAATGGGTGCGGCTTGAAGACGACGGCAGCGTGGTGGTCGGCATTTCTGATCATGCCCAGGCCGCGCTGGGTGACATGGTGTTCGTCGAGCTGCCGGAACCTGGCCTGAGTTATGCGCAAGGCGATGCCTGCGCCGTGGTCGAATCGGTCAAGGCGGCTTCTGATATTTACGCGCCCATCTCGGGTGAAATCATCGAATTCAACAGCGCGCTGGAAGACAATCCCGGCCTGCTGAATTCCGATCCCTACGGCGACGGCTGGCTGTTCAGCATGAGTCCGTCGGACCCGGATGAAATCGATGAGCTGCTGAATGCGGAGCAGTACGCCGAGACCCACAGCGACTGAAGTTCCATCCATGATCGAAAAGGCCCGCTTCAAGCGGGCCTTTTGTGCAACCAGCGTATCGCTATGGGGGCTGCTGTTCCTCACACAGCGGGACGTTGTCGTTGGTAATTCGCTGGATCGGTACCACGCCTGCCTGCGAAGCCGACGGAATGTCGTAGCTGACTTCCCCGGTATGGCAGTCGGTAAACGTGACCGTGAAGGTTCCGTACGTCGGGTCATGGGTGGGCACGGGATCATGGGAGTCGAATACTCCACCCTGCGTGAGGTCAATAGCCAGTACCGCCGTGTCGCCCGAGTAATCTCCAAATGCTGTCAGCCAGCGGTGACCGGGTTCGCCCAGCAGGGCAGTGACATTACCAGGCGGCCGCTCTACGTCGTAGGTGAACATGGACAGGAACATTTTGTGGATGACGGGGAACACGATGACGAAAAACCCCTGGCCGTCAGTATCGGGATTGAACCAGGCGTCGTTGAGGCCATTATTGATCTCGAAGGTATTTCCGGCAGGCGTCGTCACAGTGATGGCCGTCTGATCGTGACCGGTATTATTGGCGTTATTGGAGTCGTTGATCTCGATGAGGGCGCCGATGAAGTAGTTGCCGTCGGCGATGTTGCCGGGAAATGTTCCATTCACGTTAAAATTGCTCATCTGGCCGGCGGCCAGGGCCGCCCGCGCACTGCTGCCAATTTCGGTGTCGGAGCCGTTGATGGTTGAATTGGTGGAAGCATAAATCCTGACGGTATATGCACTCGACGCGGCATTGCCGACGTTCTGGATACTGACAGCAACCGATATGGCGTCACCCGGGGCATAGGTGCCGTTGGTGGCGTTAACGCTTTGCACGGCGAGGTCGGCCGAGCCACCCCCGTCGCTCTGAACCGTAATGGATCCGTTCATCCCTGAATGAATGGTGCATTGGTAACCAAAGGTGCCGGCACTGTTGAATGTTCGGGAAAATGTGAAGCTGCTGGAAGTACCTGAGGCAAAGCTGCCGTTATTGGCGGTGACGTTGTGCGCATTGCCGCCGGAGGCATTGTTCCACTGGACGGTATCGCCCACCTGGATGGTGAGGCTTGAAGGGCTGAAAAAATTATCGCCTACGGTGACCATGTGGGTGGCCGCCGCGGCCATTTGTGGCAGAAGTGCCACCGCCACCAGCATTGCCACCACGATTCGCACCAATGCGTTCGGTATCATGTCTTTCTCCCAATCTTGCTTGTCAAGCCCCGCTCCCCGGTCACCCCTGGATAGCGTGCGCCGGTAGCAGATTCCAGAGCTCGCCGCTTTTGCTACGCGTCTGAGTGGACCGGTGGCATGGTTGCAATCTTTCACACCGTTCCGGTCAATAATTCAATCCCAATTGTTTGTAGACAAACGACATGAGCCAGGCCGGGCCGATGAGCAGGAACTGCAAATCCTTGAAAAATGAAGGTCTTTTTCCCTCGAGCAGGTGCCCGATGAACTGGCCGATCCAGGCCAGTACGAAAACCGCCGCGGCGACTTGCCACAAGGGCCAGGGCGCGGCCGCTTCGACCATGACCGTCAGCCACAGCAGGAACAGGTTGAACAGCAATATGCCGCTGCCGAGACGGACCGACAGGCGATAGTAATAGACCTGCGCCAGGACCAATGCGAGGGTGGCCCAGTTGATGGGTATGACATTGGATTGCAGCGCGGCGGGAAAAGGCAGTGACCACAACAGGGCTACCACGCTCCACACGATGGGGGGAACGCACAGCCAGTGGATCAGCTTGTTGACCCGGTTGACGTGGCTGTCACCGTATTCATAGAGCAGTTGCTGCAGATTCCGCATGGGGTCTCTCCTTTATTTCTGGTTCGCCCGGCGGTCCGGGCTGCTCAGGGCGTTTCCGGGCCCATCAGCCGGGCACAGGCTTCGCGGTACTTGGCGGCCGTGGCGACAATGATTTCCGGCGGCAAGGCGGGGCCGGGCGCCTGCTTGTTCCAGTCCAGGGTTTCCAGGTAATCGCGCACATATTGTTTATCAAAACTGGGCGGGCTGCTGCCCGGCGCCCAGGATTCCACCGGCCAGAAACGCGAGGAATCCGGGGTCAGCATTTCGTCCATCACCCGCAGCTGTCCCGCGGCGTCGAGGCCGAATTCAAACTTGGTATCGGCAATGATGATACCCCGCCGGCCCGCGTGTTCAACCGCATACCGGTAGAGCGCGATGCTGGCGCTGCGCACTTCCGCGGCCATGTTCCTGCCGATGGCGGCAACCAGGTCGGGGAAGCTGATGTTTTCGTCATGCTGCCCGGCGGGCGCCTTGCTGGAGGGCGTGAACAGCACCGCCGGCAAGCGATCCGCCAGGCGCAGGCCGGAAGGCAGCTTCTCGCCACTGATGGCGCCGGTTTGCTGGTACTCCTTCCAGCCGGAACCCGCCAGGTAACCGCGCACGATGGCCTCCAGCGGCAAGGGCTCAAGGCGTTTGACGACCACCGCGCGATCGCGCAGCAGAGCCAACTGTGCCGGGTCGCTGACAAAACGGGCCACATCCAAGCCGCTGAGGTGGTTGGGCACGATGGCGGAAGTCCGCTCAAACCAGAAGTTGGAGATGCGGGTGAGAACCTCGCCTTTGCCGGGAATGGGGTCGGGCAGCACCACGTCAAAGGCGGACAGGCGATCGGAGGCGACGATCAGCATCCATTCATCGTCGATGGCAAAACTGTCGCGCACCTTGCCCTGGTGGATCAGTTCCAGGCCGGTAATCAGGCTGGCATGGTAAGGCGGGGCTGGATCGGGCAATGGAGTTTCCGGTGTGAAAGCAGCACATAGTGTACGTGCCCGGCACGCAGGTTTCGACGCCTTGGCGGAGATCAGGGATAATCCATTCCCTGGACAGGCTGGCGAGACACAGCGGGAAACATGAGCGCAGAAACCTTCGGCATACCCCGCCACTGGTGGGGCAAGATCATCGGCGCTGTCATCGGACTGCTGCGCGGCGGTCTCAGCGGAGCCCTGATCGGCGCCTTGTTCGGCCATTTCGTCGATCGCTTCATTGCCGGGATCGCCGGTGTGAGCAGCACGCGGCAGTCGTTTTTCCAGGCCTTGTTTTGTTCACTGGGACACCTGAGCAAGGCGGATGGACTGGTGACGCAGGCTGAAATCCGCATGGCCGAGTCGCTGATGCAGCGTATGCAGATCACCGGTGAAGAGCGCCAGCGCGCCATTGGTTTTTTCAAGCAGGGCAAGCAAGCCGGTTTTGATCTGCATTCCGCCCTGCGCGAGTTTGTGCAGAATTCGGCCTTGCGCCACGACTTGCGCCAGATGTTCATGGAAATCCTGATCGAAGCGGCATTCTCCGCTGGCCAGCCCAGCGCGGCTGAACAGGCCGTTTTGTTGCGCGTGGCGCAGGAATTGCGCATTCCGGCACAGATTTTTGCCGCCATGCAGCGCGCCAGGCAGGGCGGCGCCGGGGCGCAGCAGGGTGGCCGGGCCGGGCCGGGCGTGATGCGCGGTTCACTGGAGCAGGCTTATGCCCAGCTGGGCCTGCAGCCCGGCGCCGGCGAGAGCGAGGTTAAACGGGCTTACCGCAAGCTGGTCAGCCAATACCACCCCGACAAGCTGGTATCGCGCGGCCTGCCCGAGGAAATGATGGAAATGGCCAAAACGCGCGTGCGCGAAATCAATACAGCCTATGAGCAGATCAAGAAAGCACGGGGCATCAAGTAAGCAGGTTTGCCAGCGGCCGGGCCGCGCGTGGATTGATCGTCAAAACCGGCGACAAAGCGCGGTAGAATGTTCCGGTTTGCGGCCCGCGGTTTCCTTACCCACGGCTGCAGATCTGAAGTGCGGCATTGCACATAGCCTTTTGGGAGCTTCACATGATGGATTACGTTCACCTGCTCATCCTGCTCGCCCTGGTCCAGTTCATTTTTTTTACCGCCCGCACGGGCTTTGCCCGGAATAAATATGCGGTGCACGCGCCCGCCACAACCGGTAATGAAACCTTTGAGCGGATTTTCCGGGTGCAGCAGAACACCATGGAGCAACTGGTTCTGTTCATTCCCGGGATGCTGGCTTTCGCCCACTACGTCAGCCACAGCTGGGCCCTGTTACCGGGTGTGCTGTACCTGGTCGGGCGGCAAGTCTATTCCCACCAGTATGTCGCAGATCCCAAGCAGCGGGAGCTGGGCATGACGCTTTCGCTTGCGGCCAATATCGCGCTGGTGGCCGGCGCCCTGGTGGGTCTTGCGCTGCAACTGGTCTGAAGCGGACTGCCTGCCATGAAACAATCTGTAGTCATCGCGCCTTCCATTCTTTCCGCCGATTTCGCCTGCCTGGGTGAGGAAGTCAGTGCCGTGCTGAACGCCGGGGCGGACTGGGTGCATTTCGACGTGATGGACAACCACTACGTGCCCAACCTGACCATCGGGCCCATGGTGTGCCAGGCCTTGCGCAAGTTCGGCATTGCCGCGCCCATCGATGTGCACCTGATGGTCAAACCGGTGGATGCCATCATCCCCGAGTTCGCCGCTGCTGGAGCCTCGCTGATCAGTTTTCATCCCGAAGCCAGCCGCCACGTCCATCGCACTTTGCAATTGATCCGTAAGGAGGGCTGCCAGGCGGGGATCGTGCTCAACCCGGCCACGCCCCTGGACCAGCTGGAGTGGACCCTCGAACTGGTCGACCTGGTATTGCTGATGTCGGTCAACCCCGGTTTCGGCGGCCAGTCGTTCATTCCGCACGTACTGGACAAGATCCGCCGCGTGCGCCAATTGATCGATGCAAGCGGGAGGGTCATTCGCCTGGAAGTGGACGGGGGGGTGAAGCTCGACAACATCGGCGGGATCGCGGCGGCCGGCGCGGATACCTTTGTCGCCGGTTCCGCCATTTTCGGCTCGGCCGATTACCGCCAGACCATCAGCCAGATGAAAGAGCGGGCAGCCGCCTCAACGCACGACTAAGCGCCGTTCCTTGCCTGTAGTCGATGGCCATCCAGGCATTCAATGCCACTCTTCCGCAGTGCGTTTTCGAGCTGGCTCCAGCGCTGCTCCAGTGAACCGGTGATGCCCACCGACATGCGCACCAGCCCGGGAGGTATCCCGGCTTCGCGTTTATGCTCGCTGCTCAATTCACTGGACGTGCTGCTGCCGGAACACGACATCAGGGTGTCGAAATAGCCCAGACTTACTGCCACGTAGCCAAAGTGAAATTCGTTCTGCAGTGAATCCAGCAGTTCGTTGGCGCGCTCTTCGGTGCCCATGTCCAGGGTCAACACACCGCCATAGCCATACTCGGCGCAGTGCAGTTCACGCATCAGTTGATGGTCGGGGTGGCTGCCCAAGCCAGCAAAGGTCACGGCGATTCCCAGGTCCTGCAGACGCTCGGCGAATACCTGGGCGCGATGGCTGTGTTCTTTCATGCGCAAGGGCAGGTGCGGAATCCGCAGGCTGATGTTGAAGGCCACCTGCGGGTCCATGGTGGGACCCAGCAGCATGAGTGTACCGGTATGCAGATCCATCAGTTGCTGGATGAAGTCCAGGTCCGCGCAGACGGCGCCGGCGATATAGTCCGAAGCCCCGTTGATGAACTTGGTCATGCTGTGCACCACGATGTCAGCACCCAGTTCTTTAGGGCTCAGAACCAGCGGGCTGAAGGTATTGTCCACCAGCAGCTTGATGCCGTGGCGCCGCGCTAATTCAGCCAGCGCGGGAATATTCGCGATGCGCAGTGTGGGATTGGACATGCTTTCGGTGTACAGCACCCGGGTGCGTTGCGTAATTGCGGCTTCCACTGCAGCTGGGTTGGAAAAATCGACCAGGGTGGCATGAATACCGGTTTTGGGCGGCAACAAGTCGTTCAGCAGGGCATAGGTGCCGCCGTATA
>DATDPS010000169.1:0-11380 GCA_035292625.1 Lysobacterales bacterium | reverse complement strand
AGCACCACCCAGGCTGGCGCGCCGAAGGACACGGCCAGGAAAACCCGCGCCAGCCAGTCGGCGGCGCCGGTGCTCATCAGGGCCGAGCCCAGGGCCAGTGAAGCGACGATGACGAAAATCACCTGCGCATTCAACGCGTTGGTGGTATCACGCCAGGTCAGGCAGCCGGTACCGATAAGCACCGCCACGCCGAGCACGGAGCTGGTCGCGATGGGCAGAATACCGGACGCGGCCAGCGCAACGATCGCCACCATTATCAACAGGGCCAATGGCGCTTTGCGGGTATGCGGCAGGTCGGTGGTGCTGTCGAGAACCAGCAGATCGCCGCTGCTCTTCAGCCGGGCGATGTCGTCGGATTTGCCTTGCACCAGCAGCACGTCGCTGGCCTGCAGGTTGACCTCGCCCAGGCCGGACATTTCGATCGGGTGTTCGCCGCTGGCGCTGTGCAAGGCCAGGATCTCCAGGCCGTGATTTTCCTTCAGCCGCACCTCGCCCAACTTCATGCCGTGCAGGCTGGAACCCAGGGTTACAACCACTTCAGCAAGCTGCCGGTCTCCGGCCGACGGCCGGTCATGAGTTCCCGATTCCATCTGCAGTTCCACGCCCAGGACAGCGCTGAAGTCCTGCAGGTGCGGGACCGTGTCCGCCACCAGCAACCGGTCACCGCTGCGAACGCGTGCGTCGGGAAAAGGCGTGACGTTGTGCCCGTTCTCACGCAGGATACGCCGCACACGTAAACCGCCACCAGCCCTGGCCAGGAGATTCGACAAGGGCCGTCCAGCCAGGGTGCTATGGCGTGGAATGGTCAACTGCGCATTGAACACGCGCCGCGACACTTCGAGCATGGGCGGCTGGCGCTCGGGCGTAAGGCGCGGCGCCACCAGCCACAGGTAGAGGATCGCAAGGCCGCCGGAAATCACTACTGGCATCACGAAATCAAACATCTGGAACCGCTGCATGCCCATGTCGGCCGCCACGGCCACAACCAACAGGTTGGTTGATGTGCCTATCGGCGTGCCCATGCCCCCGATCAGGGTGGCAAAGTTCATCGGCAGCAAAATACCCGCGGTTGAAGCCTTGCTGCGGACAGCCGCGCCAACCAGCATGGGTAACATCAGCACCACAATCGGCGTGTTGTTCATGAAGGCGCTCAGAGCCGCACAGACCACCAGGGTTGCCAGCAGGGCGAGGGAGGGCGCCCGTTTCCAGAACCGCCCCAATTGGCGCGCCACGGGTTCCAATGCGCCGGTGCGCTCCAGGGCATAGCCGGCGACCATCAGGGCGCACATTGCCACCAGCGCCTCGTGGCCGAAGCCATGGAAAAAATCGACCGGCCCCACAGTGCCGAAATGGCTGCTGAATGGAAACAATTCGAAGCCGATGATCAGCACCACCAACACGAACAGGCTGGAAGTTTCGAGCAGAATCTTTTCACGGGTAAAGAGAAAGAACGCCAGTAAAGTCAGCAGCAGAACGGCCAATGCGTGGTAATTGGGAATGTCAGGAATTGCCATTCGTTTCCTCGGATCAAAGCTTCGAACTGGCGGCGGGGGGCACGGCAGGCCGCTGCAGCCACTGCCGGTTCAGTATGCCATTTTTGGCCTGCCGAGTCGGAATATTCCGGCCGTTACAACCGAATCCTTCAAGCTGAATTATGCTCATGGAGCTTGATACAAGGGGCCCTGATCATGCAGAATCTGTCCCCCTTAATGTGCATATTGGAGAAACATCGAATGAAACTCAAAAGCCTGCTCGTGAGCAGTGTGATCTTTATGTCTGCCTGGTCTTTCAGTGCGCTGGCCCAGGAAACGGTGGTAGACCTTGTTCAACAGGGCTGTTCTGCCGAGATTGAAAAATACTGCAGCCAGGTGATGATTGGAGAAGGCCGCATGCTGGCGTGTTTCTATGCCCATGAAGACAAACTGTCCGGTCAGTGCCAGTATGCCCTTTACCAGGCTGCGGACGTGCTTGAAACCGTGGTAACGGCGATGAATTATGTTGCCAGCCAGTGCGCTACCGACATTGAAACGCATTGCGCCAATGTGCAGGCAGGAGAAGGCAGGATTCTTGAGTGCCTGGAGTCCAAGGGCGACGCCGTCAGCGCTCCTTGCAAGCAGGCGGTTGCTGACGTCAAGTAAACCACTCCCGCGGCTTTTCATGCAGCAGCAGTTATTTGCATGAATACGAACTGACGCTGCGAGCAGTAAAGAAAAAGCCCGGCCCCCGTGGCCGGGCTTTTTTTATCGCCAGGGTGCCAGTTCCCGTTTGGCAATGGCATCGCGATGTACTTCATCAGGGCCATCGGCAAAGCGCAGGGTTCGTGCCTGGGCATAGCCGAAGGCCAGGTTGAAGTCATCGCAGACACCCGCCGCGCCGTGCACCTGCATGGCCCAGTCGAGTACCTGTGTCGCCATGAGCGGGGCGGCAACCTTAATCATGGCAATTTCTTTTGCGGCGGCCTTGTTGCCCGCCGTATCCATCTTCCAGGCTGCGTTGAGGGTGAGTAAACGCGCCTGGTCAATGAGAATGCGCGCATTGGCGATGCGCTCGCGCGTTACGCCCTGTTGTGCTACCGGCTTGCCGAAGGCGACGCGGCTGACGGCGCGCTGGCACATGGCCTCCAGGGCGCGCTCCGCCAGGCCGATAACACGCATGCAATGGTGGATGCGGCCAGGGCCCAGGCGGCCCTGGGCGATCTCGAAGCCGCGGCCTTCACCCAGCAGCAGGTTGCTCACCGGCACGCGCGCGTTTGTGAAAATGAATTCACCATGGCCATGCGGTGCGTCGTCGTAACCGAAGACGGACAGGTGCCGGGTCATGGTCACGCCCGGCGTGTCGATAGGCACCAGGATCATCGACTGCTGCTGGTGGCGGTTGGGGTTATCCGGGTCGGTCTTGCCCATGAAGATGAGGATTTTGCAGCGCGGGTCAGGCGCGCCCGTGGTCCACCATTTGCGCCCGTTGATCACGTACTCGTCGCCATCACGCACGATGCGGGCCTGGATGTTGGTTGCATCGGAAGAAGCCACGTTCGGTTCCGTCATGGCAAATGCCGAACGGATTTCGCCAGCCAGCAGCGGCGCCAGCCAACGCTGCTTTTGTACTTCTGTTCCGTAGCGTTCCAATACTTCCATGTTGCCGGTGTCCGGGGCGCTGCAGTTGAACGCTTCAGGCGCAATCCAGGAGCGCCCCATGATTTCGCACAAGGGCGCGTACTCGAGATTGCTCAGGCCAGCGCCGTGCTCCGAGGCGGGCAGGAACAGGTTCCACAGGCCTTCTACCCTGGCCCTGGCCTTCAACTCCTCCATGATTCTGGTGGCAACCCAGGGGTTGCCGGCACTTCGGTTGGCCACGACTTCGTCGTGATATATGCGCTCGGCCGGGTAGATGTGGTCGGTCATGAAGCGCATGAGGCGCGTTTGCAGCTTGTGTACTTTTTGCGAGTAGGCGAAGTCCACTTCAGGCTCCCTGTTGTTGTGCCATGTTCCAGGCGATATCGGCGATTTCTTCCGCGCGCCGGCCCATGGAAAGCGCGTTGTCGCTGGAGGCATTGCCCTGTAAGGCGCGCGCCCAGACGCCGTGCAGAATGGCGGCGATACGGAACAGATTGAAAACGAGGTAGTACTCGAAACCGGGAATGCCCGCGCGTCCGGTACGCTGGCAATACGCGGAGATAAACCCGGCCTCCGTCGGGATCCCGAGCGCGGCGAGGTCGTAGCCTGCCAGTCCGCGAAACACGTCGGGTGGCAGTCGCCAGGCCATCATCAGGTAAGCAAAATCGGAAAGCGGGTGACCCAGTGTCGAGAGTTCCCAGTCGAGCACGGCCAGCACCCGCGGTTCAGCCGCATGCCAGATCAGGTTGTCGAGACGGAAGTCGCCGTGGGCAATGGCGGTTTCATCGTTGGCCGGCAGATGCCGGGGCAGCCATTCGATCAGTTTGTCCATTGCACCGATGCGGGGCGCTGACATCTCCCCTTCGGTGCCGGCCACGTACTGTTTGCCCCAGCGCGAAATCTGCCGCTCGATATAGTGTCCGGTCTTGCCGAAATCACCCAGGCCGGCGGCTACGTAGTCCACCGAATGCAAGGCGGCGATGGTGCGGTTGATCTCGTCGTAGTGCGCGCTGCGTTGCGCTGGTGTCATTCCCGGCAGCAGCGGATCCCAGAGGATGCGTCCGCGCACGTACTCCATCAAATAAAACGCGGTGCCGATAACCCCGGGGTCTTCGCACAGGCCGGTCATTGCCGGCACCGGCACAGCGGTGGCAGCGAGTGCATGCATGACGCGGTATTCGCGCTCGACGGCGTGCGCCGAAGGCAACAGTTTTCCAGGCGGCTTGCGGCGCAGAATCCATGCAGCGCCTTCGCCCGTGCTGATGCGATAGGTCGGGTTGGATTGCCCGCCCTGGAACTGTTCGACTACCAAATCATCCGCCACGCTGGTAAAACCAGGTACGTGGTCACGCATCCAGCCGGCCAGGCCAGCGATATCGAACGGGTGAACAACGCCCACCAGTTTGGCGCCTGGATTGGGGGAGGCAGATCCGCCAGCGTTCAATTCAGGTGGCCGAAAAACCGCCATCCACGGCAATAGCCAGACCGGTCATGTAAGCAGAAGCATTGGATGCGAGCAAGAGGGTCAGCCCCTTCAGGTCTTGTCCATCACCCAAACGCCCGGCCGGTGTCCTGGCCACATACTGTTCCTCGATCACTTCGAGCAGCTTGCCGGACATTCTGGTGGGGAAGAAACCGGGGCAGATGGCGTTGACCTGGATGTTGTACTTGCCCCATTCGGCCGCCAGCGTGCGCGTGAAGTTGACCAGGCCGCCTTTGGCCGTGTTGTAGGCGATGGTATTCATGCCCGAGGCGGGTGGGTTGCCACCGAGGCCGGCAATGGAGGAAATATTGATGATCTTGCCGGCGCGGCGCGGAATCATGCTGCGTTTGCCCACTTCCCGGCTGAGAAAGAACGGCGCCGTGAGATCGAGATTCATCACCTTGTGCCAGGCTTCGTCCGGATGATCCTCGGCCGCGGCGCCCCAGTTGCAGCCCGCGTTATTGACCAGCACATCGATCTGGCCATAATGGCCCAGCACGGCATCGACCAGGCGTGGAATGGCAGCGAAGTCCGACAAATCGTTGCGCACAGCCAGGCACGCTATGCTCAGCTTTGCAAAATGCGCCTGCGCTTCGTCGAGTTCGTCCTGTTTGCGCGCCGAAATCGCAATCCTGGCGCCGGCCTCGCCCAGGGCCTCGGCCATGGGGACACCGATACCGCGCGAGCCGCCGGTCACCAGCGCTACCTTGCCAGTCATATCGAGTAATTGCTGTACGTTCACGGTCTCTCCCTCACTGAGTATTTCCGCATAACGGAGCAGTGTACCGAAATTCAAAACCAAAGGGTTTCGAGCGGCGCCATGGAAAGTTTGCAGGCAGTTATCCAAGACATCGCCGACAGAATGCAGCGGCCCAAAGTAACGAGGGAATGGAGTGCAGGGAAAAACGCGATGCGCAGAGGGCGGAACCGAAGAGTGGGGACTGATCCCCGAAGCTGCGGGACACACAGAAATGTGCAATCAATGCGGCAGCGATACTCGCAATTCCATCATCCCCACAACTCGGTGCTGGGCGCCGACAGAACGCCACGCGTATAGGTCATCGAATTCGGTCTGTCCTGCTTCAAAAACAGGGCGCCATCCAGATCCGCAAACCGGCACAGCTGGGCGATGACGTATCCGGGTGCCATGGCCAGTGAAGTTCCCAACATATTGCCCACCATCAGCTCAATTCCTTTCGCCTGGGCCAGCACAGCGAGTTCCAGCGCTTCGGTCAAACCACCGGTTTTGTCCAGCTTGATGTTGATCATCTGGTAGCGACGTGAGGCCTGCTCCAGTTCACTCGTATCGAGGCAGGATTCGTCCGCGCATAAAGGAATGGGAGAATCGTACCCTTCCAGCGCCTTGTCCCCGCCACGCGGCAGCGGCTGTTCGATCATGGCCACGCCCAATTCCTTCAGCTTGGGGGCCAGCTCGACCAACTGTTCAAAAGTCCAGCCCTGGTTGACATCCACCACGATCTCAGCGTCGGGCCGGGCGGCGCAAACGGCCGAAATGCGCTCAAGCGGCAGTTCACCATCCAGTTTGACCTTGATCTTGCTGGTATCGAGCGACCTGGCTGTTGCTGCCATCTCCGCGGGCGTGCCAATGCCCACGGTATTGATGCTGATGGTATTACCCGGTTGTATGCCGGTCAGATCCCAGATGCTCTTGCCTTTGCGTTTGGCCTCGAGATCCCACAGCGCACAATCGATCGCGTTGCGAGCGCCGCCCGCGGGCAGCAGCTCACGCAATTGCTCCCGGTTCGCCCCCTGTTCCAATTCCCGCCGTACGGACTCGGCCTGTGCCAGCACGCTTTCCCCGGTCTCGCCCAGGTAGTAAACGCCAGCGGCTTCGCCCTGGCCGCTGACTCCGTCCTCGGTGATGATGGCGTGGAGTAACTGGGCCCGGCTAAAGGTGTGGCCGGTGATCCTGAACGGGACTTTCATTTCCCAGGATTCCGTGGAAAAGCTTACTTTCCGCATTGCTGCACTCCCTTGCGGCAAATCATACTACCCAGATTTCACCCAGGACCCGCCTGAAGTTTCCACCCAGGATGGCGCGGATGTTGTCATCGCTGTAACCGCGCCGGATCAGCGCCTCGGTCAGGTCGTACATCTTCCTCGGATGGTCCAGACCTTCGATGTCGATCTTTTCCCGGAACGAGTAGCTGGATTTGTACATGGCCTTGAGCTGGTCGTAGATTTCCTTTGGCAGCGCGTCGTAACCGGCCAGGTCCGAATCGGTGCCAATACCGACGAAATCGATGCCCACCAGTTCGACGATATGGTCGATGTGATCGACGTAGTGTTCGATGGTCGTGGGCTCGTCGTTCTTGACGAAATTGCGCACCGCGGTCACGCCCATCGCGCCGCCTTTTGTGGCCATCGCCCTGATCGCCTCATCGGTCTTGCAGCGCGGATGGCCGGGGGCCAACGCCCGGCAATTGGAGTGCGTGATCAGTACCGGCCTGGCGGATAGTGCGAACGCGTCAAGGGTGGTCTGATCGCCGCAGTGCGAGGTGTCCACCGCCATGCCAATCTCGTTCATGGCCTTGACTACCGATTCGCCAAAATCGCTGATGCCGCCATCGGCACGGTCGGTCGCGCCGGAAGCGATCATGTTCTGGCTGTTATAGGTCAGCTGCGAAATTCTCTGCCCGGCGATGTAATAGCGTTTGACATCTTCAACGGTCTTGAAGTGTTCAGAGTTCTGCGCTCCAAGGATGATGCCGATCTTGCCGGCCTGCCTGACCTGATCGATGTCCAGCACCGAATCAATGCGCATCAGCAGGTCCGGGTGCTCGGCGATCAGCCCGTTGTAGTTCGCCATGTGGCTCATGGCATCGAGTTGCACACTGGGCCCGCCCATGCCGATGGCGGGGTGGAACACATCGATACCCGATTCCTTGACCGCCAGCAGTTCCTCGCGGGTGAACAGCAGCGGGTCGGAACCCGTTTCCTCAGCCTGGAAAAGCCGCCCCATGTCGAGCAGGGACAGCATGTCCATCACCAGCGATTCGTTGACCAGCGTGATGGCACGATCGCTGTAGACGGTCGAGCTGTCGGCAAACAGCCGGTAGCTTCCGAGATTGATAAAGGGCGAAGCCGCCACCGCCCCAACGGTGAGCTGAACGAATTGACGTCTCGAGACTTTGTTCCTGCTCATTGGCTTGCTTGTCCTTAGGAGAAATATTGAAAACCGAGGATGTTCCAGTAAAAGTAGAACCAGCACATGAACAGGGCGCAGAGCGTGACGATACTGAAACGGACTCGCGCCCAGACGTCGCCCAGCAGACGATCCTTCCAGGCGCCGTAGCTGCGGTACAGAAGCCAGATTCCCGCAAGGGTGGCAAGGATGGGAAGCACCAGCCAGAGCTTGAATAGCAAGGGAATCTCACTGAACATTCGATCTTTCACAATCGAAATGACGATGGCAAACGCCACCAGGACCAGCCAATTGGCGGCGGCAGCATACACAGCTGCAGCCGTTGCGGACCGGTCAGCGGCAGGCCAGGAATGGATGGCCTTGCGCTGGTAGAAGCGGCGCAGCAACACCAGCAGGAATACCAGCACGGAAAAACCGAGTAAGGAGGCGTTGAAGTTCATCGTCTCGTAAAACGGCAGCTTGCGCAGGGACATGAACGGCAGGCCATCCATCACGAACCCGGTGACTTCCCCCCGGTCGTCTTCCTGAAAGGCTACGAGTCGCGGGCTGAGGCCCGGCACCATGGAAATGCCGGAATCCACCTCGCGGAACAGGTTGTTCTCGACTTCAGCGTATTGTTTGGCTTTGCCGCTAAAGCTGATGACCAGCGTATTGTCCTCGGTGGGTACGACCTGCACGCTGCTAAGCGACCTCATGGCTTTTTCAATGGTGGAAAAATTGCTGCGCCAGAAGCCATAGGATCCGGCGTATTGACCCGCCCGTTTGGAAAAATCTTCCGGCGGTACGGGAGGCGCTTCCTCGCGCGGGAAAAATTCCTGGTAGAGAGCCGGAATAAGGGAAGAACGCACGGCGCTGCCGCCGGGGCCGCCGAATGAAACGAAGTAGGTCAGGTTGTTCGCCTGGTCAATGCCCAGGAATGAATGGAACCATTGCGTGTCGCCGCCGTGCCCTACCACGCGAAAGCCATTGTAATCGTCTTCGTAAAACCCGAGCGCCATGCCCATCAGGCGCTCGTCGTGCGAAAAATTCCGGGTCAGCATCTCATTGACGGTTTCCTGCCGGAGGATGCGGCTGCCATTGAGTTCTCCGCCATTGAGTATGGCCTGGCCAAACATGACCATGTCGGTCGCCGTCGACGACAGGGCGCCGGCCGGGGCGAAACTGGTGATGATCTCGAAAGGTTTCTCCACAAGACCGCCCAATTCGACGCTGTAGCTCACCGCCATCTGCTGGGCCAGGTTCTCGGGCAAGGGTTCGACGAAACTGGAGTTGTTCATCCCCAGCGGTTCAAAAATATTCCGCTGGATGTAGTCGGTGAACGACAGGCCGGAAACGTTGGCGATGATCAAGCCGGCCAGCGCCGTGGCGTAGTTCGAATAGGCCGTGTGCGTGCCGGGTGGGTTGACGCGCAGCGGCTGATATTTCTCCATCGCATCCGCCAGCGGGATGGCCTTGGCCGGATCGTCGATGATCAGGTACCCCAGGGCACCGTCTTCGAAGCCTGCGGTATGGGTCATGATGTGCCGCAGCGTGATCGGCTCATCGAAGGTGTCTTTGATCTTGAACGTCTGCAGGTAGGTGTTCACATCCGCATCCAGGTCCAGTTTGCCCTGTTCGGCCAGTTGCATCACCGACACCCAGGTGAACAGCTTGGAAGTGGAGCCCGGCCGGAACATTGTTTTGTAGGGATCGACCGGGATCTGCTTGCCGACATCCTGGAAGCCATAACCCTTGGCAAAGATCAGTTGGCCGTTGCGGGCGATCGCCACCGAACCTGAAGGGCTGTTGTTGTTTTTCATCAGCGGATTGACGATACCGTCGACCAGCGCTTCAACTGCGTCGGGGTTATCCAGCCTGGGCGGAGCCGCCATGGCGTTCATGCCCATGAACACGGCGCCAAGTCCGCACAACAACAAGCGTGTAAGACGATTCATTTCATGCGCCCCCGAGTGAACCATTGTGGGAAGAGTCCAGATGTTAACGTTGCCTGTCGTGGGCGGGGTAGGCCGATTCGCCAAGAAAATGTGCAGAACGGGCAGATTGTTTAGAATGAGTACGTGATCAAAGAGCGGTGGCTGATTATTCCTTCATTCCGGGCGGAGCGCAGCACCGGCCTGGAATCCGGCAAGGCATTGAATGGGAAACGGGAGTTTGGGGTGAAATGAATTACGGCGATGAATTTTGTGTGGACATCGACCCGGGTTTTGATCCGGATCTTGCTTCAGCCGCGGAACTCAGCACCTTGTTCCAGCACGCGAACCGCATATCCCGCTTCCACTCCTCACCGGCTAACAGTTTCATCCAGGATCTGACGTTTGCCAATTTCGACGGATTGCTGTGCTACAAAGTGGATCAGGACCGCATGATCGAAATCAACAACTCCTTTCTCAGGACGCCCGTGGCCATCTGCAACGAGGTATCCGACCTCATCAGTTTTCAATTTGTCTCGTCTGTCAGGCGCTCGGAATTTCTGGGTGAGCACAAAAACGTGCATGACCTGGGCCCCGCGATCATCGTATCCGCGGTGCCGAAAAGGGAAACCACCTACCGGGTGCCCAAGATCCACCAAACCATCCGCCACGTGATGGTGCATACGACACTGTCGAACCTGATGGAACGGATGGGTGAAGCCAAGGGTGCTTACCCGGCCTGGTTGCAGGAGGTTCTCGATGGTGATGACGAAAACCCCCGCCAGCGAGTACTGTTTCTCGAAGACCTGCACCGGGACCTGATCTGGTCGTGTTTCCATTTGCCGGTGTCAGGGCCATTGCTCGGCAAGTGGATGTCGGCGAAATTCCACGAGTTGCTGTGCATCGGCCTGCAGATTCTGAAAAACGACCAGGTCCTGATCAACCCGCATCCGGTCGAACATACTCCGCCGCAGGATGAAAAAATCCGCAGGGCCAAGATCGTTTTGAACCAGGCCTATGCCAACCCGCCCACTCTGCCGGCCCTGGCGCAGCAATTGGGCATCTCGGAAACGCAACTCAAAAGCGGCTTCAAGTCCCTGAACGGCACCACCGTGCTGCAGTACTGCATCGCCAAACGCATTGAAGCGGCCAAACTTCTGTTGAATGAGAACAGGCAGTCGATATCAGAAATCGGCGATATCGTCGGCTATCAGGATCATTCGGCATTTTCCCGGGCATTTCGCCGGCTCAGCGGGAGCAGCCCGCGGCAGTGGCGCCAATCCCGTGGCGCTTAGGCGTCGTTTCTGCACAATAAAATGTCGAATCAGCCTAGGGGTTAGGCTGGCACAATATTACTATTGGCCGATATCCCGTTTGAACATCTGGGTTGGGGACTGCTCATCGGGTGTGTTTTCCTTCCTACAACATGACCAGGGAAGCCAATACCATGCACAAGTCAACCAGTCATTTGCTAGTGGCCGCCGGCTTAATTTCCACCTTTGCTGGCGGTGTTTTCTACAGTCCGCAAGCGCCCGCGCAGGAAGCGAAAGGCAACGATCTCGAAGAAGTGATCGTCACGGCTTCACGGCGCGAAGAATCACTGCAGAATGTCGCGATTTCAGTAACAGTGGTCGATGTCAAGGACTACACCGACGCCGGCCTGACCAACCTGTCGGACATCCTGCCGTTTG
This sequence comes from Lysobacterales bacterium, assembly GCA_035292625.1. Lineage (GTDB taxonomy): Bacteria > Pseudomonadota > Gammaproteobacteria > Xanthomonadales > SZUA-36 > SHZL01. The sequence goes on along the minus strand of DATDPS010000169.1, from coordinate 17 downwards.
TGCCCGGTGTGTCCGTG
>DATDPS010000168.1:0-21166 GCA_035292625.1 Lysobacterales bacterium | reverse complement strand
TGCCGCCCGAACAGCCGCCCGGCAAAGTAAGCGCCGGTGTCGGCGGACCAGATGATGAATAGCAGCAAAAGAATCAGGAAAACACCTTTCTCCAACCCGCGCAACCAGCATAGCGCATACCAGGCAAAGCTGATGGCGGCCAGCGCACAGAAAAAGCTCACCAGGCGGAAATTCAGCCCAGCCTGGCCGCCCGGCCTGAACGTCACCAGGCGCAGGAACATGACGCACCATGACAAACAGGCGGCTGCCAGAAACGCGTGGGCATGGATGGCGATGCTGTTCCAGTAGCGCATCATGAGGCCAATGAGGATGGACTGGATGAACAGCAGTGCCCAGCGCGAACGGGAACCAAGACCTGCCAACCGTGAAAATTCCCAGGACCCGGCCATCAGCAGGAGGGCCATGGCCAGGCGGAAACCCCAGTCAGGCGTGAGAAAAATGATACTGAAAGCAACAGCGACGATGACAATCGCTGTCAGCACGCGGGTTTTTAGCACGGTACTGGTTGAACTTGTTCCCCGGTGCGGCCAAAACGGCGTTCACGTGAGGAATAGTCGGCAAGCGCGGCGTCCAAACAGGCCGGTGTGAAGTCTGGCCACATTGCAGGAGAAAAATAAAGTTCGGTGTAGGCGGTTTGCCACAGCAGGAAATTGCTGATGCGCATTTCCCCCCCGGTACGGATGAACAGGTCAGGTGCCGGGCTGTCCGCCAGGGCCAGCTGCCGCGCAACGGCATCCTCGTTGATATCACTGGCATGCAGAGAGCCGTCCGTGCATTGTTGCGCGAGCTTGCGCGCGGCCTGGATAATATCCCACCTTCCGCCGTAATTGACCGCGATATTCAGTGTCATGCGCTGATTGTGCTGAGTCCGCTTCACAGCCTGCCTGACACTTTCCTGCAGTGCCGGGTTGAAGGCGGCAAGGTCACCGATGAAGCGCAGTCTGACATCGTTTGCATGCAACTCCCTGGTTTCTTTGTCCAGTGCGCGCATGAACAGATCCATCAGGCGGCTGACCTCCTGCTGCGGGCGGTTCCAGTTTTCACTGGAAAAGGCGAAAACGGTCAACTCGGCCACACCCAGCCGTCCGCAATGTTCGACAATGCGGCGTAGCGCCTTGAGACCAGCCTGGTGGCCCATGGTGCGGGGCCTGCCCCGTTTCACTGCCCAGCGGCCGTTGCCGTCCATGATGATGGCGATGTGACTTGGCAGGGTGGATTTCGCTGGTATTTCCCTGTGATCTTTGCGCATCAAAGGATTCTGCCGTATCGTGACTTGCATGGGCCCATCAGATTGCCAGTAATTCCTTGGCTTTTTCGGCTACCACTTCGTCCACTTTCCTGACAGCTTCATCGGTAATCTGCTGAATTTCAGTCTCCGCGCGCCGCTCATCGTCCTCGGATATTTCTTTTTCCTTCAGCAACTCCTTCACGTGGTGGTTGGCGTCGCGGCGAATGTTGCGGATGGCGATCTTGGCGTTTTCCCCTTCATTGTGCACTACTTTGCCAAGTTCAACCCGGCGTTCTTCCGTCAGAGGTGGCAATGGAATCCTGATCACCTGGCCGGCAGTGGATGGATTGAGGCCAAGATCCGAGGTCAGGATGGCCCTTTCGATGGCTTGCACCATGCTCCTATCCCAAGGCGTTACCGCCAGGGTGCGCGCGTCTTCGATGGTTACGCTAGCGGCCTGGCCAATGGGGACATCGTTACCGTAGTAGTTGACGTGAACGTGCTCCAACAAGCTTGGGTGGGCACGTCCCGTGCGGATTTTGGCCAGTTCATGGCGCAACGCTTCCAGGCTCTTGGCCATCCGAGACCTGGCGTCTTTCTTGATGTCGGCAAGCATGTAGGCCTCCTGTAATGCCGGGGTAGGGCAGAACGTGAATTCTGCCGTGCGCAAGAGGAGAATTCTACTTTTATCGGTTTGCATGCCGGCAAACCGCGAGCAATAGCCGGAGTACCGCACCGTTCAGGAAACGAGGGTGCCGATCTGTTCGCCCTGGACTATACGCATCAGGTTGCCTTCCTGGTACACGTTGAAAATGCGGATCGGCATACCCTGGTCGCGGCACAACACGATGGCGTTGGCATCCATCACGCCGAGCTTGCCCTCGATCACCCGATCGTATCCGACGCAGTCGTAGAAGGACGCAGCCGGGTCCTTGGCCGGATCAGCGGAGTACACACCATCCACCTTGGTGGCCTTGAGCACGATGTCCGCGCCGACTTCAATGGCGCGCAAAGCCGCTGCCGTGTCCGTGGTGAAAAAGGGATTTCCGGTACCGCCGGCACACACCACCACGCGGCCTTTTTCCAGGTGGCGAATGGCGCGCCTGCGAATGTAATCTTCGCATACGTCGTGAACCGAAACGGCCGACATGACGCGCGCGTCCGTGCCGATACTTTCAAGTGCATCCTGCAGGGCCAGGGCGTTCATTACTGTTGCCAGCATGCCCATGTGGTCACCGGTTACCCGGTCGATGCCGGACTCGGCCAGGCCGGCGCCGCGGAAAATGTTTCCGCCGCCTATGACGACGGTAACCTGCACTCCAGCGCGATTGACTTCGGCGATTTCGGCCGCGATCCGCAGGATCATGTTGGGATCGATGCCATAGTCTTCGTCACCCAGCAGCGCTTCGCCGCTGAGCTTCAACAAGATCCTGCGATAGGCTTCTTCAGCCACCTCTCACCTGTTGCATGACTTCCTCGGCAAAGTTGCTTGCGCGCTTTTCAATGCCTTCTCCTACGACCAGTCGGCTAAAACCCTCAACTTTGGCGTTGTTTTGCTGCAAAAGCTGGGCCACGGTAATGTCCCCGTCCTTGACGAAAGCTTGCCCCAGCAGCGTGATTTCAGACAGTTGCTTGCGCAGGCGGCCAGCGACCATTTTCTCGATGATTTCAACCGGCTTGCCACTATCCGCTGCCTGTGCATGCAGGATTTCTTTCTCCTTGGCCATGACTTCAGCCGGGACGTTTGCTTCGGCTATGTAACTTGGGTTCAGTGCCGCGACGTGCATCGCCAGGTCCTTGGCAAGTTCTTCGGTGCCGCCATCGAGCTCCACCACGACGCCAATTTTTCCACCGTGCAGGTAGGCGCCCAGGATCCCGTCGGTTGAATACTGTTCGAAGCGGCGCACCTGTATATTCTCGCCGATTTTTACCACCAGCGCCTGTCGCGCTTCCTCAGCAGTGTGATGACCAATCTGGGCCTGCATCAGCGCCTGGACATCGGCCGGACGGTGCTGCAGGGCGCTGGCAGCAACCGCGTTGGCAAAACTGTTGAAACTATCGTCCTTGGCAACGAAATCAGTTTCGCAATTCACTTCAACCATTACTGCATGCCTGGCATCCGCTGAAATTGCCAGCGCGATCCGGCCCTCGGCCGCAATGCGGCTGGATTTCTTGTCGGCCTGGGCCAAGCCTGATTTGCGCAGTTGGTCGATGGCGGAATTCATGTCGCCCCCGGTTTCCACCAGTGCTTTCTTGCATTCCATCATGCCGGCGCCGGTGCGTTCGCGTAGTTCTTTCACTTGTGCGGCAGTTACTGCCATGGGTTGTACCTCTGTCCTGTCTGGTTGATCACGCCCGGTGCCAACGCTGCCCGGCTGGCCGAAAGCCCGGATACGGGCGGAATTATTCGTCCGTGGACTTTTTGGTCGTCACTTTCCTGGTGACTTTCTTCCTGGTAACCGTTTTCTTGGTCACTTTCTTTTTAGCCGCTGCTTCGTCTGCATCGATCGCAACGGCAGCAACGGGTTCCGCGCCAGTGGTGTCAGCTGAGTCGGCTGCGGCGGCGATGTCAGCTACGGCAACATTGTCTTCAACGGCGGACTCGGCTGCTTTTGCCGGAGTGCCGGCAACTTCAGCCGCGGCCTTATCGTCGGTGCTATCTTCGCTCGCCGCAGGGGCGGATACCTTGTGTGTGACGACTTTCTTCGACACCTTCTTTCTCGCTGGCTGCCGGGATTCAGGCGGTGTTTTGGCAACTTTGCGCCGGATTGGATTGCCTTCCTCGTCGAGCTCCACAAACTCGTCGTCAACCTCGACCTGCGGAGCAGACGCCCTGCCTTCAAGAACTGCTTCAGCGGCGAGCTGCACATACAGGCGGATCGAACGGATGGCGTCGTCATTGCCCGGAATCATGTATTCGATACTTTCAGGCGAGCAATTGGTATCGACCACGGCGATGACGGGTATGCCGAGTTTCCGCGCTTCCTTTATGGCGATGTCTTCATGGCTGACGTCGATCACGAACAGGGCATCGGGTAGTCCCTTCATGTTCTTTATGCCGCCCAGGCTTTTTTCCAGCTTGTCTTTTTCGCGGGTCAGCTGCAGCACCTCTTTCTTCACCAGGTGATCGAATCCTTTGTTCTCGCCCATTTCCTCGAGCTGGCGCAGGCGCTTGATCGAAGCCTTGATGGTGCGGAAATTTGTGAGCATGCCGCCCAACCAGCGATGCGAGACATACGGCATGCCGCAGCGGCTTGCTGCCTCTTGTATGGGCGCACTGGCGGCACGCTTGGTGCCCACGAACATGATGGTGCCGCGCCTCGCTGCCAGCTTGCTGATGAAATTGGTGGCGTCGTTCAGCAGGGGCAGGGTTTTTTCCAGGTTGATGATGTGAATCTTACCCCGGGCGCCGAAAATATAGGGGGCCATCTTGGGGTTCCAATAACGGGTCTGGTGACCGAAGTGCACGCCAGCTTCCAGCATCTGGCGCATGGTAACGTTTGCCATGGTATTTCCTTTTCAAACGGGAATGCAGCAGCATCGAGCCACTGGATTCCGGGGTTGATTCCTCCACGCACCCGTTGCAGAGACCCGTTTCCGGGCACCCCTCTGAACCGTTGCGGTGCATGTGCGTATTTGGCATGCAGGCAGGGCTGTTGCCAGCCGCATGACATGCCGCGTGTGCCTGGTGCCCCTGTAGGGCCCAAAAAAGCCGTTGATTTATACCAGAACTTACCCCGTCAGGCAAGGCGACACGGCCAACAGGCGACACGGCCGACCGGGAGGGGTCCAGGTTGCGAACAGGCGCTAACCCGCATATTTCACCAAGGCGGTCAGTCAGTGTGCCCCCGCGGCAGCAAGTGGGGAATCGGAATACCAATGGTTGCGGATCATCGCCGGGCCGATCGCGAAATAAGCCAGGGCCGTTTGTTCCAGGTCCGGATTGGGTGCTGGATCCGGCAGCAAAGGCCCGCCGGCCTCGTACAGGAAAAAGGTGGGCGGTAATTCTGGCTGCAGCACGACCACCCTGCCGGGCACCATCAAGGCCTCGATCCGGTTGAATTGCATCATGGCGCGCCCCGCGCCCTGGTAATACTCTGGTCGCGTCAAATCATGCCCCAGGGCAGGAATGTCGGCGCTGGCGCCGATCAGTGAGAGCAGAGTAGGCAGCATGTCTATCTGGCTGCTGATGCCTGGAATGACGCGCGCGGCAACCGGGCCACCGACGATCAGCCCCGGAATATGGAAGCGTTCGATGGGAATCAGCTGCTCCCCATACACTCTCGAATTATGGTCGGCAATGATGAGAAAGACCGTGTCGTTCCAGTAGGCCGATCTCCTGGCCTTTTGCAGAAACTCCCCCAGTGCGTAGTCCGCGTACTTCACCGCAGTTTCCCGCAAACCTTCGGCGCCTGGTTCGGCTGCGACCCGGCCATCCGGAATGTCGAAAGGCTCGTGGTTGCTGGAGGTGAAAACCAGACTGAAAAATGGCCGTGACCCTGCGTCACTGAACATTTCGTCAGCTTTTTTGAACAGGTCTTCATCAGACACGCCCCAGGTACCCCGATACGCCGGATCGGAGTAGTCCTTCTCGTCGATGACTGTATCGAAGCCGTTGTTGAGGAAAAAGCCCCGCATGTTGTCGAAGTGCGCTTCACCCCCGTAGATAAAGCTGGTTTGATAGCCCTGCTGTTCCAGCGCGCTGCCCATGGTGAAAAAATGATTCTGGGTATCCATCAGTTTCACAACACTGTTGCGAGGACTGGGCGTGAACCCCGCTACAACGGCCTCGATGCCGCGGACCGAGCGCGTGCCTGTGGCATAAAGCTGCTCGAACCAGATCCCTTGACCGGCCATTTGTTCCAGGCGGGGTGCGAGATTTTTTCCGCCCAGCCGGCCAACGAATTCCGCGCCCAAACTTTCTTCCAGAATGATAACCAGGTTACGCGGCTTGTCGGCCGGAAAGGTTGGCTGGTGATGGTGCAGGGTCGGTTCGGATCCCTGGATCATTGAAGCGGCGGGAATACCCAAATCGGCCAATACCAGGGCCACCGCCCGGGTATCATCCATGTCGCCGTAGTGCAGATCTTGCTCCTGGCTGTCCCGATGGTGCTCATACAGCGCATACAACAGGGAGTATGGGGAATTCAGCGCCAGTTGATTGACCATGCTGTCGGTGGAAAACGCCGCGACGCCGGGATTGACTGGCCGATGATCGAGCGTCGAGCGGACCGCCAGGACCACCGCCAGGGCCATCAGAGGAAATGACAGCAGGCAGGTTTTCCATGAAAGCCTGTGCTCATTGCCTGGATCGTTGCGGAACCAGCGTGCAGTGGCAAGGAAAAGCAGCAACACCAGGCTGGAGACTCCAATCAACTCCAGCAAGTGGGTGCCAATCAGCGTGCCCAGCACTTCCCGGGGATACGACAGGTATTCGACGTAGATGAAGTTTGGCCGGCTGTCGTACTCGCGAATGAAAGAAAGTGTCGAAGCCTCGACTTGAAATGCCAGTGCAACTGCCAGGCCCAGGTAAAGGGGCCAGATCCATGAGCCGGCTTTCGCCAGCGTCGTACCGGTATGGAAAAACGGTTTGAACAGGAATAGCGGGCCCAGCAACAGGCCAAGCAGGATCACGTCAAAGCGGAGTCCCTGGAGCACGATGAAAGCAAATCCATCCGTGGCGGATACACGCTCCCAAAGAACGGCCACCAGCAGCAGGCGGGAGGCGGATAAAGCGGCCAGCATCAGCAACCCGAGTAGCGCAGGGCGCATGAGCGTCCGGAGCAACTCAACGGGTTTCATTTGTGGCCCCCCTCAAGTGGTGCATGTGCCAGGAACGACCTTGAAACAGGCTGAATATGAGCAAGGACATAAACCAGCAAAGGAAAGCCGTCCACACGTCGTGGGACAGGAAATGTGCACCGCGCAGTTGCTGTGCGAGCCCAAACGACGTGCCCAGCAAAATACCGGGTAACAGGAACCTCCAGGCGTTTTTGGTCACGTGCGGATAGGCGGCGAAATAAAGCGCAAGGAGCGCGAAGCCTCCGCTGGCATGACCGGAGGGAAAGCAATGCCCACCCCGGCCAGGTCCCAGCGGGTAGCTCAAATTGTGGCCGTAGATACGGGTGGCGCCGTAATTCATCAGGCTCCAGGGACAAGGTACCTGGCTGAAATGCTTTAAAAAAGCAATTGCCGACGGGATTACGGCCATGCAGATCAAAAGATAAAACATCGATCCGCCGGCCATAAATCGATGGGGTACAGCTCGAAAATTATTACCAGGGTAATAAAGACCAGCAGCGGTAACACCAGGTGCTTCAGCCAGAATTCCTTTTCGCTGCTCAGCTTTGTTATTGCCACGCGACTCACACCCGCACCCGCAGAGAGTGGCGCGCATTATCGTTGGCGAACTGTTAAACCCGGGTGAAGCAGGTGTTATATTAGAATTAATTAATATGCACATTTGGTTGGGTCGGTTGTTCAATCCTTTCCCCAGGGGGCGTTTTCGCCGGTCCGTGCTGTCGCGCAAGCCGGAGGCGGACATTGGCAGGCTGCTTGCGGAGATTTTCACAAAGTGTATAAAGGTCCGCATAAAGGCAGTTCTCAAGCCCGGTAGGATGCAGTTAAATCGGGCCAGGCATGGTGTAAGGGAGTAATGCGTATGGCGAAAAACTGGATATCCCACCCGCGGGTGGAAGGCGAGGCTTCACGGCAGGCCCATTGTGATCTGCCAGCAGGCACATTCGAACGTGAGCTGGGGCGGGAGGGGTTCTTCGGTCCGACAAGCCACATGTACCACCGCCACCCTCCGACCAACTGGCTTCGCTTTGAGGGCGATCTCAAGCCGCGCGCGTTCGATACCACCCACTTCGCGGAATTCGGCCCCTCGCCCTGGGATGCACGGCGCCTGCTGTTCAACCACCACTTGCAGCTTCGCATCTGGGAATCCACGCAGTCCATGGATCACCTGGCCCGCAATGCCGATGGTGACGAATTGCTCTTCATCCACAGCGGCGCCGGCGACCTCTACTGTGATTATGGCCACCTCGAGTTTCGCGCGGGCGACTACATCGTTCTGCCACGCAGCACCATGTGGCGCGTGGTATGCGACCGGCCGGTGCGCATGCTGCTCATCGAGGCCTCCAATTCATCCTACATGCTGCCGGACAAGGGCCTGCTTGGACCGCACGCCCTGTTTGACCCGGCCGTGTTGGATGCCCCGGCAATCGACCAGGCTTTCCTCGATCAGCAGGACGAGTCCGAATGGACGGTCAAGGTCAAGAGCCGTAACCGGCTGAGCAGCATTCGATTTCCTTTCAATCCCCTGGATGCGGTCGGCTGGAAGGGTGACCTGTGCCCGGTGCGGGTGAACTGGCGCGACATCCGCCCGATCATGAGCCACCGCTATCATTTGCCGCCATCGGTTCACAGCACGTTTCTGGGCAACCGTTTCGTGGTGTGCACTTTTGTGCCGCGCCCATTCGAAACTGACCCGGGCGCGCTCAAGGTTCCATTTTTCCATAACAACGACGACTATGACGAAGTGATTTTCTACCACCAGGGCGAATTCTTCAGCCGCGACAACATTCATCCGGGCATGGTCAGTTTTCACCCGGTGGGTTTCACCCACGGACCGCATCCCAAGGCGCTGAAAAACGCATTCGAGCAGAAGTCCACCGCTACCGACGAAGTGGCAGTGATGATCGATGCCCGCGATGCGCTTGAAATTGACCCGGCCGCGGTTTCGATCGAATGGGACGGCTATGTCGATTCCTGGAGGCCAGGAGACTAATGCGATGAAATTGGCTTCACTGAAGGCCGGTGGCCGCGATGGAACCTTGATCGTCGTCAATCGCGCACTGACCCATTACCTGCCGGCCAACGGTATCGCTGCCACGCTGCAACAGGCCCTGGACAACTGGTCTGCTTGCGCCCCACGATTGAACGCCGCGTACGAAGCCTTGAACGAAGCCGGGCAAGCCCGCGCCTCCGCCCTGAATTTCAATTTGCTCGCTTCCCCGTTCACCCGCGCGTTCGAATTCGTGGATGGCAGCGCCTACCTGCCGCATGTCGAACGGGTGCGGCGGGCGCGTGGTGCAGAAGTGCCGGCTTCATTTTATTCGGTCCCCTTGATGTACCAGGCGACTTCCGCAGGTTTCCTCGCTCCGCGCGATCCCGTGGTGGTAGTCAGTGAGGATTACGGCATCGACTTCGAAGCCGAAGTGATTGTGGTCACCGATGACGTGCCCATGGCCTGCACGCCTGAAACTGCAGCCGGCCATATCCAGCTGATAGGCCTGGTGAATGACGTCAGCTTGCGTAACCTGGTACCCGGTGAACTGGCCAAGGGCTTCGGTTTTCTCCAGTCAAAACCCCGCTCCGCCCTGTCGCCCGTGCTGGTGACCCCGGATGAGCTGGGCGCAGCCTGGAAGGACTGCAAGGTTCAGCTGCCGCTGCATTCCTATTTGAACGGCGAATTGTTCGGCCAACCCGAAGCAGGCCACGACATGCAATTCAATTTTGCGCAACTGGTGGCGCATGCCGCAAAAACCCGGCCCCTGGTTGCTGGAACCATCGTGGGTTCTGGCACGGTAGCCAACCAGGATGTTGGGCTGGGCGCATCCTGCCTGGCGGAGAAACGAGTGCTGGAAATCATCGCGCACGGTCAGGCCGAAACCCCGTTCATGCGCTTTGGCGATACCATCCGTATTGAGATGCTGGATGAACAGGGCCGGAGCATTTTCGGTGCCATTGAGCAGGTAATTGCCAAAGCCGGGGTATAAATCCATGCCATGCATCAGTCATAATCCCGCCTAATGTCCACCGAGCCCGTTGCCACCATGCGAAACCTCATCTTTTCCCTGCTGCTGTTGTTGCTGATTTCCTGCGCCACCGCCAAGCCTCAAGCGGACGCGTTTGCCAGCGCGGAACAGGCGATCGATGCAGCGGTCCTGGCCGATGCGGAGCAGTACTCTCCGGTGGAATTGAAGTTTGCCCGGGAGAAACTGGAAGAGGCGCGCAAAGGTATGGAGTACAAACAGTATGACAAGGCCTTCTACCTGATCGAACAATCTGAAATCAACGCTGAACTTGCGATCGAGAAGGCCCGGGCCGCCGTACTGCGCAGCCAGGTATCCGAACTGGCACGCGCAAATGATATCTTGCGCGAGGATTATGAGAATACGTTTGGCGAGGTGCCCCAGTGAGACTGAACCAGGCAAACTGGGTGTTTCCAGCCCTGCTGGTTATGGCGCTGGCTGCCTGCGCCAGCAGCCCAAAGAAAGACCTTGCGATGGAGCAGCTCAGAGAACAGCTGATCGAACTCCAATCCGATACGGAGTTGGCCAGTCATGCACCGGCAGCCCTGGGCGAAGCGGAGCGCGCGGTGCGCGCGGCAGATACAGCCAGTGGTGACGATACCCAGCGGATCCACCTGGTTTACATGGCAGACCGCCGTATCCAGATAGCCCGTGCAGTAGCCCAGCGTGAACAACTGGAGGCGGAGTATCGCTCGCTGCAGGATGATCGCAGCAAAATGCTGATCCACGCCAGCCAGATGGAAGCTGAACGTGCCCGCCTCGAGGCTGAGCGCGCGCGCATGATGTCACAAGCCACAGCCGAAGATGCCGAGCGGGCGCGTTTGATGGCCGAGGAAGCCAATGAACGGGAGGCGGCCTCGGCCATGACGGCGCAGCAGGCCCTCGAAGAGGCGGACCAGGCCAAAGCGCTTGCGCAGTCCAGTGAGACGGCTGCCCAGCTGGCGCGAAAAGAGGCAGAGCTGGCTTCCGAGCAAGCCCAGTCCTTGCGCCGGCAACTGGAAAACCTGCAGCTGCGGCAAACCGAAAGCGGCGTGGTGGTTACTCTTGGCGACGTGCTATTTGAAACCGGCCAGGCAGAACTGAAAACTGAGGCCCAGACCAGCCTGGTCGAAGTGGTTGACTTGCTGCAGAGCGAACCCGGTAAGGCGATCCGAATCGAGGGCCACACGGATTCGGTGGGGGATGCCGCGGCCAACCTGAAACTGTCCGAACTCCGGGCTCATTCGGTACTGTCCGCCCTGGAGTCACTGGGAGTGGATGCTTCGCGCATCGCCGTTGCTGGCATGGGTGAAGATTTCCCGATTGCCAGCAACGATACCGAGGAAGGGCGCAGCAAAAACCGACGGGTGGACGTGATTTTGCTGGATGATTGACGTTCTGCATGGGCCGCCGCAGAAGTTCTTTGAATCAGGAAGCCCGAACCACAATTCGTCCATTTTCAGCGCCATGCCAAACGGGGTTGCCGGCCGGGAATTTTTGCGCTAGTGTTGTTCTGTAGCTATGGTTTACCCATTCAAAAACGGAGTTCGCGGATGATGGCTGTAATGGCCTCAGTCCGTTGCTCGTCTCGTACCGAACTTCGCTCCATTCCGTTACCAAAACCCCAGCATAAAGTCACCCTGCCGTTCACCACCCTTTCACGTGGTGCTCGCTTCAGGTACGTATTGCTATTGATTCGGAGGACTGCAATGTTTGAATACCGCCAGGAAAAGATGGAAAAGCTGATGAAAGAGAATGAAGAGTTTCTGCGCGTCTTCAACCGTCATCAGGAGTTGGACAAGCGAGTAACGGCAGCAGAAATCGGCACGGCTCCGATGGAAGACCTGGCATTGATCAAGCTCAAGAAAGAGAAATTGTGGGCCAAAGACCAGTTGGCGAGGATCATGGACGCCGCTGGCGCCTGATCCCGCTGCAACGATTTCTGCAAGACGGCCGGGTTCAGTAACCCGGCCATTTTTTTAACCGCCATTGCACCCGCGCGTCTATAATCCCGATTGTCGAGCGGACTGGAGAACAGCCGATCATGGCAGTGTTTAACAATGTTCTTGAGATGATCGGCAATACGCCGGTTGTACGCATCAATCACTTCGACACCGGCCCGTGTGAGCTTTTTATCAAGCTGGAAAACCAGAATCCCGGGGCCTCGATCAAGGACCGCATAGGCCTCAAGATGGTCGAGGATGCCGAGCATGCGGGCTTGATCAGGCCCGGTGACACCCTGGTCGAGGGCACCGCCGGCAACACGGGGCTGGGTCTGGCCCTGGTGGCAGCACAAAAGGGCTATCGTTTGGTGCTGGTCATCCCGGACAAAATGAGCCGGGAGAAGATTTCAAATCTCAAGGCGATGGGTGCCGAGGTCGTTCTGACCCGCTCGGACGTGGCCAAGGGTCATCCCGATTACTACCAGGACCTGGCGAAACGGCTGGCGCAGGAAATCGATGGCGCTTATTTCATCAACCAGTTTGGCAATCCTTCCAACCCCAGGGCGCACGAGGAAGTGACCGGCCCGGAAATCTGGCGGCAGATGGGAGGTCAACTCGATGCGATCGTGCTGGGTGTCGGTTCCAGCGGAACCCTAACCGGTTTGTCGCGCTATTTCGCCCGCCAGGCGCCGCAGCTGGAACTGGTGCTGGCTGACCCGGTGGGTTCGATCCTGGCGCAGTACATCAATGAGGGCACCCTGTCGGCTAAAAGCAGCAGCTGGATGGTGGAAGGCATCGGCGAGGATTTCCTGCCCCCCATCAGTGACTTCACGCGGGTGAAGCAAGCCTATGCCATCCCCGACAAGGAGAGCTTCCAGGTCGGGCGGGAACTGTTGCAGCGCGAGGGTATCCTGGGCGGTTCCTCGACCGGGACGCTGTTGGCAGCGGCATTGCGCTATTGCCGCGAACAGACCGGGGCGAAACGGGTGCTGACTTTTTGCTGCGATACCGGCAATCGTTACCTGTCGAAAATGTACAATGATTTCTGGATGCGCGACCTCGGCTTTATCGAAAGCGAAAGCCATGGTGACTTGAGGGATCTGATTGCCCGGCCGTATGCAACGCACGACACCATCACCGTGGGCCCGGATGAGCCCCTGGCCAACGCCTACGGCCGCATGAAACTGTATGACGTGTCGCAGCTGCCGGTCATCGCGGGCGGTCACATCGTCGGCATCCTGGACGAGTCGGACCTGTTGATCGCAGTGGCGCAGGGGGGCAGGGATTTCAACCAGCCAGTCCATACGGCCATGGTCACCGCGCTAACCAAAATCGACGTGTCCGCGCCGGTGGCGGAGCTGATGCCGATTTTCAGCAAGGATTTCATTGCCATCGTCATGGACGCAGACCAGTTTCTCGGCCTGATCACCCGTGTCGATCTGTTGAACTACCTGCGGCGGAAAACGGACCGATAAGCACAAATCAGGGCCTGCACCTAACCACCACCGGATGAAGAACACGCACCATGAGCCGCTTAAAGGATAAACTTCACCTGGCCACCCGGACCATCCACGCCGGCCAGCAACCGGATCCTTCCACCGGCGCCATCATGACGCCCATATACGCCAGCTCCACTTATGTACAACGCAGCCCCGGTGATCACCAAGGCTGGGAATATTCGCGCAGTCACAACCCGACCCGGGATGCCTATGAAAAGTGCATCGCCGACCTCGAGGGAGGTATCCGCGGGTTTGCCTTTGCCTCGGGCATGGCCGCCACTTCGACGGTCCTGGAACTGCTGGACAGCGGTGCTCATATGGTGGCAGGCGACGATCTGTACGGCGGAAGCTTTCGGCTGTTCCACCGGGTGCGGGAGCGATCCGCCGGTTTGCAGTTCAGCTATGTGGCATTGGAAGAGGCAGGCGCCCTGCGGGCGGCGATGCGGCCTGAAACCCGCATGGTCTGGGTTGAAACACCCACCAACCCGATGCTCAGGATTGTCGACATCGCAGCCGCGGCGGAGATCGCGCATGAACACGGCGCCCTGCTGGTGGTCGACAACACCTTTGCCACGCCGATGCTGCAGCGGCCCCTGGAATTGGGCGCGGACATCGTGGTGCATTCCGCGACCAAGTACCTCAACGGGCACTCCGACATGATCGGTGGCATCGCGGTGGTGCGCGATGACGAGGAGCTGGCGCAAAACCTGTGGTTCCTGTTGAATTCCACCGGTGCCATCCAGGGGCCTTTTGACAGTTTCCTCGCGCTGCGCGGCCTCAAGACCCTGGCGTTGAGAATGCAGGCTCATGCCAGTAATGCATTGGCCATCGCCCGCTGGCTGCAGCAGCATCCGGCGGTCCGGAAAGTGATCTACCCCGGCCTGGAAGATCACCCACAGCACCAACTGGCGATGCAGCAGATGAGCGGTCTGGGCGGCGGTATCATCAGCGTCGAGGTGCATGGCGGACTTCCGGCCGCGCGGCGGATGCTGGAACGCTGCAAACTGTTTGCCCTGGCGGAAAGCCTTGGCGGTGTCGAAAGCCTGATCAACCACCCGGCGATCATGACCCACGCCTCGGTGCCTGCGGACAAACGCGCACGACTGGGCATAAGCGACAGCTTGATCCGCCTGTCCGTGGGAGTGGAGGACGTGGATGATCTTATCGACGAGCTGGATTATGCCCTGCGGCAATTGGGGAATTAAATTTTACTCTGACCCCAATTCCGCAAGATCCCTGAACAACTCCAGCGCTTCCGGGTTCGCCAGGGCGTCCCGGTTGGCCACGGGACGGCCATGGATGACGTTACGCACGGCCAGTTCGACGATCTTGCCACTGATGGTGCGCGGGATATCCGCGACCTGAATGATCCTGGCGGGCACATGCCGGGGCGTGGTGTTTTGCCTGATGAGCTGGCGGATCTTGGCCGCGAGTGATTCGTCCAGCCGCAGGCCCTGGCGCAATTTCACAAACAGGACGACACGCACATCGTCCTGCCAGTCCTGCCCGACGCAAATGCTTTCCAGCACGTCATCAAGTTTTTCCACCTGGCGGTAGATTTCAGCCGTGCCAATGCGCACGCCTCCCGGATTCAGGGTGGCATCCGATCGTCCATGGATGACATATCCCTGGTGCGCAGTGCGTTTGGCAAAATCGCCATGTGACCAGATGCCGGGGAATTTTTCAAAGTAGGCGGAACGATACGCGCTGCCATCCGCATCACCCCAGAAGAACACCGGCATGGACGGGAACGGCTGGCTGCAACACAGTTCTCCGGTTTCTTCGATATCCGCCAGGCTGCCGTCATCACGGCGGATTTCCACCGCCATGCCCAGGCCTGGACACTGCAATTCGCCGCGGTAAACGGGGATGATCGGGCAGCCCAGGACAAAGCAGGAGACAATGTCGGTGCCGCCGGAAATCGAGGCCAGGCAGAGGTTGGGCTTGATCTCGCGGTAAACGTAGTCGAAGCCCTCCGGCGCCAGCGGTGAACCGGTGGAGAGGAGCGTGACCAGTGAATTGAGCTGGTGCGATTCACGCGGTTTCAGGCCGGCTTTTTCCCACGCGGAAATGGATTTGGCGCCGGTACCCAATATGGAAATCTCCAGTTCATCCACCAGGTCGAACATGGCGGCCGGTCGTGGATAGAACGGTGAACCTTCGTAGAGCACCACGGTGGCGCCGGTGGCCAGGCTGCTGACCAGCCAATTCCACATCATCCAGCCGCAGGTGGTGAAGTAGCAGATCCGGTCGGAGCGGCGCAGATTGGTGTGCAACGCCAGTTCCTTGAGGTGTTGCAACAACGTTCCGCCGGCACCGTGGACGATGCATTTGGGCACACCGGTCGTGCCTGAGGAATAGAGGATGTACAGCGGATGGTCGAAAGGCAGGGCCGCGAACTCGATTTCGGTCGCGGTGCGGTCCTGAAAATCGCCCAGCCAGGAGGCGTTGGGCAAGCGGGAGATGTCCGCCTGCGGGTTCATGTAGGGCACCACCACCACGTGCTCAATGGAGGCAACGGCCTGGCAGATGCCGGACACTTTCTCCAGGCAGTCATGGATTTTGCCGTTGTAACTGTAGGCGCTTGCGCAGAACAGGACTTTTGGTCTGGTCTGCCCGAACCGGTCAGCGACGCCCGCCACGCCGAAGTCAGGTGAGCAGGACGTCCAGGTCGCGCCGATGCTGGTGGCGGCCAGCATGGCCATCACGGTTTCGGGCAGATTGGGCATGAAACCGGCAACCCGGTCGCCCGGGACAACTCCACGCTCTCTTAGGGCCGCAGCGGTTTGCGCGACGGCGGAGTGGAGCTCTGCGTAGTTCAATTCGCTATGTTGGCCAGTTTCCGAGTGAAACAGCAGAGCCGGGTGAGTATCACGATAGCGCAGCAGGTTTGCGGCAAAATTAAGCCGGGCTTCGGGAAACCACTGCGCACCGGGCATGGCTTCCGGGTGGCGCAAGGTCGCCGCACCGGGCTTTCCGACCACGCCGCAGAACTCCCACACGGCCCGCCAGAAGGAATCCGGATGGGCCAGCGAGTAACGGTGCAAGTCCCAGAAGTCCAGCACCGCAGGGTCAAGTTCGGTGCGGACCAGCTCAATGAAACGCGCGATATTGGCCGTTTGCCGGCGGGCGGGCCCGGGTGACCAGATGGGCTCTGACAAAGCCAAGACTTCAGGCCCGGAGCAGTGCGGTCAAAGCAGCCTCTCGAGCTCCGGTATGATGGTGAACAGATCCCCCACCATGCCGATATCCGCCACCTCGAAAATTGGCGCTTCCCCGTCCTTGTTCACGGCCACAATGGTGCCAGCATCCTTGATGCCCGTGACGTGTTGGATGGCCCCGGAAATTCCGAACGCGAGATAGAGGTCCGGAGAGATGATCTTGCCGGTCTGTCCCACCTGCATGTCGTTGGGCACATAGCCAGCGTCGACGGCAGCGCGCGATGCACCCACGCCAGCCCCCAATTTGTCGGCCAGGCGGTAAATGAGCTGGAAATTCTCCGCGCTGCCCAGGGCGCGCCCACCGGACACCACCCTGGCCGCGCTTTGCAGGTCAGGGCGCTCCCCGCCGGCGGATTCGATCCCGACATAACGGGTGTGGCTGGCGGCGCTGCCGGTAGCCGGACGTTGTTCGATCACGGCACTGCCCCCCTCGGCCGCCGCATGCCAGCTGGCAATGCGAACCGTCATCACCACTTGTGTGTTTTCCGCCGCAACGACATCGATGATGGCATTTCCGGCATAGATCGGGCGCCGGAATGAATGTGTACCGAGCACCTCCATGACGTCGCTCAACTGGCCCACCCCAGCCAGCGCCGCCACGCGGGGCATGAGGTCTTTGCCCAGGGTGGTTGAAGGCCCAAGCAGATGGCTGTAACTGGCCGCCAGGCTGATGATTTCCGGCGCCCAGTTTACGGCCAGGGGCTGGGCCAAATGAGCAGCGTCAACTGCAATCACCTTCTGGACCCCAGCCAGCGCGGCCGCTTGCTGGCTGACTGTTGCCACATCCTGGCCCAGGACCACAATATCGATGTCGCCGCCGATGGCCAGTGCGCAACTCAAGCACTTGGCCGTACTCAGGTTGAGGGAGTGGCCATCGTGTTCGGCCACTATCAGTGTTCTGCTCATAACAGCCCCCGGTTTTTCAGTTCCTGCACCAATTGTCCAGCGGATTCCACCATGATCCCTTTCTGTCTTTGCGGGGGTGGGGCGAATTTGACGATTTTGAGATTTCCTTCCACCGCAACGCCCAGCTCCTCAATCGATAGGACGTCCAGGGGTTTGCGCTTGGCTTTCATGATGTCCGGGAGCTTGACGAATCGCGGTTCATTGAGGCGCAGGTCCACGGTGATGACCGCGGGCAGATCCACATCGATGGTTTCCAGGCCGGCGTCGATTTCACGCGTGACGGTGGCTGTCTCACCCTGCAATTTCATGCGCGAGACGAAGGTCGCCTGGGGGCGGTTCCACAAGGCCGCCAACATTTGGCCGGTCTGGTTGTTGTCACCGTCAATGGCCTGTTTACCCAGAATGACCAGGCCAGGCTGTTCCCGTTCCACGACCTTCAGCAAGGCCTGTGCGAGACTGAGCGCCTGCAATGGAGCATCGGTCTTGATCTGGATGGCCCGGTCAGCGCCCATGGCCAGGCCGGTGCGCAGCTGCTGCTGGCATTCGTCACCACCGCAGGAAACCACGATCACTTCGGTCGCCTGGCCTGCTTCCTTGATCCTGAGCGCCTGCTCGAGGGCGATTTCATCGAACGGGTTGATGCTCATCTTGACGCCTTCGGTATCCATGCCGCTGCCATTCGGCAGCACTCGCACACGAACGTTGTAGTCCACCACGCGCTTGATTCCAACAAGTATCTTCATGCTCGGATTCCTGGTTTTCCCGGGTACGCGGCCGGGGGTTTAGAGATTCTGGTAATTGGGTCCGCTGCCGCCTTCGGGCGTGACCCAATTGATGATCTGGTACGGATCCTTGATGTCGCAGGTCTTGCAGTGCACGCAATTGGCCGAGTTGATTTGCAGCCGTTTGCCATTTTCGCCTTCGACCATTTCATAGACGTTGGCCGGACAAAAACGCGTACAGGGGTTGTCAAATTCCGTGATGCACCGAGTCGTGCAGATGTCCGGCTGGAGGATCTGCAGGTGAACCGGCTGATCTTCCTCGTGCACGGTGGCGGCAAAATAGACCGAGGCGAGCCGGTCGCGTGGCTGCATGGTCCGTTCCACCCAGTGGCGATCCGGCGGGTTATAGCCATCGATTTTCCGCAGCGATTTGTCATCGGCATGCAGCGCGAAGGTGCGAGGCAGTTTGCCGAGGGTTATGGTTTCCAGGGCCGCGGTGATGAAACCCCGCCACAGGCCCTTGTAAAAGGCGGGGCGGATGTTTCTCACCCGGTGCAGTTCCCGCATCACGGCGGACGACCGCAACCGGGCATCGAAGCCCTGCGCAGAGCCATTTTCGGCAAAGTGTTCCGCTGCCAGCATGCCGGAACGCATGGCCTGGTGGGTGCCCTTGACCTTTGGCACGTTGAGCAGGCCGGCCGCGTCGCCGATCAGGATAGCGCCCGGCACCTCGGTTTTTGGCACGGCCTGGTAACCACCCTCGACAATGGCCCTGGCGCCGGCGGAAAGGATTTCTCCTCCTTCGAGCAGATCACGGATCATCGGGTGATGCTTCATCTGCTGGAAAGCTTCGAAGGGTGAAAATTCCGGATCGGCATAATCCAGCCCGGTGACAAAGCCCACGGCGATACGATCTTTGTCCATGTGGTAGATGAAGCTGCCCCCGTAAATGCTCGGATCCAGCGGCCATCCCACGGTATGCTGAACCAGGCCGGGCGATGACTTGCCAGGCTGCACCCGCCAGAGTTCTTTCATGCCGATGCCATAAGTTTGTGGCTGTGCATCCCGGTCGAGACCAAACTTGCTGATCAGCTGCTTGCTCAAGTGGCCGCGGCAACCCTCGGCCAGGATGGTCAAACCGGCATGAATTTCTATGCCCGGCAAGTAGGTGTCCTTAGGCTGGCCATCGCGGCCGACGCCCATGTCACCGATGATCACGCCACCCACCGCGCCTGCAGCCGTGTAAAGGATAGCGGAAGCGGCGAAACCGGGGAAAATATCCACACCCAATGCTTCTGCCTGGGGCGCCAGCCAGCTGCACAGGGCGCCCAGTGAAACAATGAAATTACCGTGGTTTTTCTGTTGCGGCGGAGTGGGTAGCCGGTAGCGCCGGGAGGGTGTCAGAAACCATAACTCGTCTTTGCTTACGGGCAGGCAAACCGGCGGTGGCGCTTCGCGCCAGCCGGGCAGCAGTTCATCCAGCGGCGCGGGTTCGATCACGGCGCCGGACAGGATTTGCGCGCCAACCTCGGCGGCTTTTTCGATCACTGCCACCGTCAGGTCGGGCTTCAGTTGTTTGAGCCGGATGGCACCTGCCAGCCCCGCCGGGCCCGCCCCCACGACGATGACGTCATATTCCATGATTTCGCGTTCGGGCATCTGTAATTTCCGGCTCGATGAGTGGCTTGCACCAGCCTTGGCATTATAGCGTCAAGCCACCATCCTGATTCAAGAAAGGGATCGTGAATGAAAGCGCAGGCCGCGAGTTTTTCGCGCAGATCTTTGTCCAGCGCGTGCTTAAGGCCAGAAATGAGCTATCATTCACCGATGCGTAGTCCGGTAGCCATCCATAAGCTGCTGCTTGTTGCCCTGCTGGTGGCAAGTAACGTGGCTTTCGCGAGGCACGCGACGGCGCACATCAGCAGCGCCGTTGGCACTTGTGACTGGTGTGTTTGCCAGGGGCAAACTCCAGCCGGACCATTGCCCGCCTCCGAACTGTTTACCATCGAACGGCGGGCTGAACCCCGCTCATTGCCAGTCAGGTCCACTCAGGTCCCTGCCCCCGCTACCCACGTTCACCAGCCCAGAGCACCACCTGCCGTCAGTTAGATTCCTGAAGTGATTGCAACCCGGCTTGCAAGGCCGCGGTTTCCCTTATGTCATTCGAGGAGGCTCAGATGAAGACGGCCCTACTTACAGCACTATTCTCGGTTTTGCAGGCCGCAGCATTCGTGTCATTGGCACAGGCGGCGGACGACCCGGGCAACGAGGATGAAATCCAGTTGTTGCGCGAGGAAATTGAACACATACGAACGGAATATGAAAACCGCATCGCGGAATTGGAACGGCGGCTGGATGCCGCGGAAGAGGGGGAGAATCAGGCAGTGCAGGATGCGCCAGCCGCAGAAACACAACCGGAGTATGCTGCGGTCCCCGCGGCGCCGCCACCCGTTACGACCACCACTTCATCCGGGCGGGACAACTCCTTTAACCCCGCCATTGGCGTGACGCTGCAAGGACAGGCCTGGTCTTATGGTAAAGATCCGGAGAGTTATTACATCCCCGGTTTTCCCTTAGGTGGTGAAGCCGGCCTCGCGCCCGAAGGGCTGTCGCTGGCCGAGAGTGAGATAGTCATGTCGGCCAATGTGGACGACAAGTTCACTGCCATGCTCACCGTGCCGGTGGTCATCGAAGATGGTGAAACGGTGGTGGAGCTTGAAGAGGCCTGGGTCGAGACCACGGCCTTGCCCGCGGGTTTCGCCTTACGCCTGGGCCGGTTTTACTCCGACGTCGGCTACCTCAATACCAAGCATTCGCACGCCTGGGACTTTGCCGATCAGCCGCTGGCA